>NZ_CP114767.1:2232708-2551666 GCF_027359925.1 Hymenobacter canadensis | reverse complement strand
CGTGGATGCTCTGGGCATCACCCTGCAGGCCGCTTTCCTGGATAACCAGAAAGCGGAAATCCAGCGGAAGGGCTTCTTCCTGAAACACCCGCTCGATGAGAGGAAAGTAGGCATCAGCCAGGTTCACGCGGGCCTGAAACGAGGCTGGATGGCTGCGCAGGGCGTCGACCTTCTGCTGCACGGCGCGGCGGCCGCCCTCGGTGAGGCGCAGGTGCAGGCCGGCAAAATCGAAGGTGGCCGGAACGGATACGCTTTGGGCGGCCGCCAGCAGCGGCAGCCAGCAAAGCAGCACGAGTACAATTCTTTTCATGACAGGCAACAAGCGCAGCTCTGGCTTCGCGACTTGTGCTCACCAGACTCCGACGTGTACAAAGTAGAAGAAAAAAACGCGGGAATCGGCACAAATAGCCCTGCTATACTGCATTAAGCCCAAGTCGATCCGCAAACCTGCCGGCGCTTTTACCTCTGAAAAGATTGGGTTGCACGCTGCCCGGAATTCAATTCCGGCCCGCTCCGGCCCAAACTCCCGGAAATGCAAAAAGCGCCGGCTTGGCCGACGCTTTTTCTACTAAATCAGACTACATGCCGCCACCAGGAGGCGGGCCGCCGGGCTGCCCGAAGCCGCCTGGGCCGCGCCGTCCGCCGGGGGCGTCGCCGCCTGGTAGGGCATCGGCGGGGCCGGCGCCGGCAAAGCTGCGGATGTTGTAAGTGAACATCAACATGAGGTAGCGCTGCAGGATGTTGGTTTGCACGTCCTCGGTGTAAGCGGCCGTGTTGTTGACCTGGATGCTGTTGTTCTGGCCCAGCAAATCAAAGGCGTAGAGCTTGATTTCAGCCTGCTGCTTCTGGCCCAGCTTCTTGCCCACTGAGCCGTTCCAGAGCACAAAGTTCTGGTTGAAGCCCGCCGACAAGCCCTGGTTGAGCTGGTGCGTCACGTCGGACTGCACCGTCACGCCCTTCACGATAATCCAGGAAAAGCGCAGGCTGGTGTTCTGCCGGAAGTACTGCCGGTCTACCTGGCCGAGCAGCGAGTTGCGCACGTAGCTCTGGCTGGAGTTCGAGGACAGCGTGAAGTCCAGCTCGGGGCTGATGTTGCTGCTCAGCACCGCACCCAGCCCAAAGGAAGGCGTACGGCTGTAATTCAGCTCGCTGAACACCAAACCCGGAGTCTGCGAGTAGGTGGCGTTGGCGTTCAGGTTAAGGTTGGACTTCACGAAGCTCAGCGGCAGGCTGTAGTTCAGGAAGGAGCGGAGCGTGTACTGCTGATCGACGTTGACGGGCCGCGTGAGCTGGCCGCCTACCGGGATGACAATACCGCCCTCCGTCACGGGCGAGGTACCGGCGTAGATGGTGTTGTTGGTGATGTAGTTATTAGTGTAGGAACCGCCAATCAGCGCAAAAAACGAGGTGGACTTCTCTGGCACCGCAGAGGAATACCGCAGAAACAGGTTGTGGCGGTACTCCTGGCGCAGGTCGGGGTTGCCGGTGGTGAGCTGCAGTGGGTTGGCGTTGTTCACCACTTCCTGCAGCTGACTGATGCTGGGGGCATTGGTGTTGGTGCGGTAGTTGAGCCGCAGGTTTTGCTGCTTCGAGAAGTTGTAGCGCACCGAGGCGTTGGGCAGCACGTTCAGGAAGCTACGTTCCGTGAGAGCCACGCGCGGAAACTCCTGGTCGGAGCGCAGCTGGGCGTTCTGCACGGCCGTGCCCACGGTCCACTGGAAGTCCTTGTTCTGGTAGCGGTACGTCAGCTCGCCCGAGTTGGTGAGGTAGCGGCTCTGGAATACGCTGCTGAGCGTGTCGTTGAGCAGGGAAAAGGCCTGCTCGCCCGGCGAGAAATCAAAGGTGCGCTTGTCCGACTCGTTGGGCGTGTACGACACGCGGTACTCGGCCTGCAGCTGGCTGAACTGGCTGAGGGGCTCGGTGTAGTTGACGTTGCCGGTCCAGGCCCAGCCTTGCTGCGTCAGCTCCGAAAACTGGTTGAGCAGCGTGGTGCGCCCGCCCACCGCCGAGGTCGACGACAGCAGGTTGTTGTCGCCGGCCTTGTCGTTATACGTCGTGTTCAGCCCCACCGAAACCGTGCGGCCGCGCTTGGCAAAACGGTGCCGGTACTGCAGCTGGTTGGCCGCCGTGATGCCCGTCAGGGCCGAGCGGTAGGTGCTGGTGTTGGCGCCCTGCGTTTCGCCGGCCACGTCGCCGGTGCTCAGGAACGTGCGCCCGTCGAGGCCGCTGTTGCCGGTGTTGCGTTGCACCGAGAGGCTGGGCCGCCAGATCAGCGAGTTCACCGAATCGAACTTGTGCTCCAGCCGCAGGTTGAAGCGGTTGTTGATGTTGCGGCTCGTATTCTGAGACAGTTCGTTGTAGCGCAGATCGTCCTGGGAGCCCTGCGGGGCCACGTAGCGACGCAGCAGGTTGGTGCGGGCCGCGTTGTCGCTGAGGTTAAAGAAGTAGCTGCCCTGCACGTCGGTTTTGGTGCCCCAGGTATCGGAGTAGTTCAGGCCCAAGGCGTGCGTTTTGCTGATGCCGCCCTGCTGGTTCACCAAGAAGTCGCCGGAGTTATTGCCGCTGCCCTGGCCTCCGCCGCCGGGCCGCCCGCCCTGGCCACCCCCGCGGCCACCCCGCGCCCCGCCACCCCCGCCCGACGAGGTACCCACCACGCCCAGCAAGTCTTCGGTGCCGAAGTTCTGCTCGTTCACGTTGTTGCTCTGGGCCACCACGCTCAACCGCTGCTTGCCCTTGAACTGGTTGAGGTTGCCGCTGAGCCGGTACCGGTCATCCTGGGGGCCGTAGCCGGCCAGCACCCGCCCAAACTTGCCGTTGCGAAACTGCGGCTTGGTGATGATGTTGATGGTTTTCTGCTGATTGCCGTCGTCGAAGCCCGTGAACTGGCTCTGGTCGGAGGCGCGGTCATACACCTGAATCTTGTCGATGACCTCGGCCGGAATGTTCTTGAGCACGGCGTCGGGGTCGTTGCCGAAAAACTCCTTGCCATCCACCAGCACCCGCTGCACCTGCTCACCCTGCGCCTGCACCTTGCCGCTGGTCGGGTCCACGGTCACGCCGGGCATCTTGGTGATGAGGTCCTGGGCGCTGGCGTCGGGGTTGGTCTTGAACGAGCCGGCGTTGAACTGGGCGGTGTCGCCTTTCTGAATGGCGGCTGCCGCTTTGCCCACCACTTCCACGCCCTTCAGGGCCACGCCCCCGGTGGCCAGCGCCAGATTGCCGAGCGCCAGCGGCTGCCCGCTCAGCGTCAGCTGCCGCTGCAGCGTCTGGTAGCCCAGAAACGAAATCGTGAGCTGGTAGCGGCCGTTGGGCAGACCGGTTATCGTGAAGTTGCCGTCGGCATCAGCCGCTGCCCCATTCTTCACCGAGTCGGCCGACAGGCCCCGCACCAATACATTGGCCCCAATTAGTGGCGCCTGGTCGGTGCCATCTACAATACGGCCACTGAGTGAGGATTGGGCGTGTGCCGCCAGCGTGGCGGTCAGCAGTACTATAACGGCAAGAAAGTGTCTGAGCATTAGCGAAAAGTCGGCGGAGAGATACGTCACCAGGAGCAATAGACGCAAATGCGCCTGCCGCGTTTACTCTTCGCCGAAAAAAGCCCGCCGCCTGCTACCGTTTCCGCACGAGCAGCAGGCCGTCGCGCAGGGGCAGAAACACGTTTTCCACCCGCTCATCGGCCTGCACCTTGTCGTTGAAGGCCCGCACGGCGTGGGTGTCCTTGTCGGAGGGCTTCACCACGTAGGAGTCCACCACCTTGCCTCCCCACAGCACGTTGTCGATGAGCAGGAACCCGCCTGGCCGCACCTGCGGCAGCACCAGCTCGTAGTAAGCGTCGTTGTTGATTTTGTCGGCGTCGATGAACACCAAATCCCAGGTTTCGGCCAGCGTCGGCACCACGTCGGCGGCCCGCCCGATGTGCAGGTGCAGGCGCTCAGTAAGGCCGGCCTCGGCCACGTAGCGCCGGATGCGGCTTTCCAGCTCGGGGTTGAACTCCACGGTGTGCAGCGCGCCATCAGGCGCCAGCCCTTCGGCCAGGCACAGGGCCGCGTAGCCCGTGAAAGTACCCAGTTCCAGTACCCGCCGCGGCCGCACCATGTGGCTGATCATGCTCAGCAGCCGGCCCTGCGCGTGCCCACTCAGCATGCGCGGCATCAGCGTCTGCACGTGGGTTTCGCGGTTGAGGCGCGCCAAGAGCGGCGGCTCAGGTGTGGTGTGCTGGTCGGCGTAGCGGAAAAAGTCTTCGGAATTCATGCGGCAATCAGGCAAAAAGCGAAGCCGGCGGCAGGGGCTGATAGATGCGCCGCCGGTGGTAGAGCAAGTGCTCCGGATGAGGATGATGACTGGGTGCTACCGTCAGCTGCCCAGGCTGGCCTAGCAGGCGAAAATCGTCCTGAATGGCCCAGGCGCCCCGGTCGAAGGTGACATGGTGGTTGGGGCAAAGACAGAGCAGGTTGCTGACTTTGTCGGGGCCGTGGTGTGTCCCACCCAGCGGCCGGATGTGGGCGGCTTCGGAATAGGCGCCGCCGGGCACGGGCAGCCGCGTACTGCACACCTGGCACCGAAAATCATAGAGCTGCTTTATGGCGTGCATCACGCCTGTGTCACGCACAAGCTGCTGCACCAGTGTCTGGCGCCGCCGGGGCAGGGCATATGGGGCTTCCGGTTCCTGCACCTGGGTCGTGGCAGGGGCTGCTGGCTGCGGCAACTGCTCTAGCCGAAACCGCCAGATACGGTGCCCCGACCGGCCCACTTCCTGGCTGAACTGCGTGACATAATACAGCCCGGCGTATTGATAAAATGCTAGGCTGCCTTCCTGCACTTTGCGAATCACGCGCACCGGTGTTTGCTGCGCAAAGCTCAAGCTCAACGCCAGATTGCCGCCCGTCAACTGTTGGTCAGCCACTTGGCGTCCGTCCTGGTTGCCACCTTCGCCGGTATACAGAATCGCGCTGCCCAGGTCCAGATCATCCTCGTAGCCACCAGAGAGTACAATGGCTTCGGCAGGATGCCCTTTCAGCCGGGAAATTCCTTTGTACAAGTCCCGATGCAAACCCGCCGCTTTTACCTCGACCCGATTGAGAAACTCATGTCCTGCCGAAATTTCCGGCACGTTCCCAAGCCTGACCGGAGTTGGATGCTGCGCCATCTGCTTACTCCGGCACGTACTGCAGCACGCTCAGGTTTTCGTCGGTGAGCACCTCGTTGGCCATTTCCAGTAGCTCGGAAGCCGTGATGGCGCGCACCCGGTCGAAGATTTCGTTGATGGACTCCACGCGGCCCAGGTCGAGGGTGCTTTTGGCCAGCAGCTGCATCATACCGCCGTTGCTTTCCTCGGCCATGGCCATCTGACCCATCAGCTGCTCTTTGGTGGTGTGCAGCTGCGCCGTGCCCAGCGCCTGCTCGCGTAGCCGCTTCAACTCCTTCTGCACCAACGACACGGTGCGGTTCACCTGCTTCTTCTCGGTGCCGAAGTAGATGCCGAACAGGCCCGTATCGGTGTAGGGCGAGTAGGTGGAGTCGATGGTGTACACCAGGCCGTACTTTTCGCGCACCGCCAGGTTGAGGCGTGAGTTCATGCCGGGGCCGCCCAGCAGGTTGTTGAGCAGGAAAAACGGAATCCGGCGCGGGTCTTCGATGGCGTAGGCGGGCCCCCCGATCAGGCAGTGGGCCTGCGTGATGGGCTTGCGCTCCAGCTGGTTGACGCGCTGGTAGCCGCTGAACGGCGTGCGGGGCCGCGCGCCCAGCTGCGCCGGCAGCGGTGCCAGGTACTTATCGGCCAGGCGCTTCACTTCCGAGAAGGGCAGGTTGCTGACGGTGCTGAACACCAGCCGGTCGGTGCGCACGTTTTCCGTGAGAAACTGCCGGAAATCGGCCTGCTGGAAGCTGCTGACACTTTCGCGGGTGCCTAGGATATTGTGGCCCAACGCGTGCTTGGCGAATACCACGTCGTCGAAGTCGTCGATGATGGCGTCTTCGGGGGCGTCCTGGTACATGCTCATTTCCTCCAGAATCACGCCGCGCTCCTTCTCAATCTCCTTTTCTGGAAACACCGAGTTGAACGTCAGGTCGGTCAGCAGCTCGAAGGCCCGCTCGAAGTGCGTGCTGAGCAGGGAGGCGTAGAAGCAGATTTTCTCCTTGGTGGTGTAGGCGTTCAGCTCGCCGCCCACGGTTTCGAGGCGGTTGAGGATGTGGAAGCTTTTGCGCTTCTCGGTGCCTTTGAAGGCCATATGCTCCCAGAAGTGCGCCAGCCCTTGCTGGGCCGGCTTCTCGTCGCGGGAGCCAATGTCGAGCAGAAAGCCCAAGTGCGCTATTTTGGTGTGTACTACTTGCTTATGCAAAACCCGGATGCCATTCGGCAACTCGTAGAGGTCGTAATCAGACATTGCGTAGGGGCTTGGGGTAGGGGGCGCCGGATGCGGAATAGTGTGCCCCGGCCCCATATAACCACGCCGGGGCGTAGCTGGTTGCAAAGGTACGACGCCGCGCAGGCTGTACCGTCATGCCAAGGCGCCGGCGAAGCGTTTGGCGTGCTGCTGTCGGAATTACCACTCCGGCGTCAGCACGCGAGATGCTTCGGCTGCGCCTCTGCATGACGTTCTTTTACCCCATTACCGCCTGCTCCGCCTCGGCCAGAGCCGCCAGTAGCTGCCGGGTTTCGATGCCGTAGGCGCATTGGAAGTGGCCCAGCGGGCACTTGGCGTAGCCGTGCAGGCCGCAGGGGCGGCAGTCCAGGTCGCCCTCGATTTCCACCACCCGCGAAAACGGACTGAGCGGCCCAAACCCGAAAAACGGCACCGTAGAGCAATACACGGCGCAGGTAGGCGCGCCCACCGCCGAGCACAGGTGCATGGGAGCCGAGTCGTTGACGTAGTTGAGCACGGCCCCGCGCATAAGGGCCGCCGAGGCCAGCAAGCTCAGCTTGCCGGCCAGGTTCAGCGTTTTCTCGCGGCCGCTGGCTGCCAGCAGGGCCTCGCAGGCTGCCACGTCGGGCGGGCCGCCGAGCAGGTACACCGTGTAGTGGGCCGGCAGGGCCGCCAGCAGCTTCAGCCATTGCTCCTGTGGAAACTGCTTGGTAAACCACACCGACGTGGGCGCAATGCACAGGTAAGGGCCCGCGGCGGCATACGGCGCGGCGGCGGCTTCATCGGCGGCGGTGGGGTAGAGGCGCGGGGCCGGGATGGGGCCGTCGTAGGCGGGGTCGAGCAGGTGCAGGTTGCGCGACACCTCGTGCACCCCGGCCCCGATGATGTGCGGCACGGCCCGCGTGAAGCCCCGCGCCAGCGGGTTCTTGTCGAAGCCAATCCGCTCCGGCGCGCCGGAAAAAGCCGTCAGGAAACCGGTGGAGGCGAAGCGCTGCAGCGTGATGACGCGGCCGTAGCCCGCCGCCCGAATCTGCTGCTGCAGGCGCCACAGGCCGCGGTACTTGTCCTGCTTTTTGTCCCATACCAACACCTGCCGCACGTGCGGATGCTGCTGCACCAAGCCCTCGTTGCCTTTGCGCACCAGAAAATCGACGGGCGTAGCGGGCTCGGTGCGGTGCAGGTGCTCCAGCAGCGCCGTGGCCAGAATCACGTCGCCGATGAAGGCAGTTTGGATGAGCAGCAGGGGCCGGGAGGAAACTTCGGGCATCAGGGCAGCAGGCAGGCAAAGGAGAGAAGCGGGGTACAATAATACGTAACTGCGGGCCGCTCTGGATCAAAAAAGTCCTAACAGGCTGGCAAAACCAGCTCCCGGCATTCTCCTAACTTGCAGCCGGCGCGCCCCGGCCGCGTCCTTCTGTCTTCACCACCCAAGCCCCGCCCCATGCGCTACGGTTCCATTGCCCCCGAGCTGTTCACCGAAAACCGCCGCCGCTTCCGCGAGCTGCTGCCGCCGGCCTCGCTGGCCATTTTCCACTCCAACGACGTGCTGCCGACCAACGCCGACGGCACCATGGCTTTCCGCCAGAACAACGACCTGTTCTACCTCAGCGGCGTTGATCAGGAGGAAAGCATCCTCGTTATCTTCCCCGATGCGGTGCTGCCGCAATACCGCGAAATCCTGTTTCTGAAGGAAACCTCCGAGCATATTCTGGTGTGGGAAGGCTACAAGCTCACCAAGGAGCAGGCCCGCGC
This sequence comes from Hymenobacter canadensis, assembly GCF_027359925.1. Lineage (NCBI taxonomy): Bacteria > Pseudomonadati > Bacteroidota > Cytophagia > Cytophagales > Hymenobacteraceae > Hymenobacter > Hymenobacter canadensis. The sequence continues at coordinate 2,543,549 of NZ_CP114767.1, read as the reverse complement.
GCAAACCGGCGTGCGCACCATCATGTGGCTCGACTCCTTTAAGAGCGTGCTGCCGGCCCTCATGAACGAGGCCGAAAACGTGTACCTCAACTCCAATGAGCACATCCGGGCCACGGTGGACGTGCAAACCCGCGACGCCCGCTTCGGCAAGGAGCTGCGCGAGGCCTACCCGCTGCACCAGTACCGCCGCGCCGCCCGCCTGCTGCACCAGCTGCGCGCCATCAAGAGCCCCGAGGAAATCCGGCTGATGCAAAAGGCCGCCGACATCACCGGTGACGCCTTCCGCCGCCTGCTGGGCTTCGTGAAGCCCGGCGTGATGGAGTATGAGATTGAAGCCGAAATCTTCCACGAGTTTCTGCGCCAGGGCTCGCGCGGGCCGGCCTACGGCAGTATCATCGCCTCGGGCGCCAACGCCTGCATCCTGCACTACGTCAGCAACGACCGGGAATGCAAAGACGGCGACGTCATGCTGCTCGACTTCGGGGCCGAATACGCCAACTACGCCGCCGACCTCTCGCGCAGCATCCCCATCAACGGCCAGTTCACCAAGCGCCAGCGCGACGTGTACGAGGCCGTGCTGCGGGTGATGAAGTTTGCCACCAGCCGCCTGGTGCCCGGCGGTAATATTGAGGAGTACCACGCCGCCGTGGGCCAGTTTATGGAGCAGCAGCTGATCGAGCTGGACTTGTTGAACGCCGCCGACGTGAAGAACCAGGACCCCGCCGCGCCGCTCTACAAGAAGTATTTCATGCACGGCACCAGCCACTACCTCGGCCTCGACGTGCACGACGTGGGCTTCAAGTACCGCACCTTTGAGCCGGGCATGGTATACACCTGCGAGCCGGGCATCTACATTCGCGAGGAAGGCCTCGGTATCCGCCTCGAAAACGACATTCTCATCACCAAAACCGGCAACGACGACCTGATGAAGAATATCCCGCTGGAAGTGGCCGACATCGAGCGCCTGATGGCCGCCGCCCGGTAGCCATACTACCAAACCTGCTGTATCCCGAAAAGCCGCCTGCTGAAATCAGGCGGCTTTTTGTTGTACTATGACAGGAAGTTGGTACCCGCTGGCAAGGGCCCCGCCGGGGCAGGGCGGCGGCGCGGTTGGCCGTGAAAATCAGGCACTGAGGGCGCCGGTTTGCGTCCTCCCAACCCGGAATTGTGCCGGAGCCACCCCCGGCCAATCCGGCTCGGATAGCAACTTTCCGGGCCGGCTGTAGGTATAGCACTCTATTCCTGAGGGGTGCCGGGCGGTGAAGCCGGGCCTTTTTCGGGGCGATTCTGTTCACCAAAAGCTTTGGCTATGAGAAACCTACTAACTCCCTGCGTGGCGCTGGGACTTACCCTGCTGGCGGCCGCACCCCGCGCACAGGCCCAGACTGCCGACCGCAAAACGGCCATCAGCCTCTACGGTAGCGCCTACCAGTACAAGGGCAATTTCGGCTCCAACTTCTGGAAGTGGTCCGACAACAACTACGGCCCCGGCATCACCTTCAGCCGCTACCTCACGCCCGGCCTCGATCTGGGGTTGAGCGGTGCGTACGTGGAGCTGAAAAGCACGCCTGAGCAAAGCGCCACCCGCTTCAATTCCAACTTCAGCACCAACGTGGTGAACGTGAACCTGGCCCTCAAGCTGAAGCTGAATAACGGCTGGGCGCTGAAGGAAGACGCTTTCATCCAGCCCTACCTGCTGGCGGCGCCCGGCTGGGCCTTCACCAGCCGCGAGGGTACTTTCAACGGCCAGCGCACGGATGAGGACAAGAGCTACTTCGACCTGTTCGGGGCCGCTGGTATCAACTTCCGCCTTTCCGAAGCAGTAGGCCTGTTCGTGCAGACCGGCCAACACGTACCGCTGAAAGCCAACATTGATGGCGACCCGGTGCGCGACAACGATGCCTGGGATGACCGTTACCTGCAGCACACCGTGGGCCTTACCGTGGCCCTGGGCAAAGCCAAGGACGAGGATATGGACGGCGTGCCCGACCGCAAAGACAAATGCCCCTCTACGCCTTCGGGCGTGGCTGTAGATGCCAACGGCTGCCCGCTTGACGGCGACGGCGACGGTGTGGCTGATTACCAGGACAAGTGTCCCACTGAGAAAGGCACCGCCGCCCTCGAAGGCTGCCCCGACCGTGACAACGACGGCGTGCGTGACTCCGAAGACGACTGCCCAGACGAAGCTGGTACGGCTGCCCTCCGTGGTTGCCCGGATGCTGACGGCGACGGTGTAGCCGACAAAAACGACAAGTGCCCCGGCACCCCGGCTGGCACCCAGGTAGATGCCAACGGCTGCCCGCTGGTGCTTGACGCCGACAACGACGGCGTGAAAGACGACGTGGACAAGTGCCCTGACACCCCGGCCGGTTCGCGGGTAGATGCCAATGGCTGCCCCATGACCATCGACCCAGCTGTGAAGGCGCTGGAGAAGCCGGTTCGCTTCAACACCAATAGCACGGTTATCACTACGGCTTCGTACCCCACGCTGAACAAGATGGTGCAGGCCCTCAAGGACCACCCCGAGTACAGCCTGCGCGTAGTGGGCCACGCCGATAGCCGTGGTACCGACGAGTACAACCAGGGCCTCTCGGAGCGCCGCGCTGGTTCGGTGAAGCGCTACTTCACCGGCAAGCAGCTCGATCCTGCACGCATCGTGACGGAAGGCCGCGGTGAAAGCCAGCCATCGTCGCCCAACACGTCGTCGAAGAATATGAGCCAGAACCGCCGCGTAGAATTCAACTTCGAGTTCTTCGTGCCCGGCACGCCGCAGCCATAATACTGGCAGCGTACCAACAAGCCAAAGCGGCGGACCCGGTGGGTTCGCCGCTTTTGTGTGTAGAGGGCTATATAATTAAGGCGGATCTGAAACATAATAGAGAATGTATATATCAATAAAAGCCTGTAGGACAAGGGGTAAAACAGGTCAAGGCGAAATAGAATCTTGATTAAGCACAACCTTGGGCCGGCAGGAAAAGTATAGCACCCTAATTCGCGGCTAACTGGCAATGCACACTGCCGGTGACGTTGCGATACCACCACACTTTTCTCATCATGAAAAAACTTCTTACCACCAGCGTCGCACTGGGCATGTCGCTACTGGCGGCGGCGCCCAGCGTACTTGCTCAAACCGCAGACCAGCGAACGGCTATCAGCCTGTCGGCCAACACGCTTCAGTACAAAGGCAACTTCGGCTCGCAGTACTGGAACAACGAGAACAACTGGAAACTGGGCGGCGGCATCTCCTTCAGCCGTTACCTGACTTCCGGCCTCGATCTGGGTTTGCACCTCAACTATGGCAAGGTGAATTATGATGCCGTAGCTGGCGCGCCGCAGTTCGGCAGCTTCTTCGAGGCTAACATCGTAAACGCCAACCTGGGCCTCAAACTGAAGCTCAACAACGGCTGGGCGCTGAAGGAAAACGCCTTCATCCAGCCTTACCTGCTGATTGCGCCCGGTGCTGCTTTTGTTAGCTCCGACGGGGTTATCAACCGCAATGGTGTTTCGCGCGCTTTCGATGGCAGCGACACGTATTTTGACGTGCACGGTGCCGCCGGTATTACGTTCCGCCTGAGCGAGTCGGTTGGCTTGTTCGTGCAGACGGGCCAGCACATTCCGCTGAGCGCCAACATCGACCAGGACCCCGTGCGCGACGACAACAGCTTCGACGACCGGTACCTGCAGCACTCGGCCGGCCTCACCATTGCCCTCGGCAAAAAGGCTGACGAAGACAACGATGGCGTTTCGGACCGCAAAGACAAATGCCCCGGCACCCCCGCTGGTGTAGCAGTAGACGCCAACGGCTGCCCGCTTGACGGCGACGGCGACGGTGTTCCGGATTACCAGGATAAGTGCCCCACCGAAAAAGGCTTGGCGGCCCTCGAAGGTTGCCCCGACCGTGACGGTGACGGCGTGCGCGACGGCGACGACAAGTGCCCCGATACCCCCGGCAAAGCCGAGCTGCAGGGCTGCCCCGACGCTGACGGCGACGGTGTAACCGATGCCAGCGACAAGTGCCCCAACACCCCAGCCGGTGTGGCAGTAGACGCCACCGGTTGCCCACTCGACAAAGACGGCGACGGTGTTCCGGATTACCAGGACCGCTGCCCGAACCGTCCAGGTCCGGCTTCCAACAAAGGCTGCCCTGAGATGAAGGTAGAAGAGAAGAAGAAGCTGCAGGAAGCCACGAAGTTCATCCAGTTCGACTTCGACAAGGCTACGCTGAAGCCTATCTCTTTCCCAACGCTCAACGGCCTGGTGCAGATCCTCAACGACTACCCAGACTACAGCCTCGGTATCTCGGCTCACGCCGATAACAAAGGCGACGACAACTACAACCTGCGTCTGTCGGATGAGCGTGCTGCTTCGGCCCGTACGTATATGCTGAGCAAAGGCATTGCTGCTGACCGTATCGTATCGCACGGCTATGGCGAAACCAAGCCGATTGCCGACAACGCTACAGAAGCCGGTCGCGCCATGAACCGCCGCGTAGAGTTCGATGTGTACCTGCCCGGTGACCCGAACCCTGCTGAAACCAAGTACGGTATGGCCCCCGAGATTCCTGCTGCCGCTCCGAAGGCTGCGCCTAAGGCCCCGGTGAAAAAGGCTCCGGCCCGTAAGCCAGCCCCCCGCCGCAAGTAATCGAGCGACACGCAACCCAACCAACTGCCAAAAGCGGCCAGCTCCCTGAGCTGGCCGCTTTTTTTGTGCCTGTACTTTAGTGGCAGGGCGTTGCTTGTGGTAATCATGTTGCTACTCTACTCTATCAGACCGCAGGCAGGGAGCTAATGCGGTGCCAGCAGCGCCGGGATAGCACATGCCGTGAGCCGTATTTCTCCTGAATAAGGCCAGTGCAAAGGCCGTTGCAATCCGTAGCAAAGCTGCTTCGATCAGGCATGTGCTCCTCCCTAGTCGATGCACCAGAGCAGAGACACATAGGTGCGTTTCATAGCTTATTCAAGTTGCTGAGAAGCCGCGTGGCGGCGACAGGTTTACTGGTAAACCTGTCGCCGCCACGCGGCTTCTCAGCAATTCGCTTTGCCATAACTAGAGCATCGATATTCGCCTGTAAAACAAAAAGGCTGCCTCATAGGAGGCAGCCTTTTTCTATGAAGCGTAAGTCAGCGCCTTTACTTACTCATATCAGCCACGTTGGGCAGGATCTTGAGAAGCTGGTCGAGCTGCTCACGCGTGAAGTTGCCGCCGATGGACATCAGTAGGAACGAGTCGGGCGCGCCCGAAACGCTGCTGGTGGTTACTACTTCCGTCACCCGGTCGCCCTGCATGCGGGTAGAATAGCGCATGTTGCCGCCGGTGGTGGTCAGGGGCGTGTACCGCTCGTTGGCCAGCAAGCCGTTCACTTCCTGCACCAGGCCGTCGGCTACCAGTTTCTGGGCGCTATTGCTGGTGGGGGCGAAGGTGAGCACCTTGAAGCTGCGTACCGATGATAGAGCCTGCGTCAGGTCGGAGCCGCCGCCGAGGCTGCCCAGGCGGCCCAGCAGCAGCCGGGTGGTGAGGCCCGCCGACCAGTCGGTGGCCTTGAAGCCGGAGCGGGTTTCATACTTGTTGAAAAATTCGGCTACCGTGCGGGCCGGGCGTTCGGGGCCGGCGGCGCGGCAGCCGGCCAACAGCAACAAAGCCACCAGCGGCAGCCACAGAAATGCGCGTTTTGTCATAAAAGCGGAAAGGGAAAAGTGAGAGAAAATGGAATGCTGGCTGCACATTTTAACACGTACAGATGCCCGCGTACAAGTTTCAGAAAGCACGTGGCCTGAATGCCTGTACCGTTGTGCAGGTTGCGCCTTAAACGGTAATTCTGCCCGCAGGGCTGCCTGTTGCCGTACAATTCCGCTCCCAAGCTATGGGACAGCAGCCTGGCACTGCACTGGCGCAAGCTATTCGAAGCTGACCGTGTTCAGGAAAAATACGTCCCGGTCGGGGCCGCGCTCAGCCCGCACGTGCTGAAAGCCATAAGCCAGCAGGCGGTTGCCATACCAGGTCAGCAAGCCTTCCTGCGTGGTGTTGGTAGCTTTCTCCCGTGCCGAGGGCAGGGCTGAGGTCGTCAGGTTCACGCTCAGGTCGTTGGGGGAAGGCGCGGCCCGGTCAATTACCTTGTAATAGATCTTGTCGTTTTGCAGGTAAGAAGCGGCCAGGCGGCCATCGGGCAGCTTGCGCAGGCGCACGGTTTCGGTGAGGTCGCGCAGCTCCACGTTCTTCATCACCAGCGTGTTGTCCCAGAGTAGGTTGCCGCGCTTGTCGAAGCCGCAGATCAGGGCGTGCGTGACGCGGTAGCCGTCGAAGTTGCGGTTGCCGCTGGCCCAACTGGCCCGATCGTAGGCTGAGTAGTAATAAGGGTTGTAGACTAGGCTGGGGCTGTAGGAATTGTATCGGTAGTGCGGAAAGTAGATTTCCGCCACCATTACGTAGCCGTCCTCGAACGGCACCAAATCGTGCATGAGGGTGCGGTAGCGCAGGCGTAGTACCCGGTCGGCGGCGCGCATTTTCTCGCTCCGCTGCCGCAGCCGGCTGGCCCGGTTGGGGCTCATGAAATCGAAGAAGTGCTTGAGGTTGGCGAAATCATAGAACCGCAACGAGCGGCGCGAGCCCGACGGCGTAACACCCGCCGTGAGGTCGGCTGCAAACAGGCCCTGCGAGTATCGGGGGTCGCGCAGGGTATAGGTGCCGGCCAGCAGGCGCCCCTCCGCCGAGTCGGTAGCCGGGCTGATCTGGGCCGAAATCAGGCCCCGCTCGCTCTCGGCCTGCACAAACTCCGAGGTCAGCAGCGTGCCGCCTGCCGAGAGGTGCTTGAGCTGCAGCCGGTTTTTGAAGCCGTTGCTCTGGCTGAGCACAAACTCGGCCCGCTGCGCCGCCGAATCGGCCAGAAACGACAGCTGGGCCGGCAGAGGCTCGTACACCGACGGCAGAAACTGGTGCTTACCGGTAGCCAGATCCAGTAGCAGAATGGTCAGGTGATTGTCTACCAGCACCGTCACGAACAGGTTGCCGGCCAGCGCTTTCAGGTCGTAGATGTCGCGGGTGAGCTTGGTGTCGAACTGCACGGTGCGCACCCGGCCGGTGCTGCCATCCACGGCGGCCACCATCAAGCGGTGCTCCACATAGCTGGACTGAAACAGGGCGTAGGCGGTGGTGCCTTCGGCGCAGAAGCGCTGAAACTGGAACTCGCCCGCCAAATCCAGCTTGTTCTTCCAAACGGGCTGCAGGCGGTGGTTGTACTTTTGTAGCTGGTAGGTGTCGTTGCGAATGCCGGGCTCGTCCTGCTTCACCAGTAGCAGCACGCTGCTGTCCTGCAGGATGGGCTGCACTTCCACCTCGGCCGAGTATTCCTGCAATTCTAGCTCCAAGCGGCCGTTTTGGGCGGGAGTGTAGGGCGCGGGCGGGGCCGGCTGCGCCCCGACGGAGTTGGCGGCAAGCAGCCAGATACTGAGCAGAAGGGAGGAGAGGTGCTTCATGGCCGGGACCGGCTGCCTGGGAAAAGCCGGGGAGTAGGGAAGATACGCGACCGGCAGCGCAAAGTCACGCCTAGCCCGCAAAAATGCGGCCGCGTATCAGCATGCTAAGCGCCCAGCTCCAGAATCGTGTCGAATTCGGCGGCTTTGAGCGGCATCACCGACAGGCGCGACTGGCGTAGAAGCCCGATCTGGCTGAGGCGCTCATCCTGCTTGATGCGGACCAACGACACCGGCTGGGCCAGCGGCTGCTGCGGCTGCAGGTGCACGGCTACCCAGGGGCTGCCGGCTTCGGCCGTGGCATCGGGGGCGGCCGGGGTGGCTACCTGGGCCACGCCCACCACCTGCTTGTCGCTCACGCTGTGGTAGTACAGCACAAGGTCGCCGGGCTGCATCTGCTGCAGAAAGTTGCGGGCTTGGTAGTTGCGTACGCCCGTCCAGTCGGTGCCGCCGTCGCGCACAAACGTGTCCCAGGAGTAGGCTTCGGGTTCCGATTTTACGAGCCAGTAGTTCAAGACGCAGAAAAAATAAATGGTGAGGTTGCTGTTTCGGGCCGCAAGTTGGGCAGCCGCAACAGTAACCTCACCATTTTTTATCCGGTTGTTTTGCCGGGCCCGGTAGCCAGCGCGGCTAGTTTTCCCGGGCGCGCAGCGTTTCGGCGTCCAGCAGCTCCAGCGTGAGCAGGAAGGACGGCTGGCCATTGCGGAGGCTGACGCGGTACTTACCGGCGCCTTCGGCCTGCCAAGTGCCGGGAATGTCCAGCGGGCCATCGGCTGGGCCTTGGGTGTGGCGCACAAACGTGCCGTCGGTTTCCAGGCGGAAGCCGTCGATGCCCATGCCGGCTTTCGGCTCGAAGGTGCCCGGGAGCTTGTAGGTCAGCAGGCCTTTTTCTTCGGGCAGGTGGGCATAAAACCAGTCTTTACCCGCTATACCGGCCGGCACCCCGGCATCAGCGCGGTCCTGGCAGCCGCCCAGAACCAGCAGCAACAGCAAAACGAGCGGGGCAAACAACAAACAGCGCATAGAGAGAGGGAAAGTAGGAGAGTATGGTGCCTAAAAGCAGAGCAGCTGCCAGAATCGTGCCGGGCGCTTATTTTTCCAGGCGCCGCACTTTCAGCATCTCATTGTCGAGCGACACAATTTCCAGGCGGTAATCGGGGTCTTTCTTGTCGTCGAGGGAGATGAGCAAAGTCTGGTCGTTTTCGGCTTTCCAGGTGCCTTTGCGGCCTTCCAGCCCGTCGGTGGGGGCAATGTCGAACTGCGTGAACAGGCCGTTTTGCTCGAAAGCGAAGCCCGTGCGGCCGCGCGAGGGCGGAAACGCGTAGGTGTTGGGCCGGTACACGCGCACGTCGCCCTGGTCTTCCTCGTGGGCGTGCAGCCAGGTGTGCTCCAGCTTGCGGAGGGGCGAAGGAGCCTTGGTGCCGGGCTGGCAGGTGGCGGCCAGCAGCAGGACGCTCAGCGCGGCCAGAATTGTGAACAGACGCATAAGGGGCAGAGAGGGAGTGGAAGTGACTGGTTTGCAAGCCGGGGCGGGCACCGCTTTATACGTCGCCGCCCGGCAACGAATGTAAAGAAATCGGGCGGGCCCGGGTGCGCATACCGCAAACTACCCGGCACAAACTACCTTTGTTTGCTATGGATAACCGCGCCCTGATTCGTGCTTTTCGCCTGACCGCCCAGCTCATGGAGCTGCACGAGGAAAATCCGTTCAAGATCCGGGCCTACGAAGGCACGGCTAACGCCCTGGAGCAGCTGACGGTGCCCGTAGCCGACCTTGACCGCACAGGCTTGCCCGACCGCACCGGCCTGAGCAAAACCGCCGCTGCTAAAGTGGCCGAAATGCTCGATACCGGCTCGTTTGAGGAGCTGACCCGCCTGCTGGCCGCCACCCCGCCCGGCGTGGTGGAGCTGCTGAAGATTAAAGGCATCGGGCCCAAGAAAATCCGCACCCTGTGGAAGGAGCTGGGCATTGAAGGCGCCGAGCAGCTGCGCGAAGCCGCGCAGAACGACGAGGTCAGCAAGCTCAAGGGCTTCGGCCAGAAAACCCAGCAGGGCATCCTCGAAGCCCTCGACTTCACCGACCAGAGCCGCGGCAAGCTGCTCTATCCGCAGGCCGAAGAGCTGGCCCTCGACCTGCTGGCCCGCCTGCAGGCCACCGCCGACATAACCGAAGCCGCCGTGGCCGGCGAAGTGCGCCGCCGCCTCGAAACCGTGGAAACCGTGGGGCTGGTAGCGGCCACCGCTGATCCGGCCGCCGCCCACGCCACCCTTAATTCCCTCGATGGCCTCACGCCGGACCCGCGCCGCAGCGGCCCGTTTGCCTGGCGCGGCACGGCCACGGCCTCGGGCGTGAAGGTGGAAGTGTTGCTGGTGGCGCCGGCCGCCTTCACCAACCAGCTGCTGCTGAGCACCGCCGCCGAAAGTCATCTGAGCGAAGCGCTGAGCCCGGAGCTGCTGCCCGGCCAGCCGGCCACGCTACGCCAGTGGCTGAAGCGGGAACAGTTCGCCACCGAACCCGCCCTCTACGAACGCGCCGGCCTGCAATACGTGGAGCCCGAGCTGCGCGAAGGCCTCGGCGAGCTGGCCTTGGCCCGCGAAAACAGGCTGCCCACGCTGCTGGAAGACGCCGACCTGCGCGGCTCGCTGCACAACCACAGCACCTACTCCGACGGCAGCCACAGCCTGCGCGAAATGGCCACTTTCCTGCGCGACCAGGGCTACGAGTACCTTGGCATCTGCGACCATTCGCAGGCGGCGCACTACGCCAATGGCCTGCCGCCGGAGCGCGTGCGCCAGCAGCACCGCGAAATCGACGAATTGAATCAGGAGTTGGCGCCGTTCCGCATCTTCAAGGGCATCGAGTCGGATATTCTCTCCGATGGCTCTTTGGACTACCCACCCACGGTGCTGGAAACCTTTGATTTCATCGTGGCCTCGGTGCACTCCAACCTGAAGATGGACGAGCGCAAAGCAACCACGCGGGTGCTGCGGGCCATCGAAAACCCCTACACCACCATGCTGGGCCACCCCACGGGCCGGCTGCTGCTGCGCCGCGAAGGCTACCCGCTCGACCACAAAGCCGTCATCGACGCCTGCGCCAAGCACAACGTCATCATCGAAATCAACGCCAACCCCTACCGCCTCGACCTGGACTGGCGCTGGGTGCGCTACGCGCTGGACCAGGGCGTGCAGCTCAGCATCAACCCCGATGCGCACCACACCAACGGCTACGCCGATATGCGCTACGGCGTGTTCATGGGCCGCAAGGGCGGCCTGACCAAGGACATGACCTTCAACGCCAAGTCGGCCGCGGAAGCCGCCGAGTATTTTGCCAAGCGCAAAGCCGGCATCAAGCCCCCGCTGGAGTTCAAGGATTCGTTGTTTGGGTAGCCTCACCCCTAGCCCCCTCTCCTATGGGAGAGGGGGAACTAGCTGTAGAGAGTAGCTTCTAATTCATTTTATTATTTCCTCTGCACCAGTGCCTTCTAGTTTTCAAAATTAGAAGCTAGTTCCCCCTCTCCCATAGGAGAGGAGGCTAGGGGGTGAGGCCACCGTATGAAAATCCTGATTCTGCGCTTTTCTTCCATCGGCGACATTGTGCTGACCACGCCCGTTATCCGGGCGGTGAAGCAGCAGGTGCCGGGGGCCGTGGTGCACTTCTGCACCAAGCCCGGCTACCGCGGCCTCGTGGAAAGCAACCCTTATGTGGACAAGGTGCACTGCCTCACCGGCTCGCTCACGGAGCTGGTGGCGGAGCTGAAGGCCGAGCGGTTTGATTTCGTAGTAGACCTGCACCACAACCTGCGCACCACGCTGCTCAAGGCCCGGCTGGGCGTGCGCTCGGCCAGCTTCGATAAGCTGAACTGGCGCAAGTGGCTGCTCGTGAACCTGAAGCTGCACACCATGCCGCGCGTGCACATCGTGGACCGCTACCTGGCCGCCGCGGCCTCGCTCGGCGTGAAGAACGACGGCCGGGGGCTGGACTACTTCATCCCGGAAGCCGACGAAGTGGACATTGCCCAGGCGCTGCCGCCGGTGTTCGGGCGCGGCTACGTGGCGTTTGCCATCGGGGCGCAGCACGCCACCAAGCGGCTGCCCGTGGAGCGCATCATCGAACTGTGCGGCCTGCTGCGCCGCCCGGTAGTGCTACTGGGCGGCCCCGAAGACGAAACCACTGGCCACGTCGTGGAGCTGGCCTTCGACGCAGGCGCTGCTGTTTCGCCCGCGCCCACGCCGCTCATCCCCGACAGCCCGTACTACTTCCCCAGGCAGCCAGCCTACACCAATCCCCAGTCCACCGTTATCTACAACGCCTGCGGCAAGTTCAGCCTCAACCAGTCGGCCTCGCTGGTGCGGCAGGCCAGCCTGGTGGTCAGCCACGACACTGGCCTGATGCACATTGCAGCGGCTTTCCGGAAGGAGATTTTCAGCGTGTGGGGCAACACCGTGCCCGAGTTCGGCATGTATCCTTACCGCACCGAGTTCCGGGTGCTGGAAGTGCCCAATCTGAGCTGCCGGCCCTGCTCGAAAATCGGCTACGAAAAGTGCCCCCAGGGCCACTTCCGCTGCATGCGCGACATCCAGTTCAACCTGGAACTGCCTCCAGCTCAGGACGGGCGCTAAAGTCAAAGCCAGGCGAAATGCGTACTTTCTGCCTCCGCTAACCCATCCTGCCCCATGTCTGATACGCCCGATAAATCCGTGCTGGTAACCGTGGGGCCCGAGGCCCTGCTGGCCGATGTGCAGGCCGGCCGCCATACCTACTTCGTAGACGAGCCTGTGGCAGTCGGCGGCCAAGACCGCGGCCCCACGCCCTACGACCTGCTGCTGTCAGCGCTGGGTGCCTGCACGGCCATCACGCTGCGCCTCTACGCCACCCAGAAAAAGTGGCCACTCGAAGGCATCGAGGTGCGCCTGCGCCACCAGCGCGTGCACGCCGACGACTGCGAAAAGTGCGAGCAGCCCGGCGAAATGCTGGAACAGGTAGAAAAGGAGCTACGCCTGCTGGGCCCGCTCTCCGATGAGCAGCGCCAGCGCCTGCACGTCATCTCGCAGAAATGCCCAGTGCAGAAAAGCCTCATGCGCGGCCTGCATATCGTGACGGTGCTGGCCGAGCCTACGGCATAGCCAACGATGCCTGCCTGAGCCGGTCTGCCGCTATGTGGCAGCCTCGCCACGCAAAACGGCCCGGACAACGCAGGTTGTCCGGGCCGTTTTTATTGAAATTCAGCTTCTATTACCCGATTTTCTCGAAGCCGCAGTAGCTGTGCAGCACCTTGGGCAACAGGATGCCGTCTTCGGTCTGGTTGTTTTCGAGCAGGGCGGCCACGATGCGGGGCAGCGCCAGCGCCGAGCCATTGAGCGTGTGCAACAGCTGGGTTTTGTTGCCTTCGCCGCGGTAGCGCAGCCTGAGGCGGTTGGCTTGGTAGGTTTCAAAGTTCGAGGCCGAGCTGACCTCCAGCCAGCGGCCCTGCGCGGCGCTCCACACCTCCAGGTCGTAGGTGAGGGCCGAGGTGAAACCCATGTCGCCGCCGCAGAGGCGCAGGATGCGGTAGGGCAGCTCCAGCTTCTGCAGCAGCCCTTCGATGTGGGCTACCATGCCGTCGAGGGCGGCGTAGCTGTTCTCGGGCTGCGTGATCTGCACAATTTCCACCTTGTCGAACTGGTGCAGGCGGTTGAGGCCGCGCACGTCGGCGCCCCAGCTGCCGGCCTCGCGGCGGAAGCAGGGCGTGTAGCCGGTGTTGCGGATGGGTAGCTGCTCCACCGGCACAATCTCGTCGCGGTAGAGGTTGGTAATCGGCACCTCCGAGGTCGGAATCAGGTAGAGGTTGTCCTTGGCATCGTGGTACATCTGGCCCTCCTTGTCGGGGAGCTGGCCGGTGCCGTAGCCGCTGGCCTCGTTCACCAGAATCGGGGGCTGCACCTCGTCGTAGCCGGCGTCGCGGGCTTCATCCAGGAAAAAGTTGATGAGGGCCCGCTGCAAACGGGCGCCCTGGCGCTTGTACACCGGGAAGCCCGCGCCGGCAATCTTGTTGCCCAGCTCGAAGTCGATGATGTCGTACTTCTTGATCAAATCCCAGTGGGGGAGGGCATCGGCGGGCAGCTCGGGCTTCTGGCCGCCTTCGCGCACCACCTCGTTGTCCTGGGCGGCGCGGCCTTCGGGCACGCTGCTGTGGGGCAGGTTGGGGAGTTTATAGAGCGTCTGCTGGAGGGCGTCTTCCACCTGCGTCAGCTCGTCGTCGGCGGCTTTGGTATGCTGTTTCAGCTCAGCCGTGCGCGCCTTCAGGGTTTCGGCCCCGGCTTTATCGCCGGCTTTCATCAGCCCCCCGATCTGGCGGGCCAGCTCGTTGGCCTCGGCCTGCGCCGAGTCGCGGGTGGTCTGAAGCTCCTTGCGGCGCTGGTCCAGCGTCAGAATAGCCTGCACGTCGGCTTCGGCCGTTTTGTAGTGCTTTTTAGCCAGCCCGGCCAGTACGGCCTCGGTGTGCTCTCTCAGGACGGAAACTTGTAGCATAAGGGGCAGAAAACGCGGAAGAGGATGCTGCAAAAGTAGCCGAATGATTCCGCAGATTCTAGGTCCCGGCTATATTCGGTGGGCGCGGTCGGCCGGAGTTGGCTGAACCTAATGGGGCAAAGTGCCGTTCCAAGGCCAGCGCTAACCCCGTGTTTTGCCGGGCTAACCATGTAGGCTGCAGCTAAAAGCGTTGCTGCAAGCGGCTGGTGGCACGAATTCCGCAAAATATAGTCGAGGGTTTGGCAGTTCGGTGGGTTTGCGCTAACATTGCGTTAACAAGTCGGCTGCTGATGCCGGACCCGTCGTTGCTTTTTATAACGTCCGGTCCGTGGGTATTTTCCAGCGCCACCGCCTACTACCATCCCCCTCCGTTCCTTTTCGAACAACCCCCGTGCTGAATGCCGCGCCTGCGGCTCCCGGGCATTGCCTAAGTCTGAGGTAATGTCCCGCTGTTGGATGGGCCCCGCCAGAATTTTCTTCCCTCATTGCCTCTATGTATACTATTGAAGAGTTGAAAGACCGTCTTCTTTCCGAGTTGAAAGAAATTGCGGAAGAGCTCAACGTTGGCAACTTTAAGAAGCTCAGCAAGCAGGATCTGATTTATAAGATTCTCGATCAGCAGGCCATCCTGCCCGCCGACAAGCTGCCCGTAAAAGTGAAACCGGCCGCCAAAGCCCGCCCCGCTGCCCCGGAAGCCCCTGCGACTGCTGCCGCCGTAGCCGAAACGCCAGCTCCGGCCGCCACCGCGGCCGCCCGGCCCGCTGCTACCCGCAGCCGCGCCGCCAAAGCGCCGGCCGTTGCCGCTGCCAGCCCCGAAGCCGCTCCCGTGGCTCCTGAGCCCGCCGCCGCTGCGGCCGAAACTGCCGAAACGGCAGCCGCCGCGCCTGCGGCAGAGCCAGTAGCCGAGCGCCCCGTGAAAGCCTACCAGCGCCCTGAGCGCCGCTCCCGCGAATCGGCGGGCCGCAATGGCCAGGTTGTGGATGCCAGCCAATCGGATGTGGCCCCGGTGGCGGTGGCCCCAGCTGTTGCTGACGTTGCCTTCAGTGAAGTGGCTGCTGTACCGGTTGTAGCAGAAGCGCCGGCCGCTGTGGCGGTGGCCGAGGTTGCTCCGGACGTAGCCGTTGCCCCGGCCCCGCGCATCTTCCGCCCCGAGCGGGCCGATGGCGTGGCGCGCCCCCTGCGCGACCAGCCCCGCGAACGGGAGCAGATCCGCGACGGCCGCGAGCTGCGCAACGGCAGCAGCGACGTAGCCCGCATTGCCGACGCCCCCCGCGAATTCCGCAACGACGTAGCCGGCCGCCCCGACCGCGACCAGCGCGACCCGGGCCGCGCCCTACGCGACTCCAGCCGCGCCGACCGCCTGGACCGTGACGTGCAGCGCTCGGAGCGGGGCGACGCCGCCCGCAGCGACGGTGCCGGCCGCCCCGACCGGGAGCAGCGCCGCGAAGAGCGGTACGCCGCCCGGGAGCAGCAGCGCCAGCAGCGGCAGGAAGGCCGTCAGGAAGGTGCAGCCACCGCGCCGCAACAGCAGCGCCAGCGCAACGATTTTGATATTGTGGTGCCCGGTGAAGGTACCTTGGAAATGATGCCCGACGGCGGCTACGGCTTCCTGCGCAGCCCATTCTACAACTACCTTTCCTCGCCCGACGACATTTACGTGGCGCCGCAGCAGGTGAAACTGTTCAGCCTGAAAGCCGGCGACACGGTGAAATGCACCATCCGGCCGCCGCGCGAAGGCGAGAAGTACTACGCGCTGGTCGACGTGGAAACCATCAACGGCCGGGCCGTGGAAGATGCCCGTGACCGGGTGCCGTTCAGCAGCCTCACGCCGCTGTTTGCCGAGGAGCGCCTCAAGCTCTCCACCAAATCCACGCAGTACAGCACCCGCATTCTGGACCTGTTTGCCCCCATTGGCAAAGGCCAGCGGGGCCTGATCGTGGCCCAGCCCAAAACCGGTAAAACGGTGCTGCTGCAGGAAATCGCCAACGCCATCAGCGAAAACCACCCCGAGGTGTACCTGATGATCCTGCTCATCGACGAGCGGCCGGAAGAAGTAACGGACATGGCGCGCTCGGTGAAAGCCGAGGTGCTCAGCTCCACCTTCGACGAAACGGCCGACCGCCACGTGAAAATCGCCAGCATTGCCCTCGACAAAGCCAAGCGCCTCGTGGAGTGCGGCCATGACGTGGTGATTCTGCTCGACTCAATTACGCGTCTGGCCCGGGCCTACAACACGGTGCAGCCGGCTTCCGGCAAGATCCTGTCGGGTGGTGTGGATGCCAACGCCCTGCACAAGCCCAAGCGCTTCTTCGGTGCGGCCCGCAACGTGGAAAACGGTGGCTCGCTCACCATCATTGCCACGGCCCTCATTGAAACCGGCTCGAAGATGGATGAAGTAATCTTTGAGGAATTCAAAGGCACCGGTAACATGGAGTTGCAGCTGGACCGCAAGCTGGCCAACAAGCGCATCTTCCCGGCCATCGATGTGCCGGCTTCCGGCACCCGCCGCGAAGACCTGCTCATGAGCCGCGAGGAGCTGAGCCGCATCTGGGTGCTGCGCAAGTTCATGGCCGACATGACGCCCGCCGAGGCCATGGAATTCCTGAAGGACCGCATGAAAGGCACCAAGGACAACAGCGAATTCCTGCTGGCCATGAACGGCTAGAGAGGGTTTTCATGCAAGAAGAACGTCATGCTGAGCTTGCCGAAGCATCTCTACCGCAGTAGTAATCAACATTACTTTGGCGGTAGAGATGCTTCGGCAAGCTCAGCATGACGTTCTTTTTTGTTTGTTCTTGTTTTATCTGTTACACCAACTAAACTATCTACCCGCATGCCCCCCATTCAACCAACCCTTGAACTTCCCGAACTGCTCTACCTCTTCGACCCGCTGTGCGGCTGGTGCTACGGCATGAGCCCTGTGATTCAGCGGGTGCGGCAGGAGTTTGCGGGGCGTGTGGAGGTGTCGGTGCTGTGTGGCGGCATGGTGATGGGCGAGCAGGTAGGGCCCATCCGTGACGACTGGGACTACATCAGCGGGGCGCTGGCGCAGGTGGAGCGCGTGACGGGCGTGCAGTTCGGGGAGGCGTTTCGGGCCGTGGGCGCCGAGGGCAGCCGCGTGCAGGACTCGGCGCCTCCGAGTTGGGCCATCAGCGCCTTTCGCCATTTCAACCAGCCTGATACTGCCAACTTTGCCCATGATGTTCAGGTCGCCTACTTCCGCGACGGCGCTGACCTCAACGAGCCCAAAACCTACCTGCCCCTGGCCACTGCCTACGGCCTTGATGGCGCGGAGTTTCTGCGCCAGCTGGCTCTGCCCGAAACGGCGCAGGCCACCCAGCAGGAGTTTGCGGCCGTGGCCAAAATCGGGGTGCAGGGCTTCCCGACCACCATTCTGCGGGTCGGCAACCAAGGCTACGTGCTGGCCCGCGGCTACCAGCCCTACGAAACGTTTGCCGACGGCCTGACCCAGGCGCTGGAGCAGGCCGGATAAACTGTCATTCCGAGTGCAGCGAGGAATCTGAGTTATGCTTCCAAGGAGTGGGCTCAGATTCCTCGCTGCGCTCGGAATGACAGCTAACTACCGAGGCCGGGCAACTGCACTACCTGTTTGGTGCCGGGTGCATAGGCAATACGGCGGCGGTCTTCCTTGCCTACCAGGTACACAAAGCCCACGGCATCGGGGCGCTTCTGCAATTCGGTCCAGGTGGGACGGTCGGCGCCGCCGGACTGGTAGGCGTCTTTGGTAGTGAGAGCCGGCTGGCGGAAGTTTTTGTCGGCGAAAAATTCGTCCATGCGGCGGCGCACGTAGGCTTCACGCTCAGCCAGCGTAACGGTCGGCGTCTTCACCTCATACACCATACTGGCCTCCAGGTCGGCAGACGTGAGCATTTCGCGGAAGATAACCTGGCCGCTGGCGTCGGTGATGGTGAACGTAATCTGGCCGGTTAGCACGTCTTTGCCGCGCAACGTCAGCTTGAACTCGTCGGGGGAGGCCGGGGCGGAGAAAACGTGGCGGCGGCGCACCGTTTTGAGGGTGTCGGCCTGCGGATCGGCGGTGCTGGCCCGGGCCGTGTCCATGGGTTCTAGGCGGGCCGTGGGGTCGACGGCCGGGGAGGTGGTGGCCGACTGGCCGGCGTCGGGCGTGGAGCAGGCGGCCAGCAGACCGAGAACAGGCAAAAACAGCGCAATTCGCATAGCAGAAAGTCTGAGGTGAATCAGGGCTGCATACGCGGTTGGGGAGTGGTCCGTTCAGAAAACCGCTACCAGAGCAGCATCAGGATAAAGGCGGCACTCATGCACAGCGACGACACTTGGTTCATGCGCATGGTGTGCTCGAAGTCGGCGGCGGCGGGGTTTTGCCACACGGCCCGGGCCCAGCTGCCAAACAGCAGCACCACCGGCCCGGTGGCCACCAGAAATACCAACAGGTGGCGCGTTTCCTGCCGTACCCACAGTGCGTGGGCCAAGACGGCCGCCCCGGCCAGCAGCCCACCGGCCGCAAACACAAACGTGCCCCGGATGCCCAGCCGCAAGCTGAGCGTCCAGTCGCCGCGGCGGGCGTCTTCCTGGTGCTGGTACACCTGCGTGAGCGGGTAGGAGCCGCATAGAAACAGGCTGCTCACCAGCGCCAGCAGCAGGTTGGTAGGCTCGGTGAGCTGCGCATAGCCAGCGCCGGCGCCCACCTGCGTCATCAGAAAGGTGTAGGCCCCCTGGAACACCACCACCACGGCCGTGCTCAGCAGCGGGTACTTTTTCAGCCGGATGCCTTCGTAGCTGTAGGCCTTCGAAACCAGCAGATATACCACCACCAGCACCCCAAACCACGGGCTGAGCAGCACGCCGCCCAGCACCGCCAGCGCATCGAAGGCGTACACCAGGTGCAGCAGCTCTTCCGATACTTTGGGTGGACTCTTCAGGCCGCCGATGCTGCCTTCGTCCCGGTCGTAATAGGAGTTGTAGCCGTTGGAGGCAGGGTAGGCCAGCAGGTGCAGCACCACAAACACGCCCGCCGCTCGCCACACGCTGAACGGCTCCCGCAACGCGCTCAGCCCAAACCAGAACACCGGCATCAGGTACACCGAAAACGGAATCCGGAGCAGCGGCAGCGCTTTTTTGTAATTAGTAATTAGCAATTAGGAATGAGGAATTGGGGGATGAAGCCCGGTTTATGGGCAAAGCAGACCAAGCAACCGGTTGGAATTTGCTAACGCCCTGCCTCGTGCCAAAGAAGCTCCAATTACTCATTACTAATTATCAATTACTAATTCTCAGCCGGTACACCAATCAGATACGTGACCTGCGGGCCCCACCAGTGGCGCACTTTGCCGGCCGTCCACCGGAACCTGCCCTGCGGATCGGCGCGGTGGGCCAGGGCCAGCAACTGGGCGGGCGGGTACATGCGCAGGATGGACACGGTGCCGTCCCAGAGGGTGAACAGGGGGATAAGCGGCAGCCCATAGGTGAGCAACAGGCGGCTCAGCCGGAACGGCCGGATGAAGGGCGTAATCAGCAGCTGCGCCACGGGCAATACCGTCCAGGCCAGTAGAATTTCCAGCCAGTGCTTGCCGGCGCCTTCGAAGACGCCAACGCCGGCGCCCTGCCGGACGGCATCGGCCAGCAGCGCCTCGGCCAGCGGCGGCGGGAAATGGTGGAAGGCCGAAAATACGGTGCGAAACCCCGGCAGCCCGGGCGGCACGGCGGTGGCATCAACGGCGGCGGGGGCGTAGGAGAGGCCCGGGGTGCGGGCCGCCAGCAGCTGCCAGGCCGCCGGCTGCGGGTATAGGTCGGTGAGGGTGACCTGGGCCGTGGGCAGGCCGGTGGATTGCAGGGTGCGCAGCACGCCTTCGGTGCCGCCGCCGGCCCCGGCGCATAGCTCCAGCAGCTGGGTCTGGTGGGTGGCGCGCAGGGCGTCGCGCAGCAGCGGCACGATGGGCTGGTAGGTGCGCAGCGTGGAAATCATGAAGCGCAGGTAGTCCATCATGCCGGCCCGCACTACCCGCGGAAACCAGGGCAGGTCTTCGAACTCAAATAACTGAAGGCGTAATTTCACGCCGGAACATACGCAGAACCGCGTTAGCCTGGGCCCGCGCCCAGCGCAGCCACAGCTGGCGGCTGGTGCGGTGCTGGCCTTCGGGGCTGTAGAGCCAGAAAACGGTAGCCCACGCGGCCACCAGATACGGGGCCGTCATCTCCAGCAAGCTCCCCGACGACAGGAACGGCAGCAGCAGCACCAGCAGCTGGTGGGCCAGCACAAAGAACAGCGTGACGCCCAGCGCGGCAATGGAGCGGCGCGACCAGTTGGGCTGCAGCCGGCTCAGCAGCGCCAGAAATGGCACCGCCAGCGGCACCAGCGGCGCCGTGACGATAATGGCCAGCATACCCGCCAGCAGGGCAATGGAAGCATCTTCGAGGCGGCCGAAAGCCAGGATAGCACCCAGCAGCAGGGTGCCGCCCAGGTTGCTCATAAACCACAAAATCAAGGCACGATAAACGGTAGAGGAGATGAGGGAAGTAGAAGAGCTCATACAGGAAACGGTGAAGTGGTAGTCAATTGCCAGCGCCTATCTGGCCCGGATGCTGCATACCTACGCACTGTAAAAAGCCCCCAGATTCCCAGAAAACGGACTTGTTTGGGAAATCAGGAACCCAATTTGAGCTGCGTATTCCGGTCGATTCTCTATTTGGGCCGGCTGGCCGCTGCCGGCCGCGTCACCCACCAAGCCGCCGCCCCCGACGACAGCAGCCACGGCAAACTCAGGCCGAAGAAAGCCAGGATGGTAGCCCATAGATGATGAAGCGGCATGACCTGAAGCAGCTGTGGATCAATGACACTGATCAGCAGTTCCCATAGCACCCAGCATAACAGCACGAATCCTTCAAATACCTGCGCGGTGCGCAGCAATAAGCGTGTCGGGGAAGTGGTGCTGCTGAATACACGCCGCATAAACGGCCGCCGTACCAGCGCCCCCAGCAACGCCGGAACTCCCAGAAACAGTAGGGTGCCCAGCACGCCCAGGGTTAGGTTCCCGCCAACGTAACGCAGAATGGAAATCAGGCCCTCAGAAGCGGATATCTTTTTTTCGACCCATACCAGCAGCCACCCCACCACCCCGGCCCATACCAGCCCCATGCCCCACCACCACGAAAGCCACATATGGTGGCGCGCCAGCGCCCGAGAATCTGTCTGCATAAAAATAAGTTGGAGCGCTAAGTTGCAAAGAAGCCGGACTTTGCTGTGCTTTGCAATACAAAGTGCTTTTAGCTATGATGAAGCCCGCCGTAGATCCGTTAGCCCAACTCACCGAGATTCGCGCCATCATGGAGCGCTCGTCGCGCTTTATCTCACTTAGTGGCCTGAGTGGGGTGGGGGCCGGCGTGGTAGCCCTGGCCGGGGCCGGAGCGGGGCACTGGTTTCTGCGCCGCGAATACGGCGAAACCGGTTATCTGCGCCTGCTGGAAAGCACCACGGCCGAGCGGCTGCTGGTGCTGCCATACCTGGTGGGGCTGGCCGCCGCCATGATTGGGGCGGCGCTGCTGGTGGCCACGTTCTTTACCTTGCGCCGCGCCCGGCAGGCAGGATTGCCGCTGTGGAACTCGCTGGGGCGGCGGCTGGCCCTCAGCCTGGCTATTCCGTTGGTGGCGGGCGGGCTGTTTTGCCTGGCGCTGTTTGTGCGCGGCGCCGTGAGCCTAGTGGTGCCGGGGCTGCTGCTGTTCTACGGGCTGGCTTTGCTTAACGCCAGCAAGTACACGCTCGATGAAATTCGCTGGCTGGGACTCACGCAGATAGCGCTGGGGCTGCTGGCCGTGTTGCTGCCCGGAGCCGGATTGCTGTTCTTTGCCCTGGGTTTCGGCCTGGGCCACATCGGCTACGGCCTGCTCATGTACAACCGCTACGAACGGTAAATGAGTTGTCGGTTGTCAGTTGCTGGTTGTTAGTCGTAAGCAAGCCTGATAACCAACAACTGACAACTACCAACCAACAACTGACAACCATCCTTGAAACACGTCATCCACACGCTCAATAAAGCCTTTGACCACCGCGTGCGGCTGGGTGTGATGGCCGTGCTGATGGCCAACGACGTGGTAAGCTTCAACGACCTCAAGGAAACCCTGGAGCTGACCGACGGCAACCTGGCCAGCCACGTGGCGGCGCTGGAGAAGGCGGGCTACGTGCAGGTCAGCAAGCAGTTTGTGGGCAAGAAGCCCAATACCACCTACACCGCCTCCGCCGATGGCAAAACGGCCTTTCAGGAGCATCTGGCGGCGCTGGAAAAACTGTTGCGGGGGTAACGGCTCTTTTTTTGTCTTTAAACTTTGAAATACAAAGTTCTTTTAAATAATCAGGATGCGGCAGCAACTGCCCGCTAATCAGCCGCGGCTGCATCAACTGGCCTGCTTTTTCACTTCACCCACTTTTTCCATGAATTCCTCGCTGCCTGTTTCTGCCGCCGATTTTGCTGGCCTCGCGCCGGCTCCGCGCCTCACGCTCAGTACCCTGCAAAAAGTGGCGCTGCCGGTGGGTGCCATCCTCTTTGACCTGCTGTTCTGGCACGAGCGGGCCGGCCTGAATATGTTGCTCTACACGCTGCTGATGGTGGGCGTGACGGTGGCCGGCCTGCCCCGGCACGCACCGCAATGGCGCTCCGGCGGGTTTCGGCTGGCGCTGGCGGGCACGCTGCTGAGCGCGGCCATGGTGGCCTGGTACGGCTCGGGGGCGGCGCTACTGGCCTGCGTGGCGTCGTTGGCGGTGTGGCTGGGCTTCGTGAACCAGCCCCACCTGCGGCTGGTGGCCTACGCGCTGGCTACGGCGCTGGTCAGCGCCTGGCAGGTGGTGCCGCGGCTGCTGACGCTGCTGCGCCTGCCCGGCGACCTGGGCAGCCGCTTCGGCCGTAGCTGGTACTACGGGCGGCTGCTGGGCGTGCCGTTGCTGGCGCTGGGGGTGTTTCACGTGCTGTTCCTGATTGCCAATCCGCGCTACGAGGCGGTGGCCAGCCAGGTGCTCGACTGGGCAGGGGAGTGGCTGGCGGCGCTGTTCGCCAACTTTTCGGTGCCGCACCTGCTGTTTTTCGGGCTGGGTTTGCTGCTGACCGGGGCCGCGCTGGTGCTGGTGCCGGTGCATTACTTCGCCGATTCGGAGTCGCGCTTCGGCGAGTTTGTGAGGCGGCAGCGCAACCGGGTGGCTTCGTTCGGGGTGCGCCAGCCCGATTTCCGGGAGCAGCGTTTTCGCGCCCTCGACCTGCGCAAGGAATACCTGGTGGCGCTCAGTTTGCTGGTGCTCGTGAACGTGCTGCTGCTGGCCGTCAACGCCATCGACATCAATTGGCTGTGGTTTGGCTTCGAGCCGGCTCCCGGATTCGACCTCACGCAGTTTGTGCACGAAGGCACCTACGTGCTCATTCTGAGCATTCTGGTGGCCATGGGCATTGTGCTGTGGTTTTTCCGCCGCAACCTGAACTTCTACCGGCCCGGCCTGCGGGTGCTGCGCAGCCTGGCCACGGTGTGGGTGCTGCAGAATGCGGTGCTAGCCGTGTCGGTAGGCTTGCGCAACTACTACTACATCCTGCACACGGGCCTAGCCTACAAGCGCATCGGGGTGTACGGATTTCTGCTGCTGACCTTTTTCGGGCTGGCCACGGTGCTGCTCAAGATCTGGCAGCGGCGCTCGGCCTACTCGCTGGTGCGCCTCAATGCGCTGGCCGCCTATCTGCTGCTGCTAGGCTTTGCAGTCGGCAACTGGGAAATCTGGATTGCGCGCTACAACCTGCGCCCCCAGCTCCAGACCCTCGACTACGGCTTCCTGCTGGACATGCCCGACCGGGTGCTGCCCGAGCTGGCCGCCCATGAAGACGTGCTCACCCGCCGCCACCTCGTGCACGAAGCCTACAATGGCACCTGGGAGAAGCTGGAGCCGCTGGATGCCCAGCGCCGTCTACGCCAGCGGCTGCAGGAATTCCGCGCCCTGCAGGAAGCCCGCCACTGGCCCAGCTACACCGTTGCCGACTGGCAGGCCTACCAGACCATCAGCCAGTAAAACCCACGAATCCACCACCCCATAAACCCACCATACCATGTTGCTGCAATTCTCCCTTACCGTCGTCGCCCTGCTGATTTGTGTCGGTGCCGTAGCGGCGCTGGCCGGTCTGCTGGCCTGGCAGGAGCGCGCCGCCGACCCCGATTCGCGCCGCCTGCGCCTAGTGCGGGCCGTGCTGCCCGCCACCAGCGTGCTGCTGCTCCTGCTGCTGGGTGCGGTGTTTTCCCTGATGATGCTCTGGTCGCCGCAAGGGGCGGCGGCGCTGGCGGCGCTGTAGTTTTCACGTTTTGCTTTCGTTGATATGATGTCTCTTCGCTCTTCTTTTTCTGCGTCTGAAGCAAAGCCGTTAGGCCGGTGGCTCGCGCTGACCCAGCAGCTTAAGGATTTGCTGTCGATGGCGCTACTTGGCTTTGCACTGCTTTTTGGAGTACTGGTAGGCATTGCCATTCCGGGTCTGGTGCTGTTTTTCGTGCGCTGGCGGCTGTTGGGCACTACCACCAGCCACGCCACGCGCAACACTATCTGGCTGCTGACTCTGTTGCATGAGTTAGTATGGGCGGCTGTTTTCTTGTCTGAAAGCGGCGCATCGGAAATGGGCGATACTACCAGCCTGGGATACAGTTACGCGCTGGGTGTGGTAGTGAGCATATGCGGCCTAGCCGCCACCATTACCACCAAAACTGACGTTCCCGATGCAGCTTGACCGTCGCTACCAGCCGCCCGCTCCACCTTCCGCCGGCCGCGCCCTGAGCGTGCTGATTGCCGTGTGCGCCGTGCTGTGGGTATGGCTGATGCTACCGTGGTGGCTGGCCGGAACGGACGAATGGAACAAGCAGCAATGGCTGTGGGAAGCTCTGTATAGTCTGTGGTCGAGCGTGTTGCTGTCATTCATTAGCAGTCTCGCCGTTTTCTATTGGGCTATTAAACCACTTTGGCAGCCTGATATAAAGGGCACAGAAGGCGCTACGCGGCTCATTGTGCTATGGCTGTGTCTGTCATTTCAAGCCGTACTGCTTTTGATCTGGCTGTGCATTTTGGCTATAACTCTCGATAACTCTGTTTGGCCAAGTAGTGTATGAACTCCCTGCAACTCTTCGCCGCCCGCGCCTTGAGGCAGCTACCCACCACCCTATGGTGGGTAATGAGCCTGTTCGCAGGGGCCATCTTCAGCATCCAGCTGGAAAAAGAGCTTTTCCCGAATACTCCGGCCGCAGTGCGAGTGGCGTATGTAGTCTGGAAGATAGGTCTGGTGCTGGTTCCCTTCCTGACGATGCTGTGGCTATGGCGCATCACCCTGCTGATAGAGCATCCTGGCTGGCGGCTGGTGTGGTGTATTGGGTCCGGCGTAGCCACAGTGGTCATGGCAGGACTGGCCTTGATGTTGGTGGTGATACTGCTGCTGGCCTGAGCGGAAGGAGATTGGCCGCCGGCCGCACAGCCCGCTAAGCGCGGGGCAGCCATGATGTTTGGTGCTTTTCGCACGGCTGGGGCCGTACCTATCTGGTATATTTGTGGTTCCTTTGGCTGCTGCTCCGCCAGCCTGCCGCCCTAATTACCCCGCATGTCCGCTCCGCAAGCCCCGAAGACAAACTCCACTCCCCGGCCGCGCCGGCCCTGGTCGAACCGCCTGTCGCGGGCCGCTTGGGCCGTTTTTGTGGTGGGCGTGGGCTTTTTCCTGCTCTATCCCATCCTGGTTAGCATGAACTTCCTGTTCCTCTTCGGCAAGTCGCCGAGCCTGGAGGAACTGGAAGACCCCAAGGTGGAGCAGCCGTCCGAAATTTACACCGCCGACGGCGTGCTCATCGGCAAGTACTTCCGCGAAAACCGCGTGCCGGTGCCGCTGAGCAAGATGTCGCCGCTGCTGATAAAGGCCTTGGTAGCCACCGAAGACGTGCGTTACTACGAGCATTCCGGCATCGACCTGACGGCGCTGGCTCGCGCCGCGTCGGGCGTTGTGACGGGCAACAAGAGCGGCGGCGGCTCCACCATCACCCAGCAGCTGGCCAAAAATCTCTACAATACCCGCCGCGGCGAAACCCGGGGCGGTCTGGGCTACATTCCGGTGGTGAGCACGCTGGTCAGCAAAACCAAGGAGTGGCTGACGGCCGTGGAGCTGGAGCGGCGCTACACCAAGGAGGAAATTCTGCGGATGTACTTCAACACTGTGGAATACGGCTCCAAGGCCTACGGCATCAAGGTGGCTGCCAAAACCTTCTACAGCACTTCGCCCGACAGCCTCACCGCCGACCAGGCCGCCATGCTGGTGGGCATGCTCAACAACCCTACCGCCTACAATCCGCGCTTCCACCCCGAGGCGGCCCGCAAGCGCCGCAACCTGGTGCTTACGCGCATGGGCCAGGCCGGCATGCTGCCCGCCGCTGAAGTAGCCGCGCTGCAGCAGCAGCCCATCGCCCTGAAATATCAGGTGGAAAGGCACATCGACGGTCCGCCCACCTACTTCCGCGGCGCCGTGAGCCAGTTCGTGAATGAGTGGTGCGAGAAGAACGGCTACGACATGTACCGCGACGGCCTCAAGATCTACACCACCATCGACTCGCGCATGCAGCAGTACGCCGAGGAATCGGTGCAGGACCGCATGAAGCGGCTGCAGCAGCAGTTCGACCGGTTCTGGAAAAACCGCGACTCCAACCCCTGGGTGGACGAGGAAGGCAATGAGATTCCCGGCTTCATCGAAACCCAGATGAAGCGCACCGAGCAGTATAAGGAGCTGGCCGCCCGCTACAAAGGCCGCCCCGATCTGCTAGAACAGGCCCTCAACGCCAAGCACCCCACCAAAGTATTCACCTGGAAAGGCGACGGCGACACCACGCTGCTGCTCTCTCCCCTCGATTCGCTGGCCTACTACAAGCACTTCCTGCACGCCGGCATGATGAGCATGGACCCCTTCACCGGCCAGATCAAGGCCTGGGTGGGCGGCCTCGACTACGAATTTTTCCAGTACGACCACGTGAAGCAGGGCAAGCGCCAGGCCGGCTCCACCTTCAAGCCCTTCGTCTACCTCACGGCCCTCGACAATGGCTACGCGCCCTGCGACCGGATCCGCGACGAGCGGGTGACCATCAACTACGTAGAGAACGGGAAGGATATGGAGTGGAAGCCCGACAACGTGACCCGCGAGTACACCGGCATCAACATGACGTTGCGCCACGCCATGGCCCGTTCCGTCAATTCCATCACGGCGCAGCTCACGGAGCGCGTGGGCTGGGAAAACGTAGCCAAATACGCGCACAAAGTGGGTATCAAGAGCCCGCTGCTGTCAGTGCCCAGCATCGGCCTGGGCTCGGGCGGCGACGTGAGCGTGTATGAGATGGTGAATGCCTACAGCACCTTCGTCAACCAGGGCTTCCAGAGCGAGCCGATGATTGTGACTCGCATCGAGGACCGTAACGGCAACGTGATAAAGCAGTTCGACCCCCGGCAGAAGCGTGCCATTCCGTCGGAAACGGCGTGGCTGATGCTCTACATGCTACGCGGCGGCATGGACGAGCCCGGCGGCACCTCGCAGGCCCTGTGGGAGTACGAGCTGTGGAAGAAAGACAACCAGATTGGAGGTAAAACCGGTACCACCTCCAACTACTCCGACGGCTGGTACATGGGCGTCAGCAAAGACCTCGTGACCGGCGTATGGGTGGGCGGCGAAGACCGCAGCATCCACTTCCAGAACTCGCAGCAGGGCGAAGGTGGCCGCACGGCGCTGCCCATCTTCGGCAAGTACATGGAGAAAATCTACGAAGATGAGGACCTAGGCATCACCATGGGCCCCTTCCCGAAATACCAAGGCAAAATCTCCCGCAAGTACATCTGCGTGAGCGAATCGGAGCCGCGCCGCCGCCGTGAGGAAGCCGTGGACACCATTGTGGCCGACAACCTGCTGGAGCAGCTCAACAACGCTGAAACCCCGCTGGCTGTGCCGGACAGCCTGTAGCCTTCCGCTTTACATGGAACCAGGGTTGCCGCGCACCAAATCTCCCTGGTGGTTGTACACCAACACTTCCACCCATCCGAGTTTGCCGGCAGACGTTTCAATTGAGTCAAGCGTTGTGTTGGAAACAACAGACAAGCACTTCACCTGTAAATATCCAGGGTAACAAGGGACTTGCTGAACCTGCATCCGGTCCTTATACGTCTGGTTTAGACGCTCAACGTAGGTCTTATGTTTGCCCGATAGCTCACCGCATATCTCTTTTGTAAGAGCGTCACAAGCAGATAGCGAAGCTGCCAGGAGCAGAGCACCGATTATTCTCATGCCGGAAGAAAATCTGTCTGGCGCTTACATTTCGGCACATACCAGAGCTATAGGTTACCTGAGATATGCCTTGGCAGGCAACGACAAAAGCATATCACTGAGCTGTGAAACTGCTTAACCCTCGCCGTAAAACGATTCCAGCGCGGGCTTCAGGTTCGGATATTCAAACGTGAAGCCCTGGCGCAGCACCTTCTCGGCACTTACGCGCTGCGAGGCCAGCACGATTTCGCTCATCTCGCCCATCATCAGGTTCAGGGCAAACTCCGGCACTTTGGGCAGCACCAGCGGGCGGTGCAGCACGTCGGCCAGGGTTTTGGTAAACTCCTCGTTCGTGACCGGGTGCGGTGCCACGGCGTTGTAGGTGCCTTCCCACTTGGGCTCCTCCAGCATCTGGATAATCAGGCGGCAGAGGTCGTCGAGGTGAATCCAGGACATAAACTGCTTGCCCGAGCCCAGCGGCGCGCCGGCCATCAGCTTCACGGTGCGGGCCAGCGGCACCAGCGCGCCGCCCTCGGGGCTGAGCACGATGCCGATGCGGCTGATAACGGTCCGAATCCCTAGTTTCTCCACGTCCTGCGCGGCCAACTCCCACTGCCGCGACACGTCGGCCAGGAAGTCGTCGGCGGAAGCGGCGGGCGTTTCCTCGTTCACCACCCGGTCGGCGCTGTCGCCATAGATGCCGATAGCCGAAGCCGACACGAAGGCCCGGACGTGGTGGCCAGGCTTAGCCAGCTCGCGGGCCAGCAGCGCCGTGCCGCCCAGGCGGCTGGTCATGATGTCGCGCTTGCGCTCATCGGTCCACTTGCCGTCTGACACGCTAGAGCCGGCCAGGTTCACCACATAGTCGGCGTAGGGAATGGCGGCCTCGTCGATGGTGCCGGCGCGCGGGTCCCAGCGGAAGCTGCGGTAGTGGCTGTTGGCGGTCTGCCGGCTGAGCAGCGCTACTTCGTAGCCGGCATCAATGAGCATCTCGGCAAGGCGGGTACCGATCATGCCGGTACCGCCGCTGATGAGAACTTTTCGGGACATTTTCGGGAGTTTCTGGTGCGTATACCGTTTTTCTGGATATTGGCTGCGCTGCTGGCCAACGGGTTGCGGTGTCTGCTACCAGACGCCGCAACGAGTTCGTCAAAACTAGAGACAAGTAAGCAGAAACCCGGAACTCATTTACCGAGCAGGCGGAGAAATTCGGCCCGCAGCGTGGCATCTTCGGCAAACGCCCCGCTGTACTCGGCCGTGATGGTCGAGCTGCTGGTGTCGTTTACGCCGCGGCTCATCACGCACAGGTGGTCGGCCTCGATGAGCACGGCCACGTTGTCGGTGTGCAGGGTCTGCTTGAGCTCCTCGGCAATCTGGCGCGTGAGTCGCTCCTGCACCTGCGGGCGGCGGGCATAGTACTGCACCACCCGGTTGAGCTTGCTGAGGCCTACCACGTTGTCGCCGGGCAGGTACGCCACGTGCGCCTTGCCGATGATGGGCACGAAGTGATGCTCGCAGCACGAAAACAGCGTGATGTCGCGCTCCAGCAGCAGCTGCGAGTACTGGTAGCGGTTCTCAAACAGCCGCACCTCAGGGCGGTGCTCGGGGTTGAGGCCCCGGAACCACTCCTGCACGTACATTTTGGCCACCCGGCGCGGCGTGCCGGCCAGGCTGTCGTCGGTCAGGTCGAGGCCTAGCAGCAGCATGATTTCACGGAAGTGCTCCGTGATACCAGAAATCTTTTCGTCGTCGCTCAGCGCGAATGCATCGGGGCGGAGGGGGGTATGCAAATTGGTGGGCAGGTGCGCGTCGGTGGTGAGGCGGAGGTCGCCGTCCGGCGCGGGCACAGAATTAGCCATGGTATTCTACAAAGTTGCGTTCGGTCTCATACAGCGTGACCGAGAGGGAGAGCCGGGACTCAATGTGGGTCCGCAGCCGGTTCCAGATGACTACGGCCATGTTCTCGGCAGTAGGATTCAGGTGACGGAATTCTTCGGTGTCGAGGTTGAGGTTCCGGTGATCAAAGGTATCCAGAATCTCGCGCTTGATGAGGTCACTCAGGCGCTTCATATCGTACACGTAGCCCGTATCTGGGTCTATTTCGCCGGTCAGGCGCACAATCAGCTCGTAATTGTGGCCATGGTAGCTGGGGTTGTTGCATTTGCCGAACACCTGCTGGTTTTGCTCCGGGCTCCAAGCCGGATTGTGCAGACGGTGGGCAGCGTTGAAATGTTCTTTGCGGCAGACGGTTACGGACATAGTTGGGCAAACCGGGAAGAATTGCTTTTGTTCAGCATACGCATCAGCCAATATATCAGACGGGCAGCGAATAGCCTTAACAAATAGTATTTTTAGTAGTTAAACAGTATTCAATATAACCTATTTAATAAAAGTGTATTCCAGCCGAAAAAAAGCTTAGAGCCCATAGGCAGATGAAATAGCAGTGGTTAAATTTGGTGAGCCGGAATAGGAAAACCGGACATAATTGAGAATCCCCTCTTAACTACCTCATACACATGAAAAAAGGCGTACTCCTCTCTCTGCTGATGTTAGTGCTGTCGGTGACTGGCTACGCGCAGAAATCCCCCGTCGATGAGACGGATATGGCCATCAAAGGCATTCCGCGCAAAGGCCAACGGGTTACGATTCAGCTGGATAGCAAGCGGGTTGATGATTCCTGGAAAAAGCAGCTCGACACGCAGTTCGGCAGCAAAGTGAAAGCCGATAAGGGCGTTTACTCCATGGACGGTGTCGTGATTGAAGACGTCTCCAAAACCCCCATCCGCGTAATCAGCAAGGTGGATGCCACGCCAACCGGCACGTCGGTATGGTGGTCTATCGACCTGGGCAACGCCTACCTGGGCAAGGATGCCACGCCCGTGCAGTGGAAATCGGCCGAGAAATACCTCAAGGATTTCGCCCGCATGTTGTACCGCGAAGACTTGGCCGTACAGGTAGCCGAAGCCGAACGCTCGCTCGTGTCGTCGCAGAACAACCACATGGCGGTTATCCAGAAGTCGGATGCCATCAAGAAGGACATTGAAAAGAACAAGCTGCGCAAGTCGGAAATCCAGCAGCAGCTGGCCCAGAACGCCGCTGAATTGCTGCAGTACAACAACCTGATCGACCTGAACCTGAAAGAGCAGGAAGCTGCCCGCGCCGACATTGTGAACATGCGCGTAGCGCTGGAAGCCGTGAAGGAGCGCATGACCAAAATCGAGTAATCACTGATTCTCGCTGATGGAGGTGATTTCGCTGATTTTTTAGTTCGTGAAATCACCAACGAAAACAAAAAGCCGCCCCTGCAGGGCGGCTTTTTTTGTGGTGTGCTGCCTGGAGTTGTAGTGTGCTGCCTGGAGTTGCCTGAGTACTATCATCCGGTCAGGTTTCGAGCGTGGTAACAGCGCCACGCAGTTACCAGTCAAAAAAAATCAGCGAAATCACTTCCATCAGCGCAAATCAGCGATTCTAGTTCATGGCCTGGCGCACCTGCTGCTCGGCGGCTTTCTCATCTTTCCAGCTCACGATGCGCACTTCGCCCGGCCGGCCCTGGTGCTGAAACCACTGCCGCAGCACCTCCCGGGCCCCGGGGTAGCGCGAAGTCAGGTCCTGCCAGCTGACCACGGCCGGCAGAATCTGCTGGCTGGGCCGGGCCGGCACGGCCAGCACGATGGGGCGCATGAGGCCGTTGTCGTCGAGTGTGACGAGGCCGATGGGCAGCACCTCCAGCACGGTGCCGGCCGGCTGCGCTTCGCAGAGCACCAGCGCCGCCAGGGGCCGGGCCGAAGGTGCATTGGTGAACGTGCCCGGGATGAAGCCGCTGTTGCCGGGACAGGGCAGAAACTCCACCACGTGGTCGAGGCCGGCGCGGCGCTCGGGCACGAACTGGTGCTGGGTGGCGTCGTAGCGCTGGGCGCGGTTGGTGCCGGCGGGCATTTCCACCACCACCTGCAGCAGCTTGCGCTCCTGCGAGAAGGTCGGCAGGTCGTCGGGGCGGGTCTGGCAGCCGGTGAGCGGCGCGGCGGCCAGCGCGGTGAGGGTCAGCAAAGCGGAAAGGCGCATACGCTAGCGGTTACTGGGCCAGCTGCTCGTCCAGCAGCCGGAAGGGGCTGAGCTGGTCGAGGCGCAGCACAAAGCGGAGCTGGTTGGTGAGGGCGCGGCGGCTGCCGGGCAGGCCGTTTTCGTACTGCGAGCCGGCCAGCGGCAGGTAGAAGCTCAGCAGCTTGTTGAACAGCGGCAACGACAGGCCGGCATCGTAGTAGGCCCGCTGCGGGCTGCGGCCGGCGGCTACGCGGTTCTGCTCCTTGGTCATGCCGAAGTCAGCAAACACCCCGAACGGCGTCACGGGCAGATCGGCCTGAAGATTGAGGGTAGTAAGCCAGCGGCTGCTGCTGGCGGGCAGATAGGCCTTGAAAGCGCCGTCGCGGCCATCAAACTGGTGCTGTTGGGCGGCCAGGCTGGGCGAAATCTGCTGCCGGTCCAGGAAGACAGTCTGGCGGCGGTAGTCGGGGCTGCCGCTCAGCCCGATGACGAAAGGCGTGTCGTTGGCCTTGTTGAGGAAGGCCCCGCCGAACACGCGCACCGAAAAGGTCTTTTTGGGCGAGTAGTAACGCAGGTAGCTGGCCTCGGCCCGCAGCAGCGCCGCATCGGCGCGCACGTTGTCGTTGGCCAGGTCGGGGGTGAGGTAGTTGAACTCGGCGTGGGCATCCCAGCGGTAGAGGGCGTTGCCGGCCCGGAAACCGTACTCCAGCGACTGAATGCTGCTGGTGGTGCCGGCGTCCTGGTTTTCAATGGCCGTATTCGCCAGCTTCACGGTGTGCTGCGGCGCGTTGAAGGCCGAGTGCGGGAACGACAGCGTCAGGCTGGGTTCCACCTTCTGGTAGCGCTCAAAACGCTGAAACTGCACGCCCACTACGGCCCGGCGCGTAATGCGCTCCGGCAGAATATTGAGGTTCAGCATCCCGATGCCGTTCAGCTCCTTCTGGTTGAAGCTGTACATGGGCATGACCAGGTAGCTGAACTTCTTGACGTTGAGCAGACTGTTGTAGAAAGCCGCGCCCAGCATAAACTTATCCGACGTGTTGGCCCCCACCACCGGCAGCCAGTTGATGGCGGCCTGATCCCAGCGCTCGGGGCTGAGCAGGGGCCGCAGCCGGATGCGCTCCAGCGCCCGGAACGAGCCGGTGGTGCGCAGGTGGTCGTCGCGGCGGTTAAGCTGGGGCGTGAGGTAGTCGGGGTCGACCACTAGGCTGGCCACGTTTTCGTCGCGGAAGCGCAGCACAGCATCGTCCGACTCATCGGTGCGGGCGAAGGGCTTGGTCCACTGGGTTTCCAGCACCCGGCCGTTGGCGTCGAGGCTGGCTACCGGAAACGGAAACGGCGCCGGCGAGTCGTTGCGGATCAGCACCTTGCGCTGGCCCTTCTCCAGCTTCGACTTCGACAGCACGGCGTTGTAGCGGTTCTGGCCGTTGAGCATGTCATTGAAGAACCAGCCGAGCTTCTGGCCCGCCACTT
Source organism: Hymenobacter canadensis (assembly GCF_027359925.1). Taxonomy (NCBI): domain Bacteria; kingdom Pseudomonadati; phylum Bacteroidota; class Cytophagia; order Cytophagales; family Hymenobacteraceae; genus Hymenobacter; species Hymenobacter canadensis. The sequence goes on along the minus strand of NZ_CP114767.1, from coordinate 2,509,779 downwards.
CCTCGAACACGGCCTGCATATCCTCGGGGTAGGGGTGGCGGAACTGCCAGCGGGTGTAGTATGCCTGCATGGCCTCATCGAACTTCACCTGGCCCAGGTAGCCCGCCAGGTACTGCAGCAGCGAGGCCGTTTTGCCGTACACGATGATGCCGTAGTTGAGCTTGCCGTAGTCGGCGGAGGCGAAGTTGGTGACGGGCTGATCGAGGCTGCGGCTGGCTACGGCTTGGTACGGAATGTAGTTGAGGGCGGCTTCGGGCAGGCCGTCGAGAGTAAGGGCAGCGGCCCCGGCGCCTTTGGTGGGCAAACCCAGCAGGCCGCCGGCCTGCTCGCCGTTGCGGGACGCCACGCGGTTTTCCACGTAGGAGTTCACGCCCTCGTCCATCCAGGCAAAGTCCCGCTCGTTGGTGCCCAGGATGCCATAGAACCAGTTGTGGCCCACCTCGTGCACAATGGCCGAGGGTTGCGTGACGGTCACCATCGGGTACTCCATGCCCGAGCCGGCGCTTAGGGCGCCATCTACGGCTGTAGCGGCGCTATACGGGTACTCGCCCACCCAGCGCGAGTAGTACACCACCGCCGAATCCACGTCCTGCAGGCCTTTCACCCACTTCTCCGCCTCCTTGTTGGTGAACATCACCCACGTATCCACCACGCGGCCCGAGGGCAGCGTCACGGCGCTTTTCCGCACGTTGAAGCGCTTGTCGGCAAACCAGGCGAAGTCGTGGACCCTGTCCTGCACGTAGCGCAGGGTTTTGGTTTCGGCCACCGAAACCGGGAACGTCAGGTCGGGCTCGGCTTTCATGGACTGAGGAGGCGTGCTGGAATTTCCGTTTATAGGAAGCTCTACTGCTGCCAGCTGGCGCAGGCGCTGCTGCTCCTCGGGGTTCTGGAGTACGCCCGTGGCGCCTACTGTGTAGTTGGCCGGCAGCGTGATGCGCACGTCAAACGAGCCGAACTCCGAATAGAATTCGCCCTGGTCGAGGTAGGGCATGACGTGCCAGCCGCGCCGGTCGTACACGGCCGGCTTGGGGTACCATTGCGTAATCTGGTAGCTCTGCTCGACGTGGCCGAAGCGTGAGAAAGAATCGGGAATCTTCACCCGAAACGGCGTGCTGATGGTGGCGCTGGCCCCGGGCGCCAGCCGTTGCGGCAGCAGCAACTTGGCCATGTCGGGGTTCTCAGGGTCCAGCTCCAGCTTGGCCGGCTGGCCGTTCACCTGGAAGTCGAGCTGATCGATGTAGCCGCGCTGCTCTGGGGTGGCGAAGTGAAACTTGCGGCTGCCGTTGCGTAGCTGCTGCCGGGCGAAGGCCGTGTTGTCGTCGCGGTAGGCATTCGGCCACAGATGAAACCAGATGAAGGGCAGCGCGTCGGGCGAGTTGTTGGTGTACACCAGCTCCTCGCGGCCTGTCAGCTGGTGCTGCTTGTCATCGAGCGTGACGTCGATGGAGTAGCTGACCTGCTGCTGCCAGTAGGCGGCCGCGCTTCGGGCCGGTGCCGAGGGCTGCGCCGCAGCGCAAAGGGGCAGGAGCAACAGGCTACAGCCAACCAGAAATTTTTTCATACAAAGCAGCAACAGGCGAAACGACAAACAGGAAACGAAAGTAAGGGTCTGCTGCGTATTGCGGCCCGGCCGTGGCATAACCTTTCCTTAACCCCTTGCGTTTGTTGGCCCATATGTTTCACCCTGCCGCCTAGTGCCGGCAGCCAAATTTCTCCGACATGTCATTCCATAAGCAGCCCAAAGACGACACCCAGCACCAGAACCACCTCGACGGCGCCGTAAAAATCCTCGGCAGCGACCTGCAGGAAGAAGCGGATCGTTCCGGCATCGACAACCACTTCCAGCGCTGGATTGAAGATCTGAAGGATGTCAACAACCCTGAGCTGCACCAGATTGTAGTAGACCTGCAGGACCTGAAGGCCCACTTCAACGGTGGCGGCATCGACAAGGACCTGGTAGGCAAGCTGCTGGCCCGCCTCGGCACCAACACCACCAAATCGGCCGTATTCGCCGAAAACCCCAACACTGCCGAGCGCGTGACCAAGCTGGGCGACGCCCTGACCGCTGCTGCCAAGCAGATGTCGGGTGCGCAGTCGGCCGAGTAGGTTCAGGCTAAGCATAGATTAAAAAAGAGGCGCTTCCGCAGGGAAGCGCCTCTTTTTTTGTGGGCCAATGCAAATGGCTGGCCGCAAAAAGACAACGGCCGGCTTCCCGCGAGGAAAGCCGGCCGTTGCCGTATTGAGTAAGCTGTAAAGCTTAAGCAGCCGCAACCACCGTGCGACGCTTCTCTTTGATACGAGCTGCTTTGCCCGACAGGCCACGCAGGTAGAACAGACGGGCACGACGTACTTTACCGCGACGGATTACTTCCACTTTGTCGATGTTAGGCGACAGCAGTGGGAAGATACGCTCGGTACCAATCTGGTTGGAGATCTTACGAACGGTGAAGGTTTCGCCGTTGGAGTTGCTGTTTTTGCGCTGGATTACAACGCCCTGGAACTGCTGTACGCGCTCCTTGTTGCCTTCGCGAATCTTAACGTGAACGTTAACGGTGTCGCCGGCAGCAAAGGCGGGGAAGCTGGCGCGGCGCTCCTGGGATTCCTGCTGAATAAAATCGAGTAGTACGCTCATGGCTGAAAAAACTTTGAAGGACGGCCGCGCCGTCTGGGGTTTCGGGTAAAGAGGTGCAAATATAGCCCTCTGTTTTTAGGATTGCAAGCTGAAATATTGAATGGGTAAATAGCTGAATGCTTGGCCGTTCACGGGGCAGGCAACTGAGCAGCTAATTCACAATTCAATTCAGCTAGCCATTTAGTAAGTCCGGGCGGCGGAGCTGGGTTCTTTCCAGCGCCTGGTCGTGCCGCCAGACGTCAATTTTGGGGGTGTTGCCGGAGAGCAGGATTTCCGGAACCGGCAGCCCGCGCCATTCCGCCGGGCGGGTGTACACGGGCGGGGCCAGCAGGTTGTCCTGAAACGAGTCGCTGAGGGCTGATTCCTCGTTGCCCAGCACACCGGGCAATAGCCGAACCACCGCATCCACGAGCACCGCCGCCCCCATCTCACCCCCGCTCAGCACGTAGTCGCCGATGCTGATTTCGTGGGTGATATAGGCTTGCCGGATCCGTTCATCAACCCCTTTGTAGTGCCCGCACAGCAGCAGCAAGTTGCCCGCCAAGGAAAGGCGGTTGGCCAGAGGCTGCCGCAGGGTTTCCCCGTCGGGCGTCAAGTAGATGATGGCATCGTAGCTGCGTTCGGCCAGCAAAGCGTCGAAGCAGGCCGCAATGGGCTCTACCCGCAACACCATGCCGGCGCCACCGCCAAACACATAGTCGTCGATCTGGCCGTGCTTGTTGATGGCATAGCGGCGCAGATCATGCAGCTTAATTTCGACCAGCCCTTTATCCTGCGCGCGTTTCACGATGGAGTGCGCGAAGGGGCTGATCAGCAAATCCGGCTGACACGTGACGATGTCGATGCGCATGATGGCCGGAACTAGGCTTCTTCGGTTTCGTCGGGCTCGTCCTGCTCGCGCGAGGAAGGCTGCAGATACACGTCCAACAGCCCATCGGGCAGCGTTACGTGCAGCGTCTTGGTAGCTTGGTCGGCGTGCGACACCAACTCGTCCACCACCGGAATCAGCACTTCCTGGCCCTTATAGCGCATGGCCAGCACGTCCTGCTGAGGCAGTTCGTAGAAGGTTTCCACGGTGCCCAACTGCCCTAGTTTCTCGTCGAGCACCGTGTAGCCGATGACGTCGTGAAAGTAGAACTGGTCGGCGGCCAGCGCCGGCAGCTCTTGCAGAGAACGGTAGAGCTTGGCGTTGCGCAGGGGCTCGGCTTCCTCAATCCGGTCGATACCTTTGAGCTTGAGCAAGGCCCGCTCATTGGACTGCGGCTGCAGCTTTTCCACATCATACGACACCAGCTTGCCGGGTGCCGTGGGCATCTCCAGCAACACCGATTTCAGCTTGCGGTACTCCTGCGGGTCGTCTACGTCGAGAAAGGCCATCACAAACCCTTTCAGGCCGTGTGGCTTCCCGATGGAGCCAAGCTGATAATAGTCGTCAAGTGTCATAATCGGAGGATAAGGGCTGTAAGTGATTAGGTGATTACGTGATAAACTGCTCCGGCCGGATGGGCCACCGCACTTTGCCACATAATCACCTAACTACTTATTCACCAGAAAACTAAGCGCCGGCTTCGTCCGTGGTTTCGGCCGTAGCCTCTGCCTCGGTGGTTTCGCCTTCAGCAGCCGGAGCTTCCGTTGGGGCGGGCGTGTTTTTCTTGCGGATAGCCTCAGCGCGGGCTTCCTTCACCTTCGATTCGGCAGCCAGAGCGCTCTTGCGAGCTTCTTCCTTGGCCGTACCGATAGTGGTGCGCTTGCCTTCGATTTTAGCGTCTTTCTGCTCTTTCCAGTCGGCGTAGCGCTGGTCGGCTACGTCCTGCGCAATGGCGCCTTTGATAACACCCAGCTGCAGGTGCTTGCGGTACAGTACGCCGCGGTAAGAGAGCATAGCCCGTACCGTGTCGGTAGGCTGGGCACCTTTCATGATCCAGTCAAACGCCTTCTCGCCATCGAAGTTGATGGAAGCGGGGTTGGTGTTTGGATCGTAGGTACCGATTTTCTCGATGAAACGGCCATCACGCGGAGCGCGCGAATCGGCAACAACGATGTCGAACTGAGCGGCCTTTTTGCGGCCACGACGGGCGAGGCGGATTTTAACTGCCATAAACCGGGTTGGTTAAGCGACGCAACTCGTGCGTCTGGTTGAAAATGAGGTGCAAAGGTAGGTACATATTAGGCGGATTGAAAGCATTCCGCAGATTGGCTGTGTGCTGAAACCTTAATCAGGCGCCGAATAGCAAAAAAAAGGCTGTTGCCGGACAGCAACAGCCTTTTTGGGGCAAACAAAATATCGGTTATTAGGCGGCCACGGGCAGCGGCTGCTGCCATTTCCGCTTCACCTTCACGATGCGGGCCTTATCGAGCAGCCAGATAACGGAGTAGGTGGGGTCCAGCTCCCACTTCTTCACGCCGAAGTTCACGCGCATCGGCAGCTTGTGGTGGTTGTTCTGGAACAGCTCGCCAAAAGCCAGGAAGTCGAAGGGCAGCGTGTTGCGCGACTTGTCGTGGTTGTCGAAGTTCTGGTAGCCGTATTTGTGGCCGCCCCAGTTTACGATGGCACCGTGGATGGGACCCATCAGGAAGTGAACCGGCAGCAACAGATACTGCCACCAGGCCGTTGCGAAGTTGATATAGAATAGGACGTAAACCGTGCCCCAGCCCAGGCGGGAATACACGGTGCCCCCGAACTTGTCCAGCCATTTCCACTCCGGCGTGTCGCCTTCGAAGCGCTTGGCGGCGTCGTGGGTGTCCAGCACTACTTCGTTGTAAATCACCTTAGTCTTCCACATCATCGAAAAGGCATTCGAGGAGAAGTGCGGCGAGTGGGGGTCCATTTCGGTGTCGGAGTAGGCGTGGTGCATGCGGTGCAGCAGCGCGTACGCCCGTGGCGACAGGAATGATGAGCCCTGGCAGATGTAGGTGAACAGGAAGAAGAACTTCTCCCAGAACTTATTCATCGTAAACATCTTGTGCGCCGCATAGCGGTGCAGGTAGAATGTCTGCGTGAACAGCGACAAATAGTAGTGGGCAACAAAGAAAACGAGGATTGCCATGGGCTGAAATGGATTAGAAGCAGTGCATGAACGGCTGCGGGATCAGTGCGAAAAGCACGAATGGCGCTCAATAGTTCAGAAGCCGTTTTACAAAACTACGGCCACACTTGCCTCTAGCGCAATTTTGCTATATAAAAGGCCAAAATGTTGTTGGATTGATATTGATCAGAAGTAAGACTACAAGAAGTGAGAGGTGAGACTTTCGTTCCGTTAGCCCGCTTGGGTTACAGAACGAAAGTCTCACCTCTCACTTCTTACAATCTCACCTCTAATAATAAGCCTGCGCGGCTTCCCAGTGCGGCATGTCGGGCAGGGGCGCTACCAGCACCATGTTTTCCTTCGTGACGGGGTGCTGCAGTTCCAGCTGGCGGGCGTGCAGGGCGATGCTCACGTCGGGCAGCGGGGCAATGAAGCCGTACTTCACGTCGCCGACGATGGGGGTGCCCAGGCCGGAGCTTAGCTGCACCCGAATCTGGTGTGGGCGGCCCGTGATGGGGTTCACCTGCATCAGCCAGCGGTTGCCGGCCTGCCCCAGCACCTGGTAGTCCAGCTCCGATTTCAGGCCCTGGCCGTGGCGCTCGGGGTAGGCCTTGGTGGTGTTGCGGATGGGGTCCTTGACGAGCCAGTGCGTGAGGTGGCCGCTGAGCGGGTTGGGGCACATGCCGGTCAGGGCCCAGTAAGTCTTGCGCATCTTGTTGTCGCGGAACATTTCGTTCAGGCGACTCAGGGCTTTACTGGTTTTGGCCATCACCACAATGCCGCTCACGGGTCTGTCGATGCGGTGCGCCACGCCGATGAAAGCGGCGCCGGGCTTCTTGTACTTAAAGCGCAGGTATTCCTCGGCCTTAGCCGACAGGGGCTCGTCGCCGGTGGCGTCGCCCTGCACGAGCAGGCCGGCAGGCTTGTTGATGACGAGCAGATGGTTGTCTTCGAACAGAATTTCCTTCTGTTCCGACCACAGATTCGGACGATTCACTCTGAGGAAAAAGTAAGGCTGTCATTCCGAGCGGAGCGAGGAATCTGGCTCCTATAGTAGCAAACAGGCTACTTCAGATTCCTCGCTCCGCTCGGAATGACAGTCAGGATAATTGATTTAGTACGCTTCTTCCTGGGTGGGGAAGTCGCGGCTTTTTACGTCCTGGATGTAGCGCTGCACGGCTTCGTGCATGATGTCGCCCAGGTCGGCGTAGCGGCGCAGGAAGCGCGGCTTGAACTCTTTGGTGATGCCCAACATGTCGTGCACTACCAGCACCTGCCCGTCTACGTCGGGGCCGGCCCCGATGCCGATGACCGGAATGGTGAGCTTTTCGGCTACCTGCTTGGCCAGCGACGATGGGATTTTCTCCAGCACCAGGGCAAAGCACCCTATTTCTTCGAGCAGCAAAGCATCTTCGATGAGCTTCTGCGCCTCGGCTTCCTCTTTGGCCCGCACGGTGTAGGTGCCAAATTTATAAATACTTTGGGGAGTGAGCCCTAGGTGGCCCATCACGGGAATACCGGCCGTGAGGATGCGGGTGATGCTGTCCTTGATTTCGGCGCCGCCTTCCAGCTTGATGCCGTGCCCGCCTGATTCCTTCATGATACGGATGGCCGACTGCAGCGCCACCGACGAATTGCCCTGGTAGGAGCCAAACGGCATATCCACCACTACAAAGGCGCGCTTCACGGCGCGCACCACGCTTTGGGCGTGGTAAATCATCTGGTCGAGGGTGATGGGCAGCGTGGTTTCGTGGCCGGCCATGACGTTGGAGGCCGAGTCGCCGACGAGCAGCACGTCGATGCCGGCGCCGTCGAGGATAGTGGCCATGGAGAAATCGTAGGCCGTGAGCATGGAAATCTTCTCCCCGCGCTGCTTCATGGCCAGCAGCTGATGGGTGGTCACGAGCTTGACTTCTTTGTGCTGAGACATGGTTGGGTGGTTGTTAGGGGCGAAGGGAGGGCAAATGGGAAACCGTGGGCCGCAGCCGCAGGTCAAAGCTGCGGATTTTTCAGAAATAAGCCGGCCAAACGCAGCTTGTGTGCGAGACTTGGAGCGGTTCTCGGGTTGTATGCGGATGTAGAGACGCAATATTTTGCGTCTCGTCGTTGGACAGCGTGCGTGAGCATCGTCCGACGATTTTGTTCAACGACGAGACGCAAAATATTGCGTCTCTACATCCATATACAACCCTGGCCCCAATCCTAGTAATTCAGGAACGTGCGGTTGCGGTTCAGCTTCAGATCCTGCAGCAGCGACGACTTGGCGGCGATGGTCACGAAGTAGCCCTGGCCGTAGCCGCTAAACGGGCGCCAGTTGGCCGTAATCTGCCAGCAGTGTAGGTCGCGGAAGATGTCCAGCGAGGTGAAGGCCGGCGTCTTGTTGATGAAGTCGTAGTTGGTGGTGTAGCCCACGCGGGTGTTGTTGGTGAGCTTCACGGAGCCGCTCAGGTTGAGGGCGGCCGTGGTGAAGGCGCGGGTGCGCACGTAGGTGCCGCGCGAAGGCCGCACGCCCGGATCGACGTAGAGGATGGAGAAGCCGGTGGTCATTTCCCAGGGCAGCTCGAAGTCTACGTAGTCCTCGTAGGGGTTGATGGGGTTGGGGTTGCCGAGCGAGGGGTCATTCACGGGCGCCACGGCGCGCGGGATGTTGCTTTTCTTGTTCGGGTTCTGGGCCGGGTTGAACTGGTAGTTCATCTGCAGCGAAGCCGACGTGAGGCGCGCCAAGCGGCGGCTCTGCTGATCGAAGAGGTACTTGTTGATGGTGCGTCCGGCCGTGTCGCGCTGGTAAGGATCAAGGGAAGCAGTAATGTTGATGCTGAGCTTTTTGGCAACCTGGGTTCGGAACGTGGCGCTGACCGGTAACAAACGCAGAGAGTCGGCCAGGAAATTGTAGCCGGTGCTGAAGTCGAGGCCGTCAATAAGGCTGACCTTGTTGAAGGGCGTGGTGCCGGTGGTGTCGTTCTTGTTGCGCACCTTCATTTCCACGGCGTTCTGCAGCGAGAAACTCACCTGGCTTTGCCGCTGGCCGGCAGGTGTGGCGTACAGAAAGCCTTCGTAGCGCGAGAAAATGCGCGAATCGACCAGGCGGCCCTGCGCGTCAAGGCTGGTGCCCAGCGGCAGGTTGAGGTTCTGCCGATAGTCGGGGTTGGCCTTGGGCGCATACTGGTAGCTGATGTTGGGCGTGACCTTGTGGCGAATTGCCTGGATCTTGCGGGTGCCCTTGCGCACCAGCGTCCCGTAGAAGTTGGTGCCCAGGTTGAAGCCACCCGAAACCGTGTAGAGCCGATTGAAGCCGGTGGTTGTATCTATGCGAATTGCCTGGGCCGTTTCGTTAAAGGAGTAGTCCAAGCTCTTGAAAAACCACACCTCGTTGTAGCTGATGGCCGGGCTGACGTTAATGTGTTTGAGGAAGTTGTAGCTGCCCAGCTGAATCTGAAAATCGTGGCGTAGGCCGGTCTGGGAGTTGCGCAGCAGCGTCGCAATGTTATCGAGCCGGATGGGGATGACGCTGCCGGTGCTGGTGCCACCCAGCAGTGGCACGCCCGATAGCTGCCGCGCCGCCTGGGTATTCGTAATTTGATTCCGGCCCGTGAGCGAGTAGGAAAAGGAAAGCTGCTCGTAGAATCGGTCGCGCGGTGAAAGGCCCAGCCACTGATACGGGTACTGGCGCGCCACCTGCACGGTGGCGTCGGGTAGCACGAAGCTCATTTCGCCGGTCTGCGTGTTTTGGGTCTGGCTCAGGTTCAGCGAGTAGTTGATGGGCGCGTTGCGCAGCTGCTTGCTGTAGCTGACAGTAGAGGAGAAGGCCGGCGTCAGGAAGCGGCGCGGCTCGAACGAGTTCTGCTGGTTGTACTGGGAGCTGCCAGCCTCAACACTGGCCGAAAAACGACCCCCACCTGGGCGCGGGGCTGGGGCGTGGCGCCATCTTATCCAGATGGTCTGCGGCTTACGAGGGGGGAATACAGCGCCGGATGCCGTAACGCCATCTTCCTGCAATATTCGTTCGGCCGGCTGCGAAGCAAAAGCAAAGCTCAACAACCCGTCGTAGCGGTAGCGCTTGATGTACTGCATTTCGGCCATGCCGCGCCAGCCGCCGAACTGCTGGCCCGCACCCGAGTAAATATCACCGGTGAAACGCACGCCAATGTTGTCGTTGGCGGCCCAGTAGTAGCCGCCGTTGCGCAGGAAAAAGCCCCGGTCCGTGGACTGCCCGAAGGTGGGGATGATCAGGCCCGAAGCGCGGGTGGAGCTAGGCGAGGGGAAGTAGCCGAACGGCAGCCCCAGCGGCGTCGGGATACCGCCAATCACCAGGTTGAAAGGCCCGGTAATGACTTTCTGGCCCGGAATCACCTTCATCTTACTGGCATTGATGTAAAAGTGCGGGTCTTCCAGGTTGCAGGTGGTGTAGCGCCCGTTGCGGCCGTAGATTTCGTTGAACTGGTTTTTCTTGATGGTTTCGGCGTGCAGGTAGCCTTCGCCCTGTTGGGTTACGGCATCGGCAATCTTACCCTTCTTGCTCTTGAAATTGTAGTTGATGCGGCCGGCCTGGTAGGTTTCGGCGCCGTTCTTGAACACGGGGCGGCCGCGGGTTTTGCCCAGTGAATCTTGGGTGCCTTCGGCCGTGAGCAGGTTGTTGCTGTAGTCTACGGTAATGCGGTTGGCCTTCAGGTCCATCTCGCCGTAGTTCACGCTGGCGGCGTCATACAGGATGGCCTTTTTCTCGCCCACCACAAACCGGATGGAGTCTTTGGCGGCATATTTCACCGTGGTTTCCACGCCGCCTTTGCGGGCGCCGGCTGCCACGTTCAGCGAATCGGGGGAAGAGCCGCGGCGTACCAGGCCGCTGGTATCGGCGGCGGTGCCGGAGCGGGGGCGCTGCAAACCCGAGCGGGCGGTGTCGGCGCGCAGGATCTGGGCGGGGCGGCGCACGTCGGCGGGCACCGAGGTAGCCTGCTGCTGGCGGGGGGTAGGCGCCTGTGCCTGGGCCGTGAAATTCAATAGCCCGAGTGCCGCCAGCAGGCACAACATAGCTGGCCCGGTAGCCCGTAGGCTCCGCAGAATAAATCCGCGCATAAAAATAATCGTATCGGTCGGCAAGGGCTCGGGTACGGCCACGTAGTTTTATTCGTTTATTTTGTGGCGGTTTGCAAAGGTAGCGCGTCGCTGCTCTTCACTAACGAAGTCTGTGCGGAATATTGTCACGTTGTGTTTGCTGGGGTTACTCTGTTTTTCAGGTGCTCCGGCGGCGGTAGCGCCGGAAGGCCCGGCCCCACGTCCTGTTGTTTTGGGTAAGCCGCAGGGCTACCGCCTGCGTACCGTGGTGCTCGATGCCGGCCACGGCGGCAAAGACCGGGGCTGCGCGGGCGTGAAAGCCCGCGAGGCCGACGTGGCCCTGAAAATCATTCTGGCCCTGGGCCGGCAGATAGAGGATTCTATGCCGGGCGTAAAGGTTGTATACACCCGCAAAACCGACGTGTTTGTGGAGCTGGCCGACCGCGCTGGCATTGCCAACAAGCACAATGCCGACCTGTTTATCTCGGTACATTGCAACGCGGCAGCGCCTGGCGCTTTCGGCACCGAAGTATGGACCATGGGCCCGCACAAAACCGATGCCAACCTGTCGGTGGCCAAGCGCGAAAACGCCGTAATTCTGCAGGAAGACAATTACAAGGAGCGCTACAACGGCTTCGACCCGACCTCGCCGCAGAGCCACATTCTGTTTTCGCTCTACCAAAGCGCCCACATCGTCAACAGCATCCGGTTTGCCCAGCGTGTGGATAAGCAGTTCCGCACCACCGTGAAACGGCCTTCGCGCGGGGTGAAGCAGGCTGGGTTTCTGGTGCTCTGGAAATCCACGATGCCGGCGGTGCTCATCGAATCGGGCTTCCTGACCAACCGGCAGGAAGAAGTGTACCTGAACGATAAGACAAATCAGTCGTATATGGCCTCGGGTATCTTCAGGGCCTTCCGCGACTATAAGAATGAGCTGGAGGCCATGAATGGAGAATAGCCCGCCCGGCCGCGCCTTGTAGCGGCCTTCTCTCGCCTCTCACTAACCCTTGACCCCCGTGTCGAAAGAAATCAAAGTAGCCCTGTTGGGCATCGTGGCCCTGGTAGCACTGTACCTGGGCTTTAATTTTTTGAAGGGCAGCAACCTGCTTTCCTCTGACCACACTTACTTCGCCCAGTACGACAACGTGGACGGCCTCACGATAGGCAACCCCGTGATTCTGAACGGCGTGAAAGTGGGGCAGGTAAAGGAAATGCGCCTGATGCCGGAGGAAGGCAACAAGGTGCGCGTGGCCGTGGAGCTGCAGAAAGACGTGGTGGTCGGCGACTCGACGGTGGCCAGCCTGAGCGGCTCGCTGCTGGGCTCGAAAACCATTACCCTGTTTCTGGGCCGCAACTCTAAAGTCTACGAAGGTGGTGAGGAGCTGAAATCCTACACCGTGGCCAGCATCACCGACGCCTTCCAGGCCAAGGCGCTGCCGGTGCTCGGCACCGTCGACTCGACGCTGACCAAGGTGAACGGTTTCCTGAGCAAGGAAGCGAAAGTGAGCCTGCAGGCCACGCTGCTCAACGCCCAGGGTAGTACCGAAGCCCTGAAAAACCTGCTGATCATGAATCAGCGCAACATCAACGAAATTACCACCAACATGGCCCGCCTGACCTCGGAGCTGAATAAAACCAGCACCAAGTTCGACCGGATTGCCAGCAACTTTTCCACCCTCAGCGACTCGCTGAAAAATGCTCCGGTAGGCCCGGCCATGCGCAAGCTCAACGCCACCATGACCGAAGCCCAGGGCACCATGACCACGCTCAACCGCTCGCTGTCGGACCAGAAAGGCTCGTTGGGTAAGCTCATGAACGACACCACGCTCTACAACAACCTCAACGCCACGGCCGCCAGCACCAACACGCTGCTCACCGATTTCCAGGCCAACCCCAAGCGCTACGTTCATTTCTCGGTGTTCGGTGGCGGCAAGGACAAGACCAAGAAGGAAGTAGAAACCACGACCGTGAAGCCCAACGGCACCGTGACCGAAACCGAATCCAAAACGACCATCAAGTAGGTATCTGCCGCAAACGGCAATCCTCTTACCTTTGAATCCGCCCCGCGAGGGGCGGATTTTTTTGTTCTGCATTCTCCTGTTATCCTGAGCTTGCGAAGGACCTTATCACAGCTGAACGAAACGTCTGGTAGCAATTCAGGCGTGATAAGGTCCTTCGCAAGCTCAGAATGACAGAACAAGCCACCCCACCCATTCCCACCCCATGAACCTCGAATTCAACAGAAACGAAGACAACAGCAAGCAGCTCAACTTTCAGCTTTCCCAGCGCCTGAAAAAAGTAGCCCTCGGCGGCGGCGAGAAGCGCATTGAAGCGCATAAGGCCAAGGGCAAGCTCACGGCCCGGGAGCGAATCGAGTATTTGCTCGACAAGGACTCGGAAACCGTGGAAATCGGGGCGTTTGCGGGCGAGGGAATGTATAAGGAGGAGGGTGGCTGCCCCGGCGGCGGCGTGGTGGTGGTCATTGGCTGGGTGCAGGGCCGGCAGTGCGTGGTAGTCGCCAACGACGCCACGGTGAAGGCAGGGGCCTGGTTCCCGATTACGGCCAAGAAAAACCTGCGGGCCCAGGAAATTAGCATCGAAAACAAGCTGCCGATTATTTATCTGGTTGACTCAGCGGGCGTGTACCTGCCGATGCAGGACGAAATCTTCCCCGATAAGGAGCACTTCGGCCGCATCTTCCGCAACAACGCCGTGATGAGCAGCATGGGCATCGTGCAGCTGGCCGCCATCATGGGCCCGTGCGTAGCCGGCGGCGCCTATCTGCCGATTATGAGCGACGAGGCCATGATTGTGGACGGCACCGGCTCGGTGTTCCTGGCGGGCTCCTACCTGGTGAAGTCGGCCATCGGCGAGTCCATCGACAACGAAACGCTGGGCGGCGCCACTACGCACTCCGAAATTTCGGGCGTGACGGACTACAAGTTTGCCACCGACGAGGAGTGCCTGGAGCACATTCGCAACATCTTCGATAAATTGGGCGGCCACGCTACCGCCGGCTTCTCCCGCAAAACGCCCGCCGCGCCCAAGGAAAACCCAGCCGAAATCCTGGGTTTGCTACCCGCCGACCGCGCCAAGCCCTACGACATGATGGACATCATCCGGCGGCTAGTCGATGATTCGGAGTTCGAGCCCTACAAGGACCTCTACGGCCAGACGCTGCTCTGCGGCCTCGCCCGCATCGACGGCTGGGCCGTGGGCATCGTGGCCAACCAGCGTAAAATCGTGAAGACCAAGAAGGGCGCCATGCAGATGGGCGGCGTCATCTACTCCGACTCGGCCGACAAGGCGGCGCGCTTCATCATGAACTGCAACCAGAAGCGCATTCCGCTGGTGTTCCTGCACGACGTGTCGGGCTTCATGGTGGGCTCGCAGAGTGAGCACGGCGGCATCATCAAGGACGGCGCCAAGATGGTGAATGCCATGGCCAACTCCGTAGTGCCCAAGTTCTCGGTGGTGATTGGCAACAGCTACGGCGCCGGCAACTACGCCATGTGCGGCAAAGCCTACGACCCGCGCCTCATTGTGGCCTGGCCCACGGCCCAGCTGGCCGTAATGAGCGGTGCCGCCGCCGCCAACACGCTCCTACAGATTCAGGTAGCGTCCTTGAAAGCCAAAGGCGAAGTCATCACGCCCGAAGCCGAGAAGGAGCTGCTGGACCGCATCAAAGCCCGCTACGACGAGCAGCTCTCGCCCTATTACGCCGCCGCCCGCCTCTGGGTGGATGCCATCATCGATCCGCTGGAAACCCGCAAAGTCATTTCCCAAGGCATATCCATGGCGAATCATGCCCCGATTGAAAAGGCGTACAACGTGGGCGTGATTCAGGTGTGATTAGAAATTTATTACTCTATTGAATAATTAAAAAAATGCAAAAACTGTTCAATTTCATTGTTTGTCTGTTTGCTCTTTTCCTGCTTTCGGCCGCAACTGCTGGAATAGAATTAGAGGAGAAAATTTTGCTTGATAAAAAAGTGTCACTGAAAATCCCAAAAGGGTTCGAGGTAATGCAGGAGGAAATGCTGAAGGCGAAATACCCGGCCGAGCGGCGTCCTACGTTGGTCTACACCAATGCTTCAGGAGGAATCAATGTCGCCCTGAATATAACTGCCAATAAGGCCAGCCAGGAGTTGATGCCTGCCTATCAGGAAAATTTCCGTCAGACGTTCACGAAGCTTTATCCATCTGCTAAAGGAATGCAAAGCGGAGTGGAGGAAGTAAATGGTCGGAAAGTGGGATTTATCGAATTGGTGACCCCGGCCGTCGACACCGAGATTTACAATCTGATTTTCTTCACGGACGTAGATGGCCAGCTTTTGCTGTGCACGTTCAACTGTACGGTGAAGGACCAGGTAGCCTGGCAGCCGACAGCAAAGGAAATAATGGCTTCTCTGAAGAAGTTGTAATTACATTCGGCCCGCCAGTTTCACTCGAAGCGGCGGGCCGTTTTTCTTTCTAAAAAGATGAGAAATTATCTGGCTCCTTTCCGTTTTCAACGGAGTTGATAATCCATTGCCGCAACTTCATTCTTCGAGGTATTTGTACAATCAAACACGCGCCCATTGAAAGGGCGTACAAAGTGAGCGTGGTTCAGGTGTGATGCACGAATTAATCAATACACTGCTACAAAAATTAAAGCCAATGAAATGGCCGAAGAAATTGCCGATTGAACGTTGGGAAGAAGAGGACTCTTATACTTACTATTTGGGTAGCACCGCTGATGGTAAGCTCTTCTGGGCCTATAGCATATTTGTATATTCCGCTGGCTACATAATTAAGAATGATTGGAAGGAACATCGGCACGAATATGCGCTGCTGCATTTATTTGACAAGCAGGGCCGCTACCTGAGTACAAGCCATTGGAATGCTGGTACATCAAACCAAGGCAATGATGTTCTTGTTGAAGCTAAATTGGCGCAGTGGATTGCCGAATTGCAACCCGTGCGCTATCATGATATTAAAGTCGAATTGTTCAGTACAGTTATAGATGGCTACTTATTTGGTCTGATTCCAGATGAAGAACTAGAGATAATAAACCTAAAACCCGGTTCTGCAATTTCATTTGAGGCTCCTTGGGATGGGGAATATTATACCTAGTGCATGTAGGCCGGCTGTAACGGCTCGGGCAAAAGCACTGCCGCGTATGCGCTGCTACCGGGGCTGCTGGACTGCCGTTGCGTTTTGGCTTTTCCTTCGTGATTTTGATTGATTTATAACATTCTTCAGGGCCCGGTTTACCGCAGTGGTGCAGACGGACAGGTCAGGAATTATTAGAGAGTGTGATATGACAGAGCCTGTAAGCTTGTTGTTGCGCGCTGAACCACCCCGCTGGGTGAAGGCCGTGCATTACACGGGGATTTTTCTACTGGGCTCGTTTGCTATGGTGGCCTTTGGAGCCCGGGTGATGGGCGAGCGGGCCGCTACCACCGCCACCCGCGGCTTGCTTGGCCCATTGCAGGTGTTGCTGTGGGCAACGGGCGCAGCGGCGGCCGCCTGGATATTGGTTGTGGCGCTGCTCTACCTGTTGAAAGCTGCACGGGTAATTCGGTGGGGGCCGCGGCAGGCGCCGGGCACCATCCAACTAAGCCAGGACTTGGTGTTGCTGGCCGACCAGATCATTGCGGTCCGGGACCTGAAGAGCATTGTCGTGACGTCGGACCAGTATGCCGGCGCGGTGCGGGGGCGTGGCGTGAGCTCGGGCGCCGGCAAGATTGTGCTCACCTACAAGGGAACGGCGCGGGAAGCGGCGTTTCCGGTCGTGATTCAGTCGGCCCAGGAGCTGCAGCTGCTGCGGCACCTGTCGGCGTACTGGCGAAGTCAGCAGGTAACGGCCTTTATCATGGATTGAGGCCGGCCGTTGCGGCCATCTGCCATCCGGCTCGGCTGCTTATACTGACGGCCGGAAAATTATCTATCTATGTGGTATAATCACTGGATCCGGCCTGTTTTGGCCGCTACCTGTATGCTCAGTCTATCTATTCGCGCTATGAAAACCCCTATACTGTTCCCGCTGGCGCTGGCACTCAGCGCCACCAGCTTCGCCCAGTCGGCCCCGCCCACCGAGGTGATGATTGTCGGCTCCGACCACCTGAGCCAAATCTACCGCAAAGACAGCCCCAACACCGATGTTCTTACGTCACCGGGGCAGCGCGACGCCGCCCGCTTCGTGGCGGCTTTGGCCAAATACCGGCCCGATATGGTGGTGGTGGAACGCCTGCCCGAGGAGCAGCCCCGCCTCGACAGCCTCTACGCGCTGTACCGGCAGGATAAGCTGGACCTGACCACGCTGCCCGATGGCCGGAGCGAAGTGTTTCAGCTGGCGTTCCGGCTGGGCCGGCAGTTGCAGCTGCCCCGGATTTACTGCGTGAATGCGCCGGGCGGCACGTCGCAGGGGATTTTGCATACCGGTCAGAACATTGCGCTGTACCAGAACGCCGGCAAGGAGCTCAGCAAAGTAGCGGGCGAGAAGAAAGCCGCGCTGCAAAACGGCCAGCTTTCCCTGCACGACTATCTGGTGGCGCTCAACCAGCCGGCGCTGTACAATCTGGTGTACCGGCTACGCTACATCACGCCGGCGCGGGTGACGAACGGGCGCTTCACCAACCCCGATGCTATGGTGGACACAGCCTTCGTCAACCCGAAGTACATTGGGGCCGAGCTGATATCGGTGTTTAAGAACCGCGACTACAAAATCTACTCCAACGTGGTGGTGCAGGCCATGCAGGCCCGCCCGAAGCGGATACTGGCCCTGTTTGGGGCGGCGCATATCGGCTCCCTGAACAGCATTTTCGCCGAAGACCCCGAGTACCGGGTGGTGACGTCCAACAGGTATCTGGGCAGAAAGTAGCGCGCATAGGGTAGAGGCCTATTTGCGTCTCGTCGTTGAACAAGTTTTATCAGCTCATGGATACCGACTACCTCACCAGCGCCCGCAAGCAGTTCGAATACTACAAGCTGCTCGGCGACCAGACGTTTGCCCAGCTGCCCGATGAGGCCCTGTTCTGGCAGCCCAACGCCGAAAGCAACAGCGTAGCCACCATCGTGAAGCACCTGTGGGGCAATATGCTGTCCCGCTGGACCGACTTTATGACCACCGACGGTGAGAAGCCCTGGCGGCAGCGCGAAGCCGAGTTCGACAACGACTTGGGCACCCGGGCCGAGGTGCTGGCGCGCTGGGAAGCGGGCTGGAGCTGCCTGCTGGCGGCCCTCGACTCGCTCACGCCCGATAACTGGCACCAGCCGGTGTACATCCGCAACCAGGGGCACACCGTCACGGAGGCCATCAACCGGCAGCTGGCGCACTACCCGTACCACGTGGGGCAAATCGTGTTCATCGGGAAGCTGGTGCGGGCGGGGCAGTGGCAGTCGTTGTCGATTCCGCGCGGCACCTCGGCTACCTACAACGCCGAGAAGTTTGCGCAGGAGCCCCACCGGGCGCATTTCACCGATGAGTACCTGGGCCGCAAGCCCGCATAAGCCGGTTCCGCAACCGGTGGCTTGTGGGCGGTGGCCCGGCTCGTTCGCGGAATCTGCCGTATAGCCTTCGAACCCAATTCTGAAGACTATGGCAAAGAAAACCGTCTCTGAAATACTGGTGGATACCCTGCTGGCCGCCGGCGTGACCCGTGTGTATGGCGTGGTGGGTGACTCGCTCAACGGCATCACCGAAGAAATCCGCAAGCGCGACGGCATCGAGTGGATACACGTCCGCAACGAGGAAGCCGGCGCGTTTGCGGCTGGTGCCGAGGCTCACCTCACGGGTGCGCTGGCCGTGTGCGCTGGCAGCTGCGGCCCCGGCAATACCCACCTGCTCAACGGCCTCTACGACTGCCACCGCAGCCGCGTGCCGGTGCTGGCCATTGCCGCCCAGATTCCGAGCGCGGAAATAGGCAGCCAGTATTTCCAGGAAACCCACCCCGAAAATACGTTCAAGGAGTGTAGCGCCTATTGTGAGCTGATTGCCCACCCCGACCAGGCCGTGCGCTGCATCGAAATCGGGATTCAGACGGCCCTCACGCAGCGTGGCGTGGCCGTGCTAGTGATTCCCGGCGACATCAGCCACGAGAAAACGGAAGCTCCGGCGCCGCGCCTGCCCGTACTGCGCAACCGGGCCCGGCTGGTACCTGATCTGGAAGACCTGCGCGCCGCCGCCGATTTGCTTAACACCTGCAGCCGCGTCACCATTATGGCCGGGGCTGGCTGCGCCGAAGCCCACGCCGAGCTGCTGCAAACTGCCGAAGCCCTGGGCGCGCCGGTAGTGCATGCGTTGCGCGGCAAGGAATACGTGGAGCCCAACAACGCCTACGACGTGGGCATGAGCGGCCTGCTGGGCTTCACCTCCGGCTACCACGCCCTCATGGACGCTGATGCGCTGCTCCTGCTCGGTACCGACTTCCCGTACCAGCAGTTTCTGCCCCAGGACGCCCGCACTGTGCAGATTGATTTGCGCGGCGAGCATATCGGGCGGCGGGCGCGGGTAGAAGTGGGGTTGGTGGGCGACGTGGCGGCTACGCTGCAGACCTTGCTGCCGCTGCTCAACCACAAGCGCGACCGGGACCACCTGACAACGGCCCAGGAAAACTACCGCGCGGCCCGCCAGGACCTCGACGACCTGGCCACCGGCGAGGCCGGCGACACCAGTCTGCACCCGCAGTACGTGGCCCGCCTGCTCAACGAGCAGGCCGCTGAAGACGCCATTTTCACCTGCGACGTAGGCACGCCTACCATCTGGGCGGCGCGCTACCTGCGCTTCAACGGCCGGCGGCGGCTGATCGGCTCCTTCAACCACGGCAGCATGGCCAACGCCATGCCGCAGGCGCTGGGCGCGCAGCTCACGTACCCCGGCCGGCAGGTGATTGCGCTGGCCGGCGACGGAGGCTTTGCTATGCTGATGGGGGAGCTGCTGACGCTGAAACAGCTGAAAACGCCGGTCAAAATCGTCATCTTCAACAACAATAGCCTGGGCTTTGTGGAGCTGGAAATGAAGGCGGCCGGCATTCTGGAATACGGCACCGAGCTGGAAAACCCCAACTTCGCGGCCCTGGCCGAAGCCGCCGGCGTGCGCGGCATCCGCGTTTCGGACCCCGCCGAGTTGCCCGCCGCCATTGCCGCCATGCTGGCTCACCCCGGCCCCGTGATTCTGGATGCCGTGGTGAAGCGCGCCGAGCTTTCCATGCCGCCTACCATCGAAGCGGCCCAGGTGAAAGGCTTCAGCCTCTACACGCTCAAGGCCATCATGAGCGGCCGCGGCGACGAAATATTGGAGCTGGCCAAAACCAATCTGTTCCGGTAACTGCTGTGATTCGCGTAGCGGCGGCGGCCCTGTTGGCAGGGCTGCCGCCGCTACGTTGCCATGCCGCTACTGCGCAACCTGGGTGGAGCGAGTAGGCAGCTCCTTTTGGTACGCTGGACCGGACTTACCCCCTAAAACTGCTGCCGCTGAACAAAACGGCCTATGCCGGCTGTTATTTCCGGATAGCCACGTGCGGCACTCCCGTGCCGGATGTGTTTCTTTGCCCTTTCTGACTTCTGCTGCCCCGCTGCCGCTGCTCTGCTGCTCCATGACCAACAAAGAAATCAAAGCCCTTATCTCCCTGCTCGACGATCCGGAAATTGCCCCGCAGATTCAGGAGAAAATTCAGAGCCTGGGCGAAACCATTATTCCATTTCTGGAAGAAAGCTGGGAAGAAACCCTCGACTCGCAGCAGCAGCAGCGCCTCGAAGATTTGATTCATCACCTGCAGTTTGAGGGCCTGCAGCAGCGCCTGCGCGTGTGGCGCGACTCAGGCGGCGAAAACCTGCTGGAAGGCATGTGGCTGCTGAACAGCTACCAGTACCCGGATGCCGACCTGCAAAGCCTCAACAAGGCTATTGAGCAGTTGCGCTTCGAGGTCTGGACTTTGTTGCGGCCAGATATGCTGCCTACCGAGCAGGTACAGGCGCTCAACCACGTGCTGTTTCGGGTGCATAAGTTTGCGGCCAACACCCAGAACTTCCACTCGCCGGCCAACTCCATGCTGCACCGGGTGCTGGAAACCCGGCGCGGCAATCCCCTCACGCTGTGCGTGATTTATCTGCTGGTGGCCCAGCGCCTGGAGCTGCCCGTGTTCGGCGTGAACCTGCCCAACCTGTTCGTGCTCACCTTCCGGCCCGAAAGCCCTATCATCGAGTCGTTCTACATCAACTGCTACAACCGCGGCCTGATCCTGACGCGCACCGATATCGAGCACTATATCGTGCAGCTCAACCTCACGTCCAACAATATTTTCTACGAGCCCTGCTCGCACCTCGATATTGTGCGGCGGGCCCTGCGCAACCTGCAGCTCAGCTTCGAGAAGCTGCAGGAGCCAGCCAAAGCCACTGAAGTGGCCCAGCTGCTTACCATCCTCACCGACGAGCCCAAGGCTCCGCACGACACTCCCGAGGAAGAATAGCGTCATTGCGAGCAGTGCGAAGCATTTCTTCCTAATCGAGGCTCTGAGCAACCCTTACAGCAAAGCCCTCCGGCAGTAGTGCGCTACACTACTGTCGGAGGGCTTGTTGCTTAGGGGCATTTTTAGCTGGGCGGAGGAAGGATTACTTCGCGCTGCCCGCAATGATAGCGGCTAGTTGCGCTTGATCAGGCAGCCGGCGCCGCGCTTGTCGGCTACGCCCACGGGACGGCCGGCCAGCAGGTTGGTGAGGGCCTGCTGCACGTAGCGCTCCTGCACGTCGCTTTCCACCAGCGGGTTGTCGTCGATGGCCCCTTTGTAGCGCACCGCAAACCCGTCGCCGACGGGCTGCAGCACCACCACTTCCGGGGTTTTGGTGGCACCCAGCAGGGAGCTTACCTTCTGGCCTTCGTCGGTGAGCAGCGGCAGGTCGGCGGTGGCTTTGACTTTGAGCTTTTCGGCCTCGGAGAGGTCGGCGCTGGCTTCGAGGTTGATGGGCGCGTTGATGAACAGGAACTGCACGCCCCGGCCGCTAAACTGCGTGTTTAGGGCCGCAAGCCGGTTCTGGTAGAGCTTGGAGTAGGCGCAGTTCGGGTTGAGGAACACCACCACCACGGCCTTGCTGCCGGCGTAGCTTTTCAGGGCTACTTCGGTGTTGGTGGCGCTTCGCAAACTAAAGTCGCTGACGGTGCGCCCGCCCTGGGCCCGGGCTACCCCAACAGCCGCAACCGTGCAGAACAGGAGCGTGGCGGCAGCCAGGATGGAAATTCGGCGAATGGACATGAGAGAGAGTAACTGAGTAAAGGAGTAGCTGAGTAAGGGCAACTGAACAGGGGAGTGGCGACTGTGCAATTAGATAAATTACTCAGCTACTCCTTTACTCAGTTACTCCACGCAGTAAGTTAGTACGTAATCGGGAGCGGGGCGCTGGTAGTGGATCTGGTGTTGGCTGCGGGAGTTTTCGAGGAGCAGGTGTCCCGTCAACACACCTGCCTCCCGCAGCCTGAACGGGTCGAGCAACAATTGCTCCTTGAACACCAGGCCCCGGCGGCTATGCAGCTTATAGAGTGTTTCTTTGGCACTCCAGTACACACTGTGCTTAGCGGCGTCGCTGCCGGCGTCGGCCCGTTCGGCTTCCGATAGAAACCGCGGCGCCAACTTCAGGGCTTTGGGACGTTCCAGTTCAATATCTATGCCAACTGCGGCATTGCGCGCCACCACCGCCGCCACCCACTCGCCGGAGTGCGACAACGACACGCCCCAGGCGGGCAGTTCGGCGAAGTACGGCCGGCCGTTGGCGTCGTTGTGCAGGGTGGCCGGGGCGTCGGTGAGTTCGCGCAGCAGCTGGTGGGCCAGCACCCGGCCCGCCAGCCACTGCCGGGCCCGGTCTTCGTGGCGGCCCTGCGGGAAGCGGGCCGTGTAGTGCAGCGGCTGCGGCAGCAGCGGCCAGAGCGCCTCGAGCGGCTCGGTGAGCTGCCACAAGCCCAGCAGCGCCTGGCCGGATATAGGGGTGAGGGAGTGAAGCGGCATAGATGTATGGGCGTGTTGCGTAAAGATACGGTCATCCTGAGCGGAGCGAAGGACCTTATCACGGCTAGATTACCATTGCACGATGTCGTGCTAACGTAGTAAGGTCCTTCGCTGCGCTCAGGATGACAGCTCAGGATGACCGTATCTTTGTGCTCCTTCCTTCCGCTTATGCCGTTTCTCCACCGTCCGCAGGCCCACAAGCTCACGGCCCTCACCGGCCACCTCGACTGCGTTTACACCTTGGCCGGCACCCCCGGCTCCGACACGTTCTACTCGGCCGGCGCCGATGGCCTGGTGGCCGCCTGGCACGCCGCCGAGGATGCGCAGGACGGCGAGCTGGTGGCGAAGGTGGAAAACTCGGTGTACACCCTGCTGCACCTGCCTAAGCTGGATCTGCTACTCATCGGCCACAATTTCCAGGGCGTGCAGGGCATCAGCCTGAGTGAGAAAAAGGTGGTGTTTGCCACGGCTCTGCCCCCGGCCGCCATCTTCGATATGGTGTATTCCGAGGCTCGGCAGCGGCTGTACGTGGCCCTCGGCGACGGCACGCTGGCCGTGCTGCGCGCCCCCGACTGGCGCGTGGAAACCCTACTCCGGCTCTCCGACAAAAGCCTGCGCTGCCTGGCCCTGCACGAGGAGCGGGGCGAGCTGGCCGTGGGCGGCTCCGACTGGCAGCTGCGCCTGCTCGACGCCGACTCGCTGGCCGTGCGGCGGCAGTGGGAGGGCGGTACCAACTCCATCTTCACGGCCGCCTACTCACCTGATGGCCGTTACCTGCTCACGGCCGGCCGCGACGCCCACCTGCGCCGCTGGGACCTAGCCGCCGACTGCACCGAGCAGCTCAGCATCGTGGCCCACCTGTTCACCATCAACCACCTCGCCTTCAGCCCCGACGGCTCCCTGCTGGCCACCTGCAGCATGGACAAAAGCATCAAGCTCTGGGACGCCGAAACGCTGCAGCTGCTGCGCGTGCTGGACAAAGCGCGGCACGCCGGGCACGGCACCTCGGTCAACAAGTTGTTTTGGCCGGGAAGGCAGAATAGGCTAGTTTCGTGTAGCGACGACCGCAGCCTGGCCGTTTGGCAGCTGACAATGAGCAATGATTGATAAGCGTTGGCTTGGTTGTTCTGGCTTGCTTCCTGCCTGAATTCTGCTGATTGGTCGTTGTGTTCCTATTCCCGGCGGCTTCCCTTAACGGCCGCCCCAGAGCAACCTGCTGATTGCTCATTATCCACTGTTAACGGCTCCTTGAAATGAAGATAACGGCCCTCGATATCCGTCAGAAAACCTTTGAAAAAGCCTTCCGGGGCCTTGATAAGGACGAAGTGCAGGCGTTTCTGCTCACCCTTTCGCAGCAGTGGGAGCGGATGGGCGACGAAAACCGCGAGCTGCGCGTGAAGCTCGACCACGCCACCCAGGACGTGAGCAAGATGCGCGAGGTGGAAACCAGCCTCTACCGCACCCTCAAAACGGCCGAAGACACCGGCAACAGCATCACCGAGCAGGCCCAGCGCGACGCCGAGCTGCGCATCCGGGAAGCCCAGCTGAAAGCCGAGCAGCTGCTGGCAGATGCCCGCCAGAAAGCCCGTCTGCTGGTGGAAGACGCCTATCAGCAGGCCGAGAAAACGGTGGCCGAGATGCAGAAGGAAGTGAGCGGCTTGGGCCAGGAGTGCCAGCGCCTCGAAACCCAGCTCGACAGCCTCGTGCGCGACCTGCACCACTTGGCCTCCGATGCGCTGGACAAGGTGGAAAAAGCCAAGGCCCGGCCTAAAGCCAGCACGGCGGCCATCCTTTCGCGGGCAGCCAGCGTAAAAGTGACCCGGACCTCGTCCGATTCACCTGAAAACCCTGCCCCAATGTTCGTTTCCACTGCTTCTACTTCGTCGGCCGCGGCCGTGGCCGGCGGTTCGGCC
This sequence comes from Hymenobacter canadensis, assembly GCF_027359925.1. Lineage (NCBI taxonomy): Bacteria > Pseudomonadati > Bacteroidota > Cytophagia > Cytophagales > Hymenobacteraceae > Hymenobacter > Hymenobacter canadensis. The sequence goes on along the minus strand of NZ_CP114767.1, from coordinate 2,485,178 downwards.
GCTTCGTTTGGCGGCTCGGCCCCGGCTTTTCCGGCGGCCCGCCCCACCGCCCAGCCCGGCGCCTACAACCCCAAGCCTGGCCAGCAGCCAGACCCCGGCCAGCCGGAAAAGCCCGAGCAGCCCAGCCAGCCCAACCAGCCCGAGCCCGAAATTGAGCGTCCCGGCTCCCCGGTGCCCGGTGCCCCCAACCCCGATGTGCAGCCCGACGTGCGGCCCGGCCGCACCGAGCAGCCGGAGATTCCGCAGCCGGTCCAGCCCATGCACCCCGGCCAGAACGACCAGCCCGTGATGCAAGCCGCGGCCGTGACGGCCGAGAAATCGTTTTTCGACGAAATCTAGAACGCTCCTGCAGAATCACTGATTTTGCAGAGTAGTCGGATTTCACGGATTTTGTAGCCGACCTTGCGCAGCCTTTCCTTCGGGAGAGGCTGCGTTTTTTTTAGCCGGCTTCAGCGGCGCGCTGGTTGGCAGCATTCGGCAGCAACGCTGCCTCGGCAGGCGCCTTTTTGGAGCACACGGCACACATTCACCCTCTCAACTTATACCACATGGGCCAGATTGCACTGGAAGGCATGGAGTTTTTCGCGTTTCACGGCTACTACGATGAGGAGCAGAAAATCGGCAACAAGTACGGCGTCGACCTCTACATCCGCACCGACCTGCACGCCGCCGGCGCTTCCGACAAGCTCCACGAAACCGTGAACTATGAGGTGCTCTACCGCGTGGTGGCCGAGGAAATGCGGGCCCCGGCGCGCCTGCTGGAGCACGTCGGCCACCGCGTGCTGGACCGGATTCTTCTGGAGTTCCCGCACGTGCGCTCTGTGAAAGTGAGCGTATCGAAGTTCAACCCACCACTGGGCGGCATCTGCCACCGGGCCCGCGTCACGCTCACGCGCCGCCGCGGCGAGCCGCATGGCCGGTAGCATGCGGGTAAAGCAACTGTCTTGATAATAGCGAATTGTGAATGAAAAAGCCGGCTGCAGTAGCCGGCTTTTTGCTTGAAGAAAGGTTATTACGAAAAAAATCGTAGATTAAGTTTGTATCTACGACATCATTCGTATATGTTTGAAGTACGAATGATATCGTAGAACCTCAAACGCCTGTACCCATGAGCGAAAAACCCATTCCAAAGCCCACCGATTCGGAGCTGGAGATACTGCAGGTGCTGTGGCAGCACGGCCCCAGCACGGTCCGGTTCGTGAACGACCAGCTAAGCCAGAAGCGCGAGGTTGGTTATACCACTACGCTCAAAATCCTGCAGCTCATGCTCGATAAGGTGTTGGTGCTGCGCGAAGACGATAGCAAAACTCACGTCTACCGCGCCGCTGTGCGCGAGGAGGAAACCCAGGGCCTGCTCCTCGACCGGTTCGTGGATGCCGCCTTTGGGGGCTCGGCCATGAAGCTGGTGATGCAGGCCCTCGGCACGCACTCCACCTCTTCCGACGAGCTGGCCCAGATCCGGGGGCTGCTTAATGAGATTGAACAACAGCGTCGTTCCACCTCCAACGATAAATCCGATGAGCCTGCTTGAACAATTTGGGTCGCCGGCGCTGATGCGCGCCTTGGGCTGGACGCTGCTGCACTCGTTGTGGCAGGGCGCATTGGTGGCCCTGGCCGCCGCCGCGCTGCTGATGCTGCTGCACCGCCACGCTGCCGCGCTGCGCTACCGGGTGGCCGCCGCCGCCCTGCTCACGCTGCTGCTGCTGAGCGGCATCACGCTGGGCTACTACTACAGCACGTTCCGCGCCGCCCCGGCTACGGAGGCGCCGTACACCGCCAGCCCGCCGGCCGACGAGCTGCCGGGCATGGCCGCGGCCGGCCTGAGCGCTGATGAAGCTGCCGTAGCTTCTGAAACTGGAGAAACTGCCGCGCCAGCTCCCAACCGGCTGCGCCAGCTGCTGACCACGGGCCAGCTCTACCTGGAGCGCAACATGCCGATAGTGGTGGTGGCCTGGCTGCTGGGCATGCTGGCCATGACACTGCGGTTTCTGAGCGGCCTGGCCTACGTGCAGCGGCTGCGGCGCTACCGGGTGGCCGCGCTGCCCGCCGAGTGGCAAACCCGCCTCGATGCGCTGGTGGCCCGCACGGCCCTGCGGCAGCCGGTGCGCATTCTGGCCTCGGGCCTGGTGCCCGGGCCGCTGGTGGTGGGCTGGCTGAAACCAGTGATTCTGCTGCCCATGAGTGCCGCTTCGGGCATGTCGGGGGCTGAGCTGGAGGCTATTCTGGCCCACGAGCTGGCCCACGTGCTGCGCCGCGACTACCTGTTCAATTTGCTGCAGTCGGTGGCCGAAATCCTGTTCTTCTACCATCCGGCCGTGTGGTTCCTGTCGAACTGCCTGCGCACCGAGCGCGAAAACTGCTGCGACGACATGGCCACCGAGCTCTGCGGCGATTCGCTGGTATTGGCCCAGGCCCTGGCCTCACTGGCTACGCTGCAGCATACGCCGGCTCCTTCGGCTTTCACGCCGCGCCTGGCTATGGCGGCCGCCGGCCAGCCCGGCTCGCTGCTGGGGCGGGTGCGCCGCCTGGTACAGCACCGCGCTACGGCCCCCACGTTTTCCGATGGTTTCTGGGCGGCCTGCGTGGTGCTGCTGAGCGTGGGCGTGCTCACAACCAGCACCGTGCTGTCGTTGAGTGCTGCCTCGTTCAGTACAGCCGTGGTTGAATCGGGCGCGGAAGCGCTACGGGAGCAGTTTGCTGACGGCCAGGACGAAGAAGAAGCGGACACTCAGGATCAGGTGGAGGCCCAGGCTGAAGCGCTGGAGCAAGGCAGCCCCGACGAAAATCCGGAGGACAAGGCCCTGACGGTCAACTACCGCGGCAATGAGCTGCAGCCGGGCTCCGATGACACGGTGGTGGTGTATGGCCAGGCCAATTCCAAGCTGCTCACCAAATCCGGCCGGGCCCGCCTCAACGAAATCAAGGGCCTGACGGTAGTAGTGAAAAACGAAGAAGGCGCCATTTCAGAAGTGTACGTGGATGGCAAGAAGGTGCCGGCCAGCGAGCTGCCCGCCTACCAGCAGGCCATCGCCAAAACCCAGCAGACCAACCGCGGCAACACCCTCGCCGACCGCCGCCAAGCCACCCGGGAGCGGATGGCGCAGCTTTCGCAGCGCATGAGCAGCGCCGCGCTGGCGGGCCGCGCCCCCACCGATGCCGACGCCGAGGAGCTCTCGCGTTTGGCCATGGCTGAGGCCGGCGAAGCCATGCGCAGCCAGTCCTGGTCTAGCCAGCCCGATATGGAGCAACGCTTTGCCAGTGCCGAAAAAACGCTGAACGAGCAATTGCAGGATGCCCGCCTCAACGACGAGCAGCGGGAGGAAATCCGGGACGAGCTGCAGAACGTGCGGCAGGAAAAACAGCAGATGCTGGAGCAGATAGGGCGCGACCAGCAAGAGGCCCAGCGTGACGCCGCCCAACAGGCCCGCCAAGATGCAGCTCAGGCCCGCCGCGACGCCCAGCAGGCTCGCCTCGACGCCCAACAAGCCGTGCGCGACCAGGACCAGGCGCGCCGGGATGAAGACCAGGCCCGCCGCGACCAGGAGCAGGCCCGCCGCGACGCCGAAGATGAGCGCTGGCGCCAGGCGCTGGTGAGCGAGCTTAAGCGCGACGGCCTGATCCGGAACTCAGACACTTACAGCTTCTCGCTCAGCGCCACCAGCCTCACCGTGAACGGCAAAAAGCAGCCCGACGCCCTGCAGCAGAAGTACCGCAAGCTCTACGAAGACCGCACCGGCCGCAAGATCAGTGCTACGGGCTCCATCAATATCCAGCAGCAGAGCAACGTGAGCGGCAGCCGCTACAACCTGCCGGCCCCACCCCGCCCGCCCCGTGCGGCGGCTCCGGCAGTACCGGCTGTGCCTGCTGTACCTTCGGTGCCGGCAGCACCTGCGCCACCCCGCCTCGATTCCGACCAGCTTCGGGAAACGCTACGCAAGGATGGCTTGATCGAAAAAGACGCCAAAGGCTTTATGTTTCAGCTCAACAACAAGGGACTGGTGGTGAATGGCGAGCCGCAGCCGGCCGCTATGGCCGACAAATACCGCAAGCTGCTGGGGCACTCTAACAGCCAATCCAGTAACACCAATATCAATATTTCCGTGAGTGAATGAGGTGTGTCGGTGAGTTGGCTCCGGCCGTCGCTGCAACGGCGGCCGGGGCTGCTGCCCCGACTACTTTAAAACTTAATATATAGTTCAAGCAACGGTTCCCGAACGGGCCGCATCTATAGCCCAAACCAGCCCCAACTATTGTCAGGCTGGCTCCCGTTCCTATTTATGTGCGCGCCCTATGTGTCGCGCCGCGCCCCGTGCGTCGTCCCTTGATTTCCACCGTTTGATTCACTTCTCCTCCCGTCGATCTGTCGTGATGCGCATTCGTATGCCCTTTTTTCTCTTCCTGCTGAGCCTTTTGTGCATGGCCGGGAAGGTATCGGCCCAGCAGCAGCCGGCTCCGGCCGCTACGGCGGCCGCCACCACGCTGGCTCCCAAAAAGCAACTACAGGCCATCCGGATTACGGAAGCCATCAAGCTGGATGGCGTGCTGGATGAGGCCGTGTGGCAGCAGGCCCCGGTGGCCACGCAGTTCATCCAGAACCGCCCCAACCCCGGCCCGCCCGAAAAGCACCCCACCGAGGTGCGGATCCTCTACGACGATGCCAACCTCTACATCGGGGCGGTGATGCACGACGTCAGTGCCGACTCCATTCTGCGGGAACTGACTCCGCGCGACGAGTTCGGCAACACCGACTTCATCGGTATCTTCCTCGATACCTACCAAGACAAGCTCAACGGCTACGGCTTTTTCGTGACGACGGGCGGCGTGCAGATGGATGCCCGCTACTCGCCGGCGGGTGGCGAGGATTTCAACTGGAATGCCGTCTGGGACTCGCGCACCAGCATCCGGGGTACTGATTGGATTGCCGAGATGCGCATTCCGTACTCGGCCATCCGCTTCAGCAGCCTGCCCGAGCAGCAATGGGGGCTGAACTTCATGCGGCAGCGCAAAAAGGAAAACCAGGCCTTCTTCTGGAACGAGGTGAAGCCCGCCGTGGATGGCTTCGTGAACCAGTGGGGCACGATGACCGGCGTGCGCGACGTGAAGCCGCCGCTGCGCCTCTCGCTCACGCCCTATATTTCCAGCTACGTCAACCACAACCCGCTCAGTGAAAATGGCGCCCGCCCTACCACCACGAGCTTCAACGGCGGCGCCGACATCAAGTGGGGCATCAACGAAAGCTTCACCCTAGACGCCACGCTCGTGCCCGACTTCGGGCAGGTGCAGAGCGACAACCAGGTGCTGAACCTCTCGCCCTTCGAGGTGCAGTTCAACGAAAACCGCCAGTTCTTCACCGAAGGCACCGAGCTGTTCAACAAGGGCAACCTGTTCTACTCGCGGCGCGTGGGTGCTACGCCCGTCGGGTTCTATGATGCCGAAGGACAACTGCGCGCAGGTACAAGGGATGCGGAAGGCAAGCGCCAGCCGGGGGAGGAGCTGATTACGAATCCGGGCGAAACCCGCCTGCTAAATGCCACCAAAATTTCGGGTCGTACCAGCAAAGGCTTGGGCGTGGGCGTGTTCAATGCCATTTCCAACGACGTGTACGCCGTGGCGCGCGACAGCGCCAGCGGTGCTAAACGCAACATCCTGACGCAGCCGCTGAGCAACTACAGCATTCTGGTGCTCGACCAGAGCCTGAAAAACAACTCCTACGTTTCGCTCATCAACACCAACGTCACGCGGGCGGGCAGCACCTACGACGCCAACGTAACTGCCGGCCTGTTTCGGCTGGCCAACAAGAAGAATTCCTACGCCGTGACGGGCCAAGTGAACTACTCGCGGCGGCGCGGCAACGTCTTCGGTTCCGACACGGTGCAGATCGACAACCGCGACGGGTACAAGTACAACCTCGACGTGAGCAAGATCAGCGGCAACTTCACCTACGGCGTCTCGCACGGCATCGAATCGGACACCTACGACCACAACGACCTGGGCATTCTGTTCGGCAACAACGCCATTACGCAGGGCGTGTACGGCAACTACAACATCTACAAGCCCTTCTGGAAGGTGAACCGGCTGAACACCTATTTCGGCGTCGACCACAAGATGCTTTACCGGCCCACCAGCTTCCAGCGGGTGAATTTCTATAGCGGCCTGAACACCACGTTCACCAAGAGCTTCCTGAGCATGGGCCTCAACCTCAACGTGGACCCACGCAACCGCGACTATTTCGAGCCGCGCAAAAGCAAGCTGGGCGAATACTACGTGCTGGTGCCGGGCAGCGTGAACGTGGGCGGCTACATTTCCTCGGATTACCGCAAGAAGCTGGCCCTCGACGTGAACGTGGGGCTGCGCACCTACGCCCGCGACGAGCGGCTGCCGGAGCGCCCCCGCCGCATGGGCTACGGCCTGACCGTTTCGCCGCGCTACCGCGTCAACAACAAGCTCAACTTCCGCTACGAAATCGACTGGAACCTGCGCCAGAACCAGATTGGCTATGTGAATGGGGGCCTCAGCAGCGAAGAGCCGCTCGACTCGGCCGTGATCCGGCAGCTTGGGGGCAACGTACCGCTGGGTTTGGCTCAGAAAGATGTGCTGCTGGGTCGTCGGCAGGTGGTCACGGTGTCCAACGTATTGTCGGTGGGCTACACGTTCACCAACCGCATGTCCCTGACGGTGCGCACGCGCCACTATACCAGCACCGTGCGCTACAACGATTTCGCCCAGCTTCGCCCCGGCGGCGAGGAAACGCCCGTAGACTACCGCCGCAACCGCGACAACACCTACAACGCCTTCAACATCGATGCCGTGTACTCGTGGTGGTTTGCGCCCGGCTCGCAGGTGAGTATCGTCTGGAAAAACGCCAGTACCAATGAGCTACAGGCCAATGAAGCCACGCCGCTCTACTTCGACAACCTGAGCAACACCATCAATACGCCGCACAACAACAACGTCAGCATCAAAATCCTGTACTACCTCGATTACCTGGCGCTGCGCCCTAAACGCGGGTAGCAAAACCGTCCTGACTGGCGGAAGCTTCTGGCCCCACTGGTGGCCTGGTCACTCGCCGCACTTTTCTTGCTTCTGGTAATTCCTCTCGGCAACGGCTGCAGCTGCTGCCTGGGAGTGGTATGTCCGGTCCCGGGCATGCTGCGGGCCACCAGTCCATCTCAACGGTTGCTAGCTGAGTTGAACAATTCTATGAGAATCTACGGCCTCGTCTTCCTGCTGCTGCTCCTGACGCGGTTTTCAGCACAAGCCCAGCAGTTTCGGGTTTCTTACACAGCGGCCGCCCATGCGGGGCCATTTACGGGCAATGTGCTGCTATTCTTGTCCAAGAAGAATGTGCAGCCCAAAGACCAGCCCGGCTGGCCGTGCTACCGGTTGGCGGTGCGCAATGTGAAGCCCGGCGAAACTATCGTCTTTTCCGATTCGGCGCTGTCGTATCCCACGCTGCTCTCGCGCCTGCCGCGCGGCGACTACTACGTGCAGGCCGTGTGGGATTTGAACCTCGGCGGGCGGATAATCGGGCAAAGCACCGGCAACCCCTACAGCGCAGCCCGCAAGGTTTCGCTGCAGGCTAACGATGAAATATTCACGCTGGACTGCAGTCAGGTGGTGCCGGCGCCGGTGTTCGTCGCCACCAGGTTCTGCAAGGAAATCAAGGCGCCGTCGGCGCTGCTCAGTCGGTTCCACCGCAAGCCTATGTCGTTGGATGGGGCCGTGATTTTGCCCGCCGACTACTATCGGCACCCGCAGCGGCGCTATCCGGTGCTGTTCACGGTGGGCGGCTTCGGCGCCGACTACCACCACTACTCGCGCTCCGAAAGCACCGACACGCTGCCGGCCACGCCCATCGATACCATTGCCTGCATCCGGGTGTATCTGGATGGGGCCAGCGCGCTGGGGCACACCGTGTACGCCAATAGCGCCAACAACGGCCCCGTCGGCGACGCCTTTGCCACCGAGTTTCTGCCGCTGCTCGACCGGCAGTACCGCACCAACGGCGGGCGCGTGCTGCGCGGCCACAGCAGCGGCGGCTACACGGTGGTGTATTTGATGACGCACTACCCGAAGCTGTTTGCCGGCGCCAACGCCAGCTCCCCCGACCCGGTGGATTTCCGAAACTTTATGCGGACCAATCTTTACCAGGACCTCGAAAGAGTGGAAATGGTGGATTCGCTGACTTATGGCGAGGTGCTGCCCGTCGCCGAGGCCTACGACCGGCCCAACATCGTGCACCGGCTGGAAGACATCATCTATCGGGGCGAGCAGGAGGTGTCGTTTGATGCGGTATTCGGTCCCAAAGGGCGCAACGGCCTGCCCAAGCCGCTGTTCAACTCCACCAACTCGCTGGACCGGCAGGTGTTCCGCCACTGGAAACGCTACGATCTGACGCAGTACGTGCGCCAGAACTGGCGCCGCCTCAAGCCCGACCTGAACGGCAAACTGCGTCTTGCCACCGGCAACCAAGATACCTACTTCCTGAACTTCTCCGTGATGCTCATGGAGCAGGAAATGAGGAAGCTGGGCGCCGACATGCCGTTTGCCTATTACCCCGGTGACCATTTTTCAGTCGTGACGGCGGAATACAAAAGGGCCGAAACCCAGTGGTTGAAAAAGACCTACCAGCAGTGGCTAGCCCAGCACCCGCAATAACGCCCGCTGTCGTCTTCAGATAATGGAAACGGCCCTGCTCACGTACCGCGAAGTTCCACTCCGCGGCACGTGAGCAAGGTAGCACCGGGAAGTCACGAAGCACCGTGCAGCCAGGAAGTGCTGGGAGGTCGCGAAGTAAAACTTCGCGGTACGTATGAGGGTGCTCAGGCCTAGCCAAGCTGCGTTACAGCCCTAGCAACTCTTCCGCGGCGCCGAAGGCGGACTTGCGGCCGTCCATCACCTGCTGCTGCACCTCGGCGAGGCGCTGGGCCACGTCGGGGCGCTGGTAGAAGCGGGTTTCCAGAGTTTCGCGGATGGTTTCGTGCAGCCAGTGCAGGTTCTGCTCCTGGCGGCGGCGCTGGAAGTAGCCGCTTTCCTGGGTTTGCTGCACGTAGCGCTGCACTACCTCCCACACCTCCGGCACGCCCTGCCCGGTCACGGCTGAGCTGGTTGTGACGACGGGGCTCCACTGGCTGGGCGCGAGCGGGTAGAGGTGCAGGGCGTTCTGGTACTCGGCGCGGGCGCGGCGGGCGGCCAGCTCGTTGCCGCCGTCGGCCTTGGTGATGGTCACGGCGTCTGCCATTTCCATGATGCCCTTTTTGATGCCCTGCAGCTCGTCGCCGGCGCCGGCCAGCATCAGCAGCAGGAAAAAGTCCACCATGCCGTGCACGGCGGTTTCGCTCTGGCCCACGCCCACGGTTTCCACGAAGATGACGTCGTGTCCGGCCGCTTCGCAGAGCACCAGCGCCTCGCGGGTGCTGCGCGTGACGCCGCCCAGGCTGCGGCCGGCCGGCGAAGGGCGGATGTACGCCTGCGGGTGCGCGGCCAGCTCGTTCATGCGGGTTTTGTCGCCGAGGATGCTGCCGCCGCCGCGCTGGCTGCTGGGGTCAACTGCCAATACCGCCAGGCGCTTGCCCTGCTCGCGCACCAGATGCAGGCCCAGGGCCTCGATAAACGTGCTTTTGCCCACGCCCGGCACGCCCGTAATGCCCACCCGCACCGACCGGCCGGCGTGGGGCAGCACCACGTCCAGCACCTGCTGGGCTAGGGCCTGGTCGGTGGGCAGGGTGCTTTCCACCAGCGTGATGGCCCGGCTGAGCATGACGCGGTTGCCGGAGAGGATGCCGTCGGCGTATTCGGAAACAGAGAAGCGCTTGGCCAAGGGAAAAATGTAGCGTAAGCTTTAGCTTGCGTCGTCGCCCGCCTGTGCGGGGCCTGTTTCGGGTTTCCCGACGGCTCACGGCGCAAGCTAAAGCTTACGCTACATTTTTCTGCCATGAAATTTTCCCGCTACCTGCTGGGGCCGCTGCTGACGCTGGCCGCCGCCGCGCCGCTGCACGCCCAGAACGAGCTCAGCAACTTCACGGCCACCGGCCGCGGCGGCGTCAGCACCACCTTCGCCACCGACTACCAGGCCATCGGCATCAACCCGGCCAACCTGGGCCGGGTGGGTGGCTCGCGCGTGGCTTTCACCATCGGCGAGGCCGGGGTGGGCGTCAGCTCCCAGTCGCTCACGCGGGACCAGCTGCGCAAGTTCGTCTACAACACCAACGACCCACTGACGCCCGCCGAAAAGCGCAGTCTGGCCCAGGCCTTCACCTCCGACAACGCCGCCAATCTCAACGCCGACATCACCACTGTGGGGCTGGCCGTGCAGCTGCCCGGCCTGGGCGGCATTGCCGTGAGCCACCGCCTGCGCACCGCCGGCCACGTCGGCCTCAACCAGAATGCCGCCGAGCTGCTGTTTCTGGGCCGTGATGCGCCTATCTACGCCAACGCCAGCGCCAGCAACATTCCGCTGGTGTCGGAGGCGCTGGCTGGCACCGACATGCAGTTTGCCGCCACCAGCGAGTTCAACGTGGCTTTCGGCCAGCGTCTGATTGATCTGCCGCTATTTCAGCTGTCGGCGGGGGCGGGCTACCGCTACATTCAGGGCATCGGGATTCTAGATGTGCGCGTGCAGCCCGGCAACCTGCAGGGCTACAGCTCATTGTCGCCGGTGTTCGATATCGACTACGGCAACCTGACCACCAACCCCAGCTTCAACTTCAAGGCCCGCACCAGCGGCCTGCAGCCGGTGGGCAAGGGCAACGGCTTTGATGTGGGCGTGGCGGCCGAGGTGGGCAAGTCGCTGCGCCTGGGTTTGGCCGTGACGGACCTGGGCAGCATGACCTGGGACGGCAACCTGCTCACGGCCAACGACCAGAAGCTCAAGCGGCTGAATTCGGCGGGTATCGGCAGCTATAACTTCATCAAAGAAGCCACCGAAATCTTCGCCTCCGGCACCGACAGCCTGTTTCAGTACCAGACCGGGCTGGAGCGCAAGGCCAGCCTGCCCGCCAAGCTGCGCGCCGGCGCCGGCTTCCGCGTCAGCGAGTTCTTCGAAACCGGCCTTGATGTGACCTTGCCGCTCAACGACGTAGCCGGCAACCTCACCTCGCCTTTCATCGGCGTGGGCGTCGACTACAAGCCGCTGAGCTGGCTGCGCCTGAGCAGCGGCGTAACGGGCGGCGCCGGCTACGGCCTGAGTTTGCCGCTGGGCTTCACCATTGCCACCTCGGTCTACGAGGCCGGCCTCAGCACCCGCGACGTGGTGGGTTTGCTGACTTCCGAAAACCCGTATATATCTGTGGCTACAGGGTTTCTGCGGTTTAAATTCGGGAAGATTCAGTAGGCTGGAAAAGAAGAGAGAACGTCATGCAGAGCGGAGCGAAGCATCTCGCCAGTGTGGTAGAATCACTACACTGGCGAGATGCTTCGCTCCGCTCTGCATGACGTTCTTTCTTACTTGCCGGGCTCCGTGATGAAGTTGGGCAGGCCCAGCTTGCTGCGGCGGCCGCCCAGTTTCAGGCCGTCGTCCACGTACTTGGCGGCGTCGGAGTTGGGGTTCTGGATGATGCCCAGGAACTGGTTGTCTTCGCGGGCCACATAGATGTTGCCGTCGGGGGCGCGCTGCAGGGAGCCCACTTTGCGGTTCGAGGATTTGCCGATGACCGTGGCTTTGCCGGTTTTCAGGTCGAACTGGAAGATCTGGGCCTGGCCGCCGCCTTCGCCGTTGCTGGAGCCGTAGAGCTTGCTGCCATCGGGCGAAAACTCCACGCCGTAGGCTTCGGGGTAGGGCGCGAAGGCCTTCACGTTCTTCACCAAGCCGGTGCTGCGGTCAAAGTCGAATATCTCGTATTTGTTGGCCTCGCGCCACAGAGCCACGGCCAGCTTGCGGCCGTCGGGCGAGAACTTCATGGCGCCAATGGCGTTGCGGCCGGGGCCGGCGTGCATGCTGCCCACGTTGCTCATGATGGGCTTGCTCTGCACCCCGTCGGCCGTCACCAGGAAGCTCACGAAGGCGCTGGAATTCCAGCGGTGGGCCACAATCCAGACGTCGCGGCCGTTGGCGTGGCGCACGGCGGCCAGCTTCTCAGCCACTGGCGTGATGAGAAGGGCGTTGGAGCGGGGCACGTCGCCGAGGCCGTTTTCGCGGGTCATGTCGACGGTGGAGTAGCGCAGACCGTTGGGGCCGCCCTGGGCGCCCGCTGTAAACACGTAGAACACGTTGCCGGAGCCGGGGTCGGGTACGATGAGGGCGCTCTGGGTGCTGGAGTTGGAGCCCATCAGCTTGCGGCCGTTGGGCATCACCTGGTGCTGGCGGTTGAATACGAACTCGCCGTTGGTGTAGAACAGCAGCTGGCCCTGGGCGTTGGTGGCCACCGCCGACCCCTCATAGGTAGTCATTTTACTGGTTATCAGCGGGGTAGGGGCGCCGCCATCGGCCGGGAACGTGAGGCCGGCCTGCTGGCCAAACAGCCAGATGGACTGTTCGCGCTGGGCCTGCGCCGTGCTTGCGCACAGCAGCGCCAGTACCGGCAAAAGCAGAAGACGTTTCATGGAAGTCGTGGTAATCGTCATAGGAACCAGTAAAACGCAATTTCGTGCCAAAGTGATGAGAGGAAAGTAAGAACGTCATTCCGAGCGGAGCGAGGAATCTCGCCAGTGTGGAAACTAAAGGAAGTGTGCTCACCATATACTACATCTGGCTCCCACTTTCCTTTTTCCTTCTCGGAGAGGGGGCCGGGGGGGGGAGGCGCACGTCAGCACGCGAGATTCCTCGCGCTGCTCGGAATGACGTTCTTACCTATCACCTCATAACCTCATAACCCCATCACTTCAAACCAAAAATCAAATGTCCCATTCGCCGGCAAGCAGGCGGGGGAGAAGGGGCTGCAGGATGCGGTAGCTGGCCCCCCAGAGCGGTACGGGGCTGTTTACGCGGTAGAAGGGGACGCGGTGGGGGGCGGGCCAGCCGGCCAGCTGCCACGTTTCCTCGGCGTGGTTGGCAGCATCGGCCAGGTGCAGTAGCGGAATCTCCAGCACTTCCTCTACCTCGCGGGGCTGCCACTGCCAGGTTTCGGGCCGTTGGATGCGGCCCAGAAACGGCGCAATGCGGAAGCCGGTAGGCACGGAAATGGGGGGCAGCTCCGCCAGAACTTCTATGTCTGCGGCCGGCAGGCCGACTTCTTCCTCAGCCTCGCGCAAAGCTGTTGCCAGCAGGGAGGCATCAGTGGGCTCGGGCTTGCCGCCCGGAAAGGCCAGCTGCCCGCCGTGCACGCCGAAGCTACTGCGGCGCACCATCACGAGCTGCAACTGGCCGGCGTCGTCGCGGAAAACAGGCACCAGTACGGCGGAATCACGCAGAATCTTTGGAATCGGAAAATCAGGCATAACGCAACAGCGCCGACGCGGGCAAGTCCGCGTCGGCGCTGGCAAGGTACGGCCCCGCGCTGGCTTGGGGCAACGCGGGTGCTACAGCCATTTAGTAAATGTAGCCGAGGGCCGTGCGGTCATTGGCGTTGAACGGGCGGTTCTGGCCACTGCCGATGCAGGCCAGCATCCACGAATTCGGGTCGGCGGCGGATGGCGTACCGGGTATCAGAACGGCGCCCACGGTGCTGGCTCCCTCGTTGGAGGTGGCGCCGCCGCAGCTGTAGCTCCGGTCCATGTAGTCGGTGTGGCGGAAGCCGATGCAATGGCCGATTTCGTGGGCCAGGATGGTGGCAATGTAGGTGGTGGGGTTGGCCGTGCCAATGGACCGCGAGTTAACCTTCACCTGATTGAATGGCTCGCCGGCACTGGTGGGGAAGCCCGCTGAAGCCAAGTAGCTGCCACTGGCGCGTACAATGCTTATGTTGCCGCCCGCACTGACCCGCGAAAAGGTGATGCGCAGGTTTTCGGCGTTGAACCGGCGTACTACTTCGTCGATTGCTGTGATGTAGGCGCTTGGCAGCTGGCTGGAAACGCTGATGGTGATGGTGCGCGTGCCGCTGACGGTATTAGTGGTGCGATACTGCTCATCCTGGCCCACACGTAGCAGCTGCACGGCCGCTTGGTTGCTCAAGTCAGCCGGCGACAGCAGAATATCACCTTCCACTACGTAGTTGCCGTCTTCGTCGCGCTGCACGTTTTCAGCACTAAAACCGAGCTGGCGGATTTGCGTCAGCGCATCGGCGCTGATGTCCTGCGCTTGGTTTACGGCGGCCTCTTTGTCGGAGCAGCCGCTCAGCAGCACGGCCGTGGCCAGTGCGGTCAGAAACAGGGGGGCTTTCATACGGTAGAGTTGGGTTGGTTGTGGAACAATGCGAGTAATATAAACAATTATTGATACAGCAGAACACTAGGGTATTATAGCTTGGGTAAGTGGGCTTTCGGGCGGCGAGCCGGCCAGGCGCTAGTGCACCACGTAGGTGCCCTGTTCGTTCACACTGACCTGCGGCAGCTGGTGCGAATCCTCGAAATGCTGATAGCCGGACACCAGATTTTGCCAGAAAGCCAGGTGCGGGCTGCCCACGCGCCGCGCCAGATTTTCGGCCGTCATGTCAAACGGAAAAATGTGCACGGCAATAGCGGTCTGGCCGGCGGCGCGGGCCTCCACCGCCAGCACGTACAGCTCTCGAATGCCGGCATCGGTGATGGGCAGGCAGCCGATGGTGACGTCGGAGCCGTGCAGGAAAATGTCGCCGCCGGGGTCGGGGCCGGCGTGGCGGCGGTCGGCGGCGTTGGGGTAGTCGAGGCCCAGCGACAGGTGGTACTCGCTGTCGGGGTTGAACCGGTCGATGTGGTAGAAGCCCTCTGGAATCTGCCGGTCGCCGGACCGGCGCTTGGGGCCCAGCGTGCCCGAGGTGCCGGCCAGCCGGTAGGTGCGCAGCAGCACAAACTGGCCCGCGTTCTGCTCGCGGCCCCACACTTCCACCCGGCGGCCCACTTTAAAGGCCCGCACAAACAGCTCCAGCCGCTCGGGCCGGATGCCGTTGCGGCGCAGCAGCTGGTGCACGCTGGTCTGGTGGAGGTGGTAGGCCGCCCGCACCCGCTCGAAACGGAGCTGCTGCTGGCGGAAAGCCGGATCGGGGGAGAGGGCCGTGGATGCCGGGGCACACAGCGTCAGCAGCAAAGCCGCAGCCAGCAGGGCAAGTAAGCGCATAGAATACTGGGAAAAAAAGGGAGAGCCTGAAGGGCAGAGCAGGCGTTGGAACGCTGGGCGGATAGGTGGTAGTATCGGGGTTAGAATATATAGAGCCAGCGAGGCGCAGCGCTATTAGCCGGCCTGGCCAGGATTTGCGTACTGCCGGCATGGCTCCTACTCTTCCTTCCGGCTCCTACGCCCCCGATCCGCTGGGCCCCGATTTCGAGCAGCGCCGCCTGCCGCAGCCGCCCGACTACGAAGGGCCCGTGCAGGCAGTGCTGGTGCGCGCCACGGCCGCGCCCGCCACGGGCCGGGCGGTGCTCTACGTGCACGGCTTCAACGACTACTTCTTCCAGACCGAAATGGCCGCCCAGTACACCGCGCACGGCTACCGCTTCTATGCCCTCGATCTGCGCAAATACGGCCGGGCCATCCTGCCGCACCAGCACCCCAACAACGTGCGCAGCCTCACCGAATACTTCGCCGACCTCGATGCCGCCCTGGCCGTGGTGCGCACCGAGGGCGGGCAGCAGCTGGTGCTTAGCGGCCACTCTACGGGCGGGCTGATTGTGGCCCTTTATGCGGCCGCGCACCCCAACGCCGGGTTTACGGCGCTGGTGCTCAATAGCCCGTTTCTGGAGCTGCACCAGGCTCGCATCAAGCAACTGGGCGTGCCGCTGCTTACGGCGCTGGGGCGCGTGTGGCCCAACCTGCGCGTGCCGGCCGGCCTCTCCGATAGCTACGGCCAGAGCCTGCACCGCGCCTACCGCGGCCACTGGGACTACAACCTGGCCTGGAAGCCCAACCACGTGTTCGGGGTGAATGCAGGCTGGCTGCGGGCCATACGGCAGGGGCACGCGCAGGTGCGGGCCGGGCTGGGCATTGCCACGCCAGTGCTGGTGCTGCACGCCAGCCGCACCGCCGTCGGCCGGCAGTGGTCCGATGACTTCCAGCGCGCTGACATCGTGCTCAATGTGGCGCACATCCGGCAGTTGGCGCCTCGGCTGGGTTCCCACGTCACGGTGCGCGAAGTTCCCGACGGCATCCACGACCTGTTTCTCTCGGGGCCGGTGGCGCGGGAGCAGGCTTACCAAGCCGTGTTTGCGTGGCTGGCGCAGGTGCTGCCGGCGTAAAGTGAGAGGCGGTAAGCTGTCTGGCTACTTTTCACCGGAACGTCATGCTGAGCGCAGCCGAAGCATCTCTACCGCAGTGCTAATCAAAGAAGCCCGCCAAATGTAGAGCCGCTTCAGCCTGACGGCTTGCCCAATGCCAGACCAGCGCCTCTGTCTGCTTCCATGAAACATGTGCCAGCGCTAACAGCTTCTAGCTTTATGCGCCCTGCTTTTGTGTATATCGGCCTGCTGGCTGCTTTCCTGATATATCCCGTGTCCATTCCGGCCCAAACGGCTCCCAAACCAACTTCCGTGGCTGCCCTGGTGAAAGCTAGCCGCTGGCAGCAGCGTGTGCTGCTGCTCTACGCGCCCACCGCCACCGACCCTGCGCTGCTCCGGCAGCAGAAGCTGCTGCGCACCGTGGCCCCCGAGCTGGAGGCCCGCCAGCTGATAGTGCGGGAGTTGTTGGGCAGTGCGCTGCCGGCCGCCGACGCGCGCTACCTCACGCAGCAGCTGGGTATGGCGCCGGGAGGCTTTGCCGTGGTACTGATTGGGAAAGATGGCGGGGTGAAGAAGCGCGCCACACAGCCTCTGACGCCCGCCAGCCTGTTTGCCACCATCGACGCCATGCCCATGCGCCAGCAGGAAATGCGCCGACAACCGTAGCTTCGGCGCCTGAATCTTTGGGCCTCTACCACGATGTAGAGACGCATAATTGCGTCTCATCGTTGAACAACAGCCCGTCTTATGGCGCGAACAATGAGACGCAACCAGGCGTCTGAACACCAAGCCCACGGCCTCTCAACCTTTCCGAAATAATGAACACCACGCAGCTATTTGCCTTCCTCACGGAGCTGGCCCGTCACAACGACCGGGATTGGTTTCAATCCCATAAACCCACCTACGAGCAGTTGCGGCGCGAATTTGAAGCGGCCGTGACCGGCTGGTTGCGCGAGCTGACGGTTTCCGACCCGCGCTTGGCCGGGCTGGAGCCCAAGAAGACCCTGTTCCGCATCTACCGCGACGTGCGCTTTTCCAAAAACAAAGACCCGTTCAAGACGCACTTCAGTGCCTATTTCTCGGAAGGCGGCAAGGCCGGCACCGGGCCGGGCTACTACGTGCAGCTGGGCCCCCAGGGCCAGACCATGCTGGCGGGGGGCATCTACGTGCCCGAAAAAGACCAGCTAACCCGCATCCGGCAGGAAATCGACTACAACGGGCCGGTGCTGCACCAGCTGCTGGAGGCGCCGGAGTTCCGGCGTTACTTCCCCGGCCTCGGCGGCGAGAAGCTGAAAAAAGCGCCGGCCGGCTACCCCGCCGACCATTCTGATGTGGAGCTGCTCAAGCACAAAAGCTTTGTGGTGAGCCACCACATTCCCGATGCTACCGTGCATCAGCTCGACCTGGATACCTACGTGCCCGCCGTTTTCCGGGCCATGCAGCCGTTCTGCGAGTTTCTGCGCGAAGCCGTGGAGTAGCGCCAAGCAGCCGGACGGCCGGCGCAAAATGCGTGGCCGTCCGTCCGGCACGAGCGGCTGGCGCTTACCTTCGCGTGTGCTCAGCTCGTTTACGCATGATGTGGTGATTGTGGGCGCCGGTCCGGCCGGGGCGGCGTGCGCGCTGGCGCTGCGCCACAGCGGCCTGCGCGTAGCGTTGCTGGACAAGGCCCGTTTCCCGCGCGATAAAGTCTGCGGCGACGCTATTCCCGGGCCCACGCTGCGCCACCTCAGCCGCCTCGATGCCACCTACGGCCCCGAGCTGCACGCCCTGCTGGCCCCGCACCGCACCGACACCCGTTACAGCCGCCTGCTGGCCCCCGGCGGCCGCAGCCTGCGCATCCGCTGGCACAACCCCGCCTTCAACTGCGCCCGCCTGCCCTTCGACGATGCCATGCTGACGCTGGTGCGCCGCCACACCGCTACCGAAATCCTGGAAAACTGTGCCATCCGGCGTGTTGTGCCCGATGAAACTGGCGTAACGATTCAACTGGCCGAGGCCGGCCGGGAGCCGCTGCGGGCGGCGCTGGTTATCGGCTGCGACGGGGCCAATTCCGTGGTGGCCCGCCAAGTGGGCGCCGCCGCGCAGCTCGACCGCGCCCACCACTGCGCCGCCGTGCGGGCCTACTATCAGGGCGTGGCCGATGCGCCCGCCGATACGTCGGATTTCTACTTCCTGCGCGAGTTCGGGGCGGGCTACTGCTGGGTGTTTCCGGTGGGCGGCGGGCGCTACAACGTGGGCCTAGGCGTGCTGTCGGAGGAAGTGGCGGCGCGCCGGCTTGATCTGAAGGCCGAGCTGCGGCAGCTGCTGGCCACCCATCCGCACCTGGCCCCGCGCTTTGCCGGCGCCGAGCTGCTAACGCCCATTACCGGCTTCGGGCTGCCGCTGGGCGGCTCCGGGCGGCCCGTGCACGGCCCCCGCTGGCTGCTCTGCGGCGACGCCGCCGCCCTCATCGACCCGCTGCAGGGCCACGGCATCGACAAAGCCGTGCACAGCGGCATCCTGGCCGCCGGGCAGGTGCAGCGCTGCTTTCAGGCCAACCGCTTCGACGAAGATTTCCTGAGCGAGTACGCCCGGCAGGTAGAGCAGCAGATCGGGCGGGAGCTGACGCGCCGCTACCGCCTGATGCAGCTGCTGTCCGGCAAGGCCTGGCTGGTAGACCTGGCGGTGCGGGCCGCCGCCTGGCCCTGGCTGCAGCGCCGCCTCGTGCGGCTGGTAGGGTAGGAGCCTCTTTGTCTGGCTTATTAAAGAATGCTGGTAGGCAGTGGTTTCGTGCGTGCGCAGCCGGGGCAGTAGCGCGAACTTTGTAGTTCGCGCCCCCGCGCCGTATCAACTGCCCTAACGGCGCGGGGACGCGAACTACAAAGTTCGCGCTACTGTGCGCCGCTTACTCGTCTTTCTGCTTCCGGAAATCGGGGTTGAAGTTGAGGCTTAGCTGCAGGGCGCGGTTGTGCTCGAACACCACGCCGTCGTCGTGCTGCACAATCTGGTTGAGGTAGCTGGCTTCAACACTCAGCGCCTCCGTGAACTGGTAGCCCAAGCCTGCGTAGATGCGGTTCTGGTTGAAAACCTGCGCCACGCCGGGCCCATACGCCAGAAATACCTCGTCGGAAGCCAGCGCGTAGAGCGTATTCGGTTCAATGGTGGGCTTGGTGAGCGGAAACTGCAGCTGCAGGCGGTAGCGCGAGCGGTAGTTGCGTGGCGCGTAGGCGGTTTCGCCGGGGTTGCGCAGCCAGCGGAAATCCTGGATGTAGCGGTGCGTGAGCTGCAGCCGCCCGATTTCGTCCTGCAAATCGGCGCGCAGGTAGAAGCGCCGCTCGTGGGTGCGGCCGGCGTCGGGGAAGTCGCCGTAGGGCAGCGAGAGCAGGTACACGTAGCCGGGCGTGAGCGTGAGGTTTTTGGTGGCGTGGTAGTTCAGCCCCAGCCGGTAGAAATACTGCTGCGGGTCGCGCAGGCCGTTGGTGCGGCGCAACTGAAACTCGGTATGCAGGCCCCAGCGTTTGGTCAGGCGGGCATCACTGAACCAGCCCAGCCAGACGTTGTGGTTGCGGTCCTGGATGGTGCCGGTGGGTTCTGGCTGGGCCTGGGCGGCGGCGGGCCGCAGCAGGCCGCCCGCCAGCAGTGAGCAAGCGAAAAGGATAAATGAGGTGCGCATGCGTAGCCTAACGTACTTCCGGCCGACTGGATGCCGCTGCCATTGCTTTACTATAAGCCAAAGCCGTCGGCTGCTTCCATTTTCAGCTGGAAAATACGTACTTCGGCAGGTTGGCCGTTACGCTATTCTACCGCTGGTTATGCAGAATTACTACCGAATCCTGGGCGTGCCTCCGACGGCACCGGCGGCGGAGCTGGAGCGTGCCTACCGCGCCCTGCACGCCCGCCTGAGCAAGCGCGCCGCCCGCGACCCGGCCCTGAATGAGCAGCTCACGGAAGCCCACGGCGGCCTGCAGATTCTGCTGGACCCGCGCCGCCGCTGGGCCTACGACCAGCTGCTGGCCCAGCAGCCCGCGCCGCCCCTGGCTGGCTACCGGGCCCTGATCCGCCGCTACGCACCCGCAGCCCGCTGGCTGAATCTGGCGCTGCTGGCCTTCTGCGCCCTGCTGGCCCTGGATTTCGCCTTGCCTCTGCACGAGCTGCCCGGCGAGCTAGTGCTGCGGCGCACACTGGTTTCGGTGAGCGTGTCGGCGGCCAATCCGCAGGTGGCCTACGATGTCCGCACGCCGCTCACCAAGTTCCGGCTGGCCAGCAGCATTGCGCCCCGCGCCCGCGAGGGCCAGTTCCTGACCGTGTGGCGCACGCCGCTGCTGGGCGTGGTGCGGCGCGTCAGCTCGCCGTCGTCGGCGGAAGGAGCGGCCCCGTTTGAGCCCTACGGAACCGGGGTGTATGGCGGGGCGCTGGCGGCACTGCCGGTCGTGCTGCTGCTCACGGCGGCGCTGGGCGCGTGGCCGGGCCGCTCGGCCGAAGTACGCGTGAACACCGCCGTAGCCGGGAGTCTGCTCTGGCTGCTCACAGTGGTGGTGATGTGGCTTTTTTGAGTGGGAGGGAGGCTGAGTTGAGACGCCGGCGGGCGCAGGTCGGTAACGAGAAGCCCGAATAAGCGTACTGCCTTCTGACTTTCTGTATCTCCCCTTTACATCTCACCAGTTCACGTTTCCTTCCGAATGGCTGATTCTCCTGCCTCTGCTTCCGAAAACCTGTTGTTCGACGCTGCCCGCCGTGGCGACTTGACCGCGCTGCAGCAGCTGCTGGCCGAGGGCGTTGACGTCAATGCCCGCAACGACCGGGGCTTCTCGGCCCTGGTGCTGGCCGCCTACGACAACCACTCCGACGCCGTAAGCCTGCTGCTCGAAGCCGGTGCCGACCCCAACCTGCAGGACGCCAGCGGCAACACCGCCCTGATGGGCGTGGCCTTCAAGGGCTACACCGACATTGCGGGCCTGCTCATCGGGCGCGGCGCCGAGCTCAACGCCCGCAACGGCACCGCCAGCACGGCGCTCATGTACGCTGTTATGTTCGGCCGCAACGACATGGCAACCATGCTGCTGGAAGCCGGCGCCGACGCCACCCTGCGCGACGGGCGCGGCCTATCCGCCCGCGACCTGGCCGGGCAGCACAACAACAGCCAGGCCCTGGAGCTGCTGCCGGAATAAGCGGTCAGCAGCCAAGAACGTCGTTCCGGGCGAAGCTGGGGAATCTCGTCAGTGGGGCAAGCAACTGCACCACAACATCAGCACGCGAGATTCCCCGGCTTCGCCCGGAACGACGTTCTATATGGTTCCTTCATCACTTCACCTCTTCCTTACCTCGTCACTTACACTATCATGAACGACACCGTTTCCCGTTTCGCGCCTCATGCGTTTGCCATCCTGCGCATTGTAGTGGGCCTGTTGTTTGCCATGCACGGCAGCCAGAAGCTGCTCGGTTTTCCCGGCGACAAGCCACCCGTAGAGCTGGCCTCGATGATGGGACTGGCGGGCATTAGTGAGCTGGCCGGCGGCTTGCTGATGGCCTTTGGGCTGCTCACGCGCATTGCCGCTTTCCTGAGCAGCGGCACGATGGCCGTGGCCTACTTCATGGCCCACGCCAGCCAGCACCCGCTGCCCATCATCAACCAGGGCGAGCTGGCCGTGGTCTACTGCTTCGTGTTCCTCTACATCTGGGCGCACGGCCCCGGCATCTGGAGCCTCGACGGCCTGCTGCGCCGCAACCGCACGGTGTAGCTACTCTGTCTGCCACCGCCTAAGCACAACGCCCCGATCTGCACAGATCGGGGCGTTGTGCTTAGGCGGTGGCGCGAAGAACGTATTGTCGGAGGCCTCGGCCTCGGAAACGAAACCGACCCGCTGGTGGGCGGGCCGGGGCGCATTACTGAATGCTCGAAACGTCGAAGGTGGCCTGTTGCGCCACAAAACCCGGCAGCTGCGTGCGGCGCAGCAGGGTGGCCAGTGGCGGGGGCAGCTCGGCCACCGTGAGCGGCTGCAGCGGCCGGGCCACGAGGTGGTAGCGTGGGTCGTGGTGGTCGTGGAGGTTGGTTTTGGCGAAGGAGAACAGGCCGCGGCGGGCGTAGCGGGCGGCGCCGGGGTAGCCGCCATCGGCCGCGTCGGTAGCGGCCTGCGCCCCGCCCGCCGCCGGCTCCGGCAGCGTCAGGAAATACTGGTGCAGCTCCAGCAGCGCCGCCTCGTCCGCCGCCACCGTCCCCGGCAGCATCCCGCCACCGGATGCTACGTGCAGGATATGCCCGGCCTCGTCGGTGGCGAAGTAGTCAATGTCGGCGTCGAGTTGGTCTTCGGGTGAGATGTGCATGTATTTGTATGAAGCTATTTGATATTCTATTAACTAATAGAGTTTGTGTCATTGTCTATGTCATCTATTGAACGTTTCATTGATATTTCGTCTTGAGTATTTTTTAATAAGAAAGTAGCTTCGTTTATTTTTATTTCAAGATCTTCTGCCATTATTAATCCGTTTGCTAAGGCTTGGGAAGCTTTGAGTATTAAGTCAAACTCTTTGGTTGCGTTTTCTATTCTTTTTGACCTTAATTCTTCTCTCTTTATCTCTAAATCTATTTCTCTGTGTTCTATTGATTGTTTTTCGCTCGGAATAAGATTGGTCTTTTTATTTATGTCAATTATCTCTGCTTCTATTTTGGATTTTTCTGTATTCAACTTGGCAATATTTGCTGCTTTATCTTCCACTAGCTTAGCCTCGGCAATATTGACTCCTCTTTCTAGTATTTCTTTGACTCTTTCTTTGGCCCATATATCCTTTATGAATACTTTTATTTTAGCCCATCTGCTTCCCATTCCCCATTCTGTAAGCTCTAATTCTACATCTTCTATCTGGCCTAACGCAATGCTTATACTCCATAGAACAAATGATATGTTGGCAGGATTTGTTGTTTTATTAAATTTTATTTCGATATTCCATTCAAAATCTTTTGTTTTATATTTTTGATTTTTAGGTTGATTGATATTTTTATTTATATCATAATTTTTATGAATTAATATATCGTCATCACTTTTTATAACCCAATTAATTACATGTTTTAAGTTGTCTTGGGAAGTGTCTTTCCAAAAATTCTCAATTTCTCTAATGAATTGATGGCTGTATGTATTGATTATCATTTCATTTGCTATATTATTAATGCTAAACTCATTTATGTGAAAGGTAATGTCCTCGCTTAAGGAATTGTTTTTAGATGGGTATACTACATTTAAATTAATAGAATTTAAGTTAGATAATGACGAGAATTTTCTTTCTCTATCTTCCTCATCTTTGACTTTAATTAATTGAATTGATAAATCGTTTAGTGCTGTTAATTGCTTTCTGAATGAAACTATAAAGCCGTTGCTTGGGTTTGATTTACTGAGAAGTACATAATAAATATTTAGTACATTTATTATCTTATTCGATATGTGTGTTGTTCGTTCGTTATTTATTTCTGATAGATTTTGATATGTTTTTTCAAGTTCTATTAACGAATCTAAGAGATAATTAGAATCCTGTTTATTGTCTTCGTTCTCTAGTCCAAATCTCTCGAAAAGAGATGCTAGTTTGTCAAAAACATCACTTCCCTTGTCAACCTCGATGTTAAATTGTGATCCTTCTGTCATTTGAAAATGAATTTAAAAAATTAAAATATTTATCGATTATTCTCGAATATCACTCCCCCAGCTTTTCCAGAATTTCCTGCGCCGCTATGGCAATGACGGTGCCGGGGCCATAGACGCCGGCCACGCCGGCGTTGTAGAGGAAGTCGTAATCCTGGGCCGGGATGACGCCACCGGCAATGACGAGGATATCGTCGCGGCCGAGCTGCTTGAGGTCGTGGAGCAGCTGCGGAATCAGGGTTTTGTGGCCGGCGGCGAGGCTGCTCACGCCCACCACGTGCACGTCGTTTTCGGCCGCCTGGCGGGCTACTTCGTCGGGGGTTTGGAAGAGGGGGGCAATGTCCACATCGAAGCCCACGTCGGCGAATGAAGTGGCAATGATTTTGGCGCCCCGGTCGTGGCCGTCCTGGCCCATTTTGGCCACCATCATGCGCGGGCGACGCCCTTCCTTCACGGCAAAGGCATCGGCGGCGGCGCGGGCCTTGGCAAACTCCTCGTCGTAGTCCATCTCAGCCGAATACACGCCCGAAATGGCGCGAATGGTGGCCTGGTGGCGGCCGTACACTTTCTCCAAAGCATCGGAAATCTCGCCCAGTGTGGCGCGGTGGCGGGCAGCCACCACGGCCAGGGCCAGCAGGTTGTCGGCGCCGGTGCGGGCCGATTCCGTGAGGGCCTCTAGGGCGGCCTGCACGGCGGCCTGGTCGCGGGTGGCGCGGATGGTTTTCAGGCGCGCAATCTGCGACTCGCGCACGGCGTCGTTGTCGATGTCGAGCACGTCGAGCTGCTGCTCCTCGCTGGGGCGGTACTTGTTCACGCCCACAATGATTTCCTTGCCCGAGTCGATGCGGGCCTGCTTACGGGCCGCGGCTTCCTCGATGCGCATCTTGGGCAGGCCGGTTTCAATGGCCTTGGCCATGCCGCCCAGCTCTTCCACTTCCTGCATCAGCGCCCAGGCCTTGTTGGCCAGCTCGTGCGTCAGGGTTTCCACGTAGTAGGAGCCGCCCCAGGGGTCTACCACGCGCGTGATGTCGGTTTCGTGCTGGAGGTAGAGCTGGGTGTTGCGGGCAATGCGGGCCGAGAAGTCGGTGGGCAGGGCAATGGCCTCGTCGAGGGCGTTGGTGTGCAGGCTCTGGGTGCCGCCTAGGGCCGCGGCCAGGGCTTCCACGGCGGTGCGGGCCACGTTGTTGAACGGGTCCTGCTCGGTGAGCGAGTAGCCCGAGGTCTGGCAGTGGGTGCGCAGGGCCAGGCTCTTGGGGTTCTGGGGCTCGAACTGCCGGAGCAGCTTGGCCCACAGCATCCGGCCGGCGCGCAGCTTGGCAATTTCCATGAAGTGGTTCATGCCAATGGCCCAGAAAAAGCTCAGGCGGGGCGCAAACTGGTCGATGGTCATGCCCGCGGCCAGGCCGGCGCGCACGTACTCCAGGCCGTCGGCCAGGGTGTAGGCCAGCTCGATGTCGGCGGTGGCGCCAGCTTCCTGCATGTGGTAGCCCGAGATGCTGATGCTGTTGAACTTGGGCATGTGCCGCGCCGTGTAGGCGAAGATGTCGGCAATGATGCGCATGCTCGGCAGGGGCGGGTAGATGTAGGTGTTGCGCACCATGAACTCCTTCAGAATGTCGTTCTGGATGGTGCCCGCCAGCTTTTCCGGCCCCACGCCCTGCTCCTCAGCCGCCACAATGTAGAAGGCCAGCACCGGCAGCACGGCCCCGTTCATGGTCATGCTCACCGACATCTGGTCCAGCGGAATCTGGTCGAACAGAATCTTCATGTCCTCCACCGAGTCGATGGCCACGCCGGCCTTGCCCACGTCGCCCACCACCCGCGGGTGGTCGGAGTCGTAGCCGCGGTGCGTCGCCAGGTCGAAGGCCACGCTCAGGCCCTTCTGGCCGCCGGCCAGGTTGCGGCGGTAGAAGGCGTTGCTTTCCTCGGCCGTGCTGAAGCCCGCGTACTGCCGGATGGTCCAGGGATTCTGTACGTACATGCTGGCGTACGGCCCGCGCAGAAACGGCGCCTGCCCCGCCCCAAACCCGAGGTGGTCGAGGTGCTGCACGTCGTGGGCGGTGTAGTGGCTTTTGAGCTGGATGCCCTCTGGGGTGAGCGTAGCGGCGTCAGCGGCCGGAGTAGCCGGCAGCGGCGCGTCGTTATAGGCTATTTGCGAGAAGTCGGGTTTCATCTGGGATTGGGACGGTGGGTGCTATCTGTCATCCTGAGCGGAGCGAAGGAACTTATCACGTTGGCACGAGACGTAACAACTATGGTCGTTCGAGTGGCATAAGGTCCTTCGCTCCGCTCAGGATGACAGGGACCTGTGACCTAAAAACCTATTTTTTCCCTTGCAGCCGCGCCAGCACGTCTTCGGTGCTGTAGCCCTGCACGGTGAACTCCTGGAATCCGAACACGCGCACGGCTTCCTGCAGGTTGGCCAGGTCGGCCGTGAGCAGGGCCGGGGGCACAAAAGGCACGTCGTTGGGCACGTTGAAGATGTAGCGCGACAGGCGCCCGAACTGCTCGGGCGTGGCGTACATCAGCGTGGCTTCTTCGGCCGAGGAAAACAGCACCGACAGCGTGCCCGCCGGGTGCGCCTCCCACAGCTCGGGCCGCTCGGAGGCTGGCAGCAGCCGCAGAAACGACTCCACAATCAGCTGATTGGTGTGCGCGCCCAGCAGCACCACAGCGGCGCGCTTCTTCTTTTTCTCGCGCCGCTCGAAGTGCAGGCTGGTGGCCAGCCGCAGCACCTCCGACGGGTACGTAGCGCGGGTAGAGTCGAATTCGGGGCTGCGCAACAGCTTCTTGGGGTTGAAACTGAATTTCTCCTTGGGATTCTGAAACCGGTTGGTGCCCACCACCACCTGCTCGCCGTTGGCGATGCGCTGGAACTGGCGCTGCGCCGCCTGGTGCAGCTCCTGCAGGGCCAGCGGCATGGCCGCGGGCAGGCCGCCGTCGGCTTCCAGCCGCTGAAACAGGGCCCAGGCCTCGCGGGCCAGCGTGTCGGTGAGGGTTTCGAGGTAATAGGAGCCGGCACCGGGGTCGGCCACGGTACCCAGGCCGGCTTCCTCGCGCAGCAGCACCGAGAGGTTGCGCGCCAGCCGGTCGGAAAACTCGTTGGGTGCCTCGTACAACGTATCGAAGGGGCGCACGCTGAGCACGTCGGCCCCACCCAGCACGGCACTCATGGCCTCGGTGGTCACGCGCAGCAGGTTGGTGTGGGAGTCGAGAGTGGTCTGGCTCCAGGAGGCGGTTGCGGCCAGAATCGGCACCTGGGCGGCCTCTGGCGGCAGGCCGTAGGCGTGGCAGAGCGTGCCCCACACCCGGCGCAGCGCCCGGAGCTTGGCCAGCTCGAAAAAGTAGTTGGGGCTGGTAGCGGTGTGCACCCGCAACGCCGCCGCCACTTCCGCCACGCTCAGCGTATCAGTAGGCAGCTGGCTGAGGTAGGTGGCAGCGGTGGCCAGCGCAAAGGCTACCTGCTGCGAGGCCGTGGCGCCGCGGTTGCCGTAGTAGGCCACGTCCAGCGTCAGGCCCCGGAAGTCGGGCATGCCTTTGGTGAGGTGCAGCACCTCGCGCAGCTCCCGCAGCTGGCCCGGCAGGTCGGGCAGGTGGTTGGTAATGGGGTCGAATTGCAGGAAGCCGCGCAGCAAAGGCGTACCGGTTTCCAGCAGCTGGCGCACCAGCGCGGCCGGGCCGGCCGTGAGCGTGTAGCCTATATAGGTGTCGGCCAGGGGGAGCTGCTCGTGCAGAAACTCCACGTCGAAAGCCGCAGCATCGGCCAGCACGAAGTGGGCACCCTCGGCCCCGCGGGCCAGCCCCTCGGCAGCCCGCCGGATGGCGGCGTGGCCGTTGTCGAGGGCTGGTACGGCGTAGGCGGGCACGTTGCGCCAGCGGTTGCCGACGGCGGCGCGTAGCTGTGGGGCCGGCTGCTCGGGCAGGGTGTCCAGGGCTTCGCGGTGATAGAAGGGCTCCAGCGTGAAGCCGTCGGGAGTGAGCCAGCGCAGGGTGGCCGGGTCGGCGCCCTTCAGGTCCCGCTCGATGCGGGCCTGCCAGGTGGCTGTCGTGACAGGTTCAAACTCCGAAAAGGTGACGGGCGCGAAATGCGGCGTATCGGACATAGCCAAAGGCACAGAGAAAGTGGGAAGGGAACAGGCGGGTTAAAGATACCGCATCAAGCCGGAAAGGCCGGGAAATAATGCGGGCCGGGGCGGCGCCCGATGGGCCGGCACCATCTTGGGTGGCACCGGCCGATTAGTCGGGCGGGCAGAGTACCTTTGCGGTCCGTTTCTTTCCTGACCTGATGCAACTCCTTCGTTCCCGGACGGCTGCGCTTAGCCTGCTGGCGGCTGTAGCTCTGTTTCCTGCCTGCCAGCGAGCCACCTACGTGGCCCGGCCCCAGCTGGCTCCCACCACGGCCCAGCCCGTAAGCAGCAGCCTGCCCGACGACGCCACGGCCGCCGCTACCATTGCGCCCTACCGCCAGCGCGTCACCGAGCAGATGACCGCCGTGCTGGGCACGGCCCCGGTGGCCATCACCAAAAACTCGGGTGAGTCGCCGCTGGCCAACTTCGTAGCGGATTTGCAGCGGATGCGCGCCGCCCGCGAAACCGGCCAGGCCATGGACCTGGGCGTGATGACCAACGGTGGCCTGCGCGCGCCGCTGCCGGCCGGCACCATCACCACCGGCTCGGTGTTCGAGCTGATGCCGTTCGAGAATGAGCTGGTGGTGCTGGACGCTCCCGGCGAAGTGGTGCAGCAGCTCTTTACGTATGCGGCCCGCGTGAAAATGGCCGTATCGGGCGCCACCTACACGGCCATGCCCGATGGCAAGCCCACCGATATCCGCATCGGCGGCCAGGCCTTCGACCCCGCTCAGGACCGCCTCTACACCATCGCCATCAGCGACTACTTGGCCGGTGGCGGCGACCAGCTTACGTTTTTCAAAGCCCTCAAGCCCCGCGGCACTGGCGTGCTGCTGCGCACCGCCATCATCGACCACATCCGGGACCTCACCAAAGCCGGCCAGCCGGTAGAGGCCAAAGCCGAAGGCCGCGTCAAGAGTAACTGAGTAATGGAGTAGCTGAGTAGTCGTACCGGCGGCCGAATGACCACCAGAACGACTACTCAGCTACTCACCTACTCAGTTACTCTCTACTCAGTTACTCATCTACTCAGTTACTCTCAAGTGAATCGTCGCGACTTTCTGAAAAATAGTGGCCTGGGAGCCGCCAGCCTGGGTTTGTTGGGGTTGAACAGCCTGCCGGCCGTGGCCGCCGACGCCAAAGCCGGCCGCCTGGTGATTCTGCACACCAACGATATGCACTCGCGCGTAGAGCCCTTCCCGGCCAACGCCTCGCAGTGGGCCGGCATGGGCGGCATGGCCCACCGGGCCGCGCTCATCAAGCAGATCCGGGGCCAGGAGCCCAACGTGCTGCTGCTGGATTCTGGCGATATCTGGCAGGGCACTCCCTATTTCAACTTCTTCCAGGGCGAAGTGGAGTACAAGCTCATGACCCAGATGGCCTACGACGCCAGCACTCTCGGCAACCACGACTTCGACAACGGCCTCGAAGGCCTGCAGAAGCAGCTGCCCAACGCCGGCTTCCCGTTCCTGATTGCCAACTACGACTTCTCCGACACAATTCTGGCCGGCAAGTTTCAGCCCTACAAGGTGTTCGAAAAAGCCGGCCACCGCATCGGGGTGTTCGGCATCGGCATTGAAATGGCCGGGCTGGTGGCCGACAAGAACTTCGGCGCCACCAAATACCTCGACCCGATTTCGGTAGCCAAGGATATGGTGGCCAAGCTGCGCGGCCCCGAAAAGTGCGACCTGGTTATCTGTCTCTCGCACCTGGGCTATAAGTACGAGTCGGCCAGGCTCGACGACTTCAAGCTGGCCGCCGGCGCCCCCGGCATCGACCTGATTCTGGGCGGGCACACCCACACCTTCCTGGAAAAGCCCGACGTGGTAGCCGGCCCCAACGGCCACCAGACCCTCATCAACCAAGTGGGCTGGTCGGGCATCAACCTCGGCCGCCTCGACTACACGTTTGAGCGCGGCACCCGCCGCCCGAGCGTTGCGGCGGCGGCTGTAGTGCCTATTCGGGCAGCCTGATAAAAGCCGGACAAATACAAGGGGTAAAACGGTTTTTTCTCTCCTGACTTTTCCACATTTTTGTCTCCCTTTGAAAAAAACGGGCCCTTCCGGGGCCCGTTCTCGCCTCTGCTATTCTGCCCAGACACCACCGAATTTCGTAACTAACTACTTGATGCTGAAGGATTGCCGTACAGTCTGGGCCAATTGCCTTCGCGTCATCAAAGCGAATATTGGTGAGCAGAGCTACCGAACGTGGTTCATGCCCATCATGCCGGTGCATCTGCAGAACAATGTGCTCATCATTCAGGTGCCGAGTACGTATTTCTACGAATTTCTGGAGGAGCACTACGTAGAGGAGCTGAAACGGGCCATCCACCAGGAGCTGGGCCCCGACGGGCGGTTGGAATACAGCATCGTGGTCGACCAGGGCAACAGCCAGAACCAGCCCCGCACCCTCAACCTGCCCACCGCCCGTAAAGCCGCCGGCCCCGCCGACGTGGCTACGCCGGCCGCGGCCCTGGCCAGCGGCCCCATGTCGTCGTCGGCGCGGCACGTGGCGGGCGCGGCGGCGGCGCCGGCCTCGTCGGCCACTATGCTGCGCAACCCGTTCGAGGCCAGCAAGGCCATCGACCGCAACTACCTGCACTCGCAGCTCAACGGCAGCTACACCTTCGAAAACTACATCGAGGGCGACTGCAACCGGTTGGCGCGCTCGGCGGGCCTCGCCGTGGCCAACAAGCCCGGCACCACCAGCTTCAACCCGCTGATGGTGTACGGCGGCGTGGGCCTGGGCAAAACCCACCTCGTGCAGGCCATCGGCAACCACATCAAAAGCTCCAACTCCGACAAGTTCGTGCTCTACGTGTCGGCCGAGAAGTTCACCAACCAGTTTATCGAGAGTTTGCGCGCCAATGCCGTGCAGGACTTCGCGAACTTCTACCTGCTGGTGGATATTCTGATTCTCGACGACGTGCAGTTTCTGTCGGGCAAGGACAAGACGCAGGAGATGTTCTTCCACATCTTCAACCACCTGCACCAGGCCGGCAAGCAAATTGTGATGACCTCGGACCGCCCCCCGCGCGACCTGGTAGGGCTGGAAGACCGGCTGCTGTCCCGCTTTAAGTGGGGCCTCACCGCCGACCTGCAAAGCCCCGACTTCGAGACGCGCATGGCCATCATCCAGAACAAAATGCAGCAGGATGGCATCGACATCCCGCCGCAGGTGGTGGAATACCTGGCGCACTCCGTGAACACCAACGTGCGCGAGTTGGAAGGCGTGCTGATTTCGCTGGTGGCCCAGAGCAGCCTCAACCGCCGCGAAATCGACCTGGAAATGGCCAAGCAGGCGCTACGCCACATCATCGAGGAAGTGGAGGCAGAGGTCAACATCGACTTCATCCAGAAAACCTGCGCCGAATATTTCAGCGTGCCGCTGGATTTGCTGAAAGCTAAAACCCGCAAAAAGGAAGTGGTGACGGCCCGGCAGGTGGCCATGTACTTCGCTAAGGAGCACACCAGCCACTCGCTCAAGAGCATCGGCCACCACTTCGGCGGCCGCGACCACAGTACCGTCATCCACTCGGTGCAGACCGTGTCGGATTTGATTGACTCCGACAAGAACTTCCGCAGCCAGATTGTGGAGCTGCGCAAGAAGTTTGCCGGCCGCTAAAGGCCTCCTGACCACAAAAAAAGGCCTCCCCAGCGGGAAGCCTTTTTTTATGCTGGCAGATAGTCGGCGTTACGCAACGGCCGGGCCTTCCACGAACGGAATCTGGTACTGAGCAGCGAAAGCGCGCAGCTGCTCCATGAGCAGACGCCGGCGCTTGCGGCCGCGCACTTCGCGCAAACTCAGGGCGTAGGTGCCGTCGTTGTGGGTGTGCACGCGCACTTGGCGCGGCACCAGCTCCAGCCGACTGATGTTCTCGGCTGCAATTACCTGCTTGGCGCGGAACAGGCCAGCCTTGTGCACGATGTAGCCGGGCGTGAACTCCAGGTAGCTCTGCGTGCCGAAAACCGGCGCATTATGCACCAGCACATAGCCCACGTAGATCAGGCTGAACACCAGAAACACGTAGTGCAGAAAGTGCAGATCGTTGAGGCCCTGGTCGGTGACGATGAGCGCCACGGTGTAGGCAATCCAGAGTGAGCCGATGAACAGTTGCCCCCAAAACGGGATGCGGGAAGTGTTGGCGGGCTGAAGCCGGATGCGGGTAGAAGTAGTGGGCATAAATCGGTGATGGTCGCAACAAAAAGCAAAGAAAGCGAAAAACCGGCAACGCACGCGGCGCAACCGGTTTTGCTAACGGGTTGTCAGTTGTGAGTTGTCGGCTGTCAGGGTTGTTCTTACTAGCAACTAACAACCGCCAACTTATTTCAGCGTGGCCGAGGCCAGCTCCATTTCGGGTACGGCTTTGAGCAGCTGTGAAATCGGGCAATGCTCTTTGGCATTCTCGGCCTGCTTTTGAAATTCTTCCTGCGTGATGCCTTCCACCTCGCCTTCGGTGGTAAGAACGATTTTCACCACTTTCGGGACGTCGCCGGAGGTGTCGAGCGTTACTTTCGACTCGGTGCGAATCTGCTTGACCTGAGCGCCGGCTTTGGTGAGCTGGCCGGTCAGGAACATGGTGTAGCAGCCGGCGTGGGCCGCGCCAATCAGTTCTTCGGGGTTGGTGCCTTTCTGGCCTTCAAAGCGCGCGCCTACCGAGTAAGGAGCCTTTACTACGCCGCTTTGCGTCGAAACTTCGCCGCTGCCTTTGATGTCGCCGTTCCAGACGGCATTGCCACGTTGGTTGATCATGGGAGTTGGGGTTCGTAAAACAGGAATATGGTTGAATATGCCTAGCATACTGCCAAGTCCTAACTGGGGTTTCTATATTCGTTTTCGTAGCCTGCAAACCCTTGGTAAGAATGCTGTCTTCTACTACAGATTCGCTTTCGTCCGCTCGTCCCAATAGTTGGATTATTGCTTTAGGCTGGACAGGATGCACGCTCTGGAGCATCGAATTACTGTCGAGTTACGCTAAAATTGAATTGGTTGATAGCGCAGAGATTCAAATTCTGTTTCACGTCCTGCAGATAGGTCTGGGCTGGTTATGGCCCATTGCGTTGATCTTGAATTTGCGCGCTTCGACGGTGTGGCCACCCCTACGGTATTTGCTAATGGGTGGTGCCGCTTTCCTGACTGTACCAGCCTTTTGCTATTCCCTGATGTACCTGGGGCTTTATTGGATTGGTCATCAGGCAATCTGGCAAGACGAGCAGATTCTATACAGGAACATAACTGACGCAGAAGTTCGCATAGCGGCACAGTCCCGGGATGATGGTTTTGCAACCGGTTATCCACAGCACCGAGTCGTTAAGCTCACACCTGTGTTAGGGCTATGGCAGCTTGCCGTACCTATAGATACGTCCCGCTTCAAGGAAAAAGGCTGGCAGAGAGTGGCGCAGTAGCGCATTACATTTACGGCCTTACTTTCCGCCTCTTACCACATGGGCCTGAAATCCACCCTGAGCCGGCCGCTGGCCGCCTACGTTGCCCGCCAGTATGCCCAGTGGCAGCAGGACCCTATCGGCACCCAGCAGCAGGTGCTGCGCGAACTGCTGGCGCAGGGCGCCCGCACCGCCTTCGGCCACGACCATGACCTGGCCACGGCCCGCACTGCCCAGGACCTGGCCGCCCGCGTGCCCGTGCGCGACTACGAGGCCCTGAAGCCGTATTTTGAGCGGGTGAAGGCCGGGGAGGCCGACGTGCTCTGGCCCGGCAAGCCACTGTACCTGGCCAAAACCTCGGGCACCACGTCCGGCGCCAAATACATTCCGCTCACCAAGGACAGTATCCCGAACCACATCAACGGGGCGCGGGATGCGCTGCTCCACTACGTGCACCGTACCGGGAAAAGCCGGTTTCTGGACGGCAAGCTGATGTTTCTGTCTGGCTCGCCGGAGCTGGAAACGGTGGGCGGCATTCACACGGGCCGGCTGTCGGGCATCGTGAACCACCACGTGCCAGCTTACCTGCGCCGCAACCAGCTGCCCAGCTACGCCACCAACGTCATCGAGGATTGGGAAACCAAGCTCGACCGGATTGTGGACGAAACCCTGTCCGAGCGCATGACGCTGATTTCGGGGATTCCGCCTTGGGTGCAGATGTACTTCGACCGGATTGTGCAGCGCACGGGCCGGCCGGTGGGGGAGGTATTCCCCGACTTCGACCTGTTCGTGTACGGCGGCGTCAACTTCGAACCTTACCGCAAAAAGCTGTTCGACACCATCGGCAGGCCCGTGGACAGCGTGGAGCTGTTTCCGGCTTCCGAGGGCTTTCTGGCCTTCCAGGACGAGCCCGGCAACCCCGGGCTGCTGCTGCTGCTGGACGCGGGCATCTTCTACGAGTTCATCCCGGCCGAGCGGTTCTTCGAGCCTAACCCGCCCCGCCTGACGCTGGCCGAAGTGGAGCTGGACCGCCAGTATGCGCTGGTGCTGAGCAGCAACGCCGGCCTCTGGGGCTACTCTATCGGCGACACGGTGCGTTTCGTGAGCAAGTACCCGTTTCGGGTGGTGGTGTCGGGCCGCATCAAGCACTTCCTGTCGGCTTTCGGCGAGCATGTTATCGGCGAAGAAGTGGAGCAGACCCTGCGCGAAGCCATGCGCCAGCATCCCGAGACGGAAGTAGTGGAGTTCACCGTCGCGCCCCGCGTCAGCGACGACCCTGCCGTGCCCTCCCGCCACGAGTGGCTGGTGGAATTTGCCCATCCTCCCCACAACCCTGCCGCCTTCGCTGCCACCCTCGACACGGGCCTGCGCCAGCGCAACACCTACTACGACGACCTGCTGGCCGGCCACATCCTGGCCCCACTGCTGCTCACGCCGCTGCCGGCCGGGGCCTTCCAGCGCTACATGAAAAGCCAGGGCAAACTCGGCGGCCAGAACAAAGTGCCCCGCCTGAGCAACGACCGGACGCTGGCGGAAGGGCTGCTGGGCGTTGGGTAAGGAAGCGTTTTTACATAGCATCCCTGGTAATGCGCCTCGCCTTCGACCTCGACAATACGCTCATCCGCAACAACTACCCGTTTCCGCTGGAGCAACCCCGCTGGCCGCTGCTGGCGCGTCTGCTGGGTGCGGAAGGACTGCGGCAAGGAGTAATGGAATTGGTGGCCTACTGTCGGGCGCAGGGGTGGGAAGTGTGGGTGTATACTACGTCTTACCGCAGCGTGTGGCATATCCGGCGGCTGTTCTGGCTGCACGGCATCCGGCTGGATGGTGTCGTCAATCAGCCGCGCCACAACCGGGAAGTGCGGGCCCAGTGTAGCAAGCACCCGCCCACGTTTGGCCTCGACCTGCTGGTAGATGATTCCGAAGGCGTGCGGCTGGAAGGCGAGCGGCACGGCTTTCGGGTGGTGGTAGTACAGCCCAAAGATATGCAGTGGACCACAGCAGTGAAGCGTATGATGCAGGAAGCAACGTAGGCTGCAGGAAGTAGACGCATGAAACTTATGGTACTCGGCTCTGTCAACAACCTGAGTGTTCAGTATGTGTCCACGGCTCATGAAGCCTGGGCTGCGCAGCTGCCGCACTCCAATTGGCTACTGCTGGCCATTGCGGACGAAGCCGCGCAAGTGCCGAATACGGCGCTGACTGTTTGTCTGCACCGGTCCCCAGCCGGCATTGGCTGCACCGGGCAGTGGGCGGCCACGCTGGAGGACGATTTCGATATGGAGATTGTGCTGCAGGCTTTGGAATGGGAAGAACAGCACCAGCTTCCGTTCGATTACGACTATGCGCCTGTAACTACTGCCGACCCCGATTTAGCCGAAGCCTTGTGGTATGCCGTTAACCTGGCCCCGAATATGGCGACGGAAGCAATTGATACGGTTGTATGTTTGGACTTCACCCGGCAGCAGGAAGCCCGGCTTCGGGATTTGCTGCCATTGCTGGCTACCGGTTGGCTACTGCCCGGCACCTGACGGGAATAAGCGCCAATATTCTATTGTGTTTACCGGGGGCAGATGTCTCTACAAATTAGGGTAAAGTGAAATTAAGCTCAATTATACCCTATGCTCTGGTTCCTTGCGGACTGGTAGCCGTATGGCTGCTGAGTCGAGCGAAGAGCAAACAAATCCTTCGAGAAGGGTTTCACACCTGGGCAGTGGTAGTGGACTACAAGAGCGAGTACGTTCGAGTGGCCGGAAGCTGGACTTGGCTGGAATATCCTCAGGTGGACTACATCACGAAGGAAGGCGGCTTGCAGCGTGCTCGTTTGAAATACGCTTCCAGCACGGGGCCGCTGCTCGACTTAGAGGAAGAGGTGGAAGTGGTTCTGCATGAGAATATTCTCTATTACAAACCCGTGCTCACCCAAAAATTTGGCGGCTTTCTCAAAAGTCTCTGCTAATGCAGTTGAGACGCCACCAACCATCAGATTTTTTGATTGCGCATCATGAACTCACTAAAACCCACCCTCCACTCCCTCTGCCTGGCCTACGTGCAGGAACGTATCGACGCCTGCCAGGCTGCCATCCAGGCGGCCCAGGAGTCGGCCAATTCCGAAACCAAGAGTAGCGCCGGCGATAAGTACGAAACCGGCCGCGCCATGGCCCAGAATGAGCGGGACCGAAACACCGTGCAGCTGCGGCAGGCCCAACAGCTTCAGGGCGAGCTGCAACGTATCCATCCCGACCTTTCCTGCGACACTGTGCGGCCTGGCGCCCTGGTACACACCAGCATGGGCATATTCTACCTCGGTATCAGCGCGGGCAAGTTCACCGTGGAGGGGAAGGACTACTTTGCCGTATCGGCCGCCGCACCGGTGGCAGCGGCGCTGGCCGGCAAGCGCGCCGGGGAGGCAGCTGCGTTCAACGGCAAGCCGGTCCGGATTGAGGAAATTCAGTGACATTCGGGTAATTATTTCGACAGCTCATTTACCTCTGGCCTATCCAATCCGATGAGTTTACAGGAACTACACACAACCTTAAGTCAGCGCCGGCGGCCGGAAGATGTTGCCGAGATGCTTCTGCCGCTTCTGGAGCATCAACTGGACCGTGGCCAGTTAGCTATACTACAACGGGCTGTCAACCATTCGCTGCGCCGGAGCTTTTGGCAACACACGGCCATGAGCCAGGTATTCCGGGCACCGGTAGGGGCCGAAAAGCAGGTGCGCAAAGCGGCCGAGTTATTCAAGACGGAAATAAACGAAGCCCTCCGCTATGCTGCCAGCTCGGAAGTGGAAGCGGTGTTGTGTCAGCTCAGTCCCTTGATCAGCAAGGAACCGGGACAGAATGATTACCTCAACCACCGCCTGGATCGTACTGGCCGGAAAGCGGCTGGCCTGGATATATCGAAAAGACAGTACAATAAGCTGTTTCGCAGCCTGCGCCACATCGAACACAAGCTGCAAAAAATGCAGGCGGAAGCGTATAAGGCGGAGATGGAGCAGTTAGCCAAACATGGGTTGGCGCACCAGATTTCCTACGAGGAGTTTGCACGGGATGAGGCCACTGCGGCGTTCATTGCCTACTACACAGCGCGCTGCAACCTGCGAAGCGAATTCACCATTTCGGGACAGCAACGCCCGTTTGACGAAGTGGCCGAAATGCTGTTGCAGCGGTGTTATGAGCCTGCGCGCAAGGGCTTGGCCCAGTGGCTGACGCCGGTACCGCCGGTTCCGAAAGCTACTACTAACTGGTGGGCCCTGGCCCAGGTGTATCCTGCTCCTGGCGTGCTGGCCCAGCTTTCTGCTGCCCGGCAAGGAGAATTGCTGGGCCAGTGGACAACCATTCTGCACAGCCTGGCAACGTACCTCAAGCAAGTATGGGAGGTAAATTCATTTGCTCGCCACACGATGGTAGTGAAGCGCGGAGACGACTCGTCTACCTGGAATGCCGCCGCCGGAGCCTGGAACAAGGCCCGCGACAACTGGATTAACCTGCTGTACGCCCTGGGAATGGAATTTGTGCTGGAGGCCATGTGCTTCGGCAAAGCACTGCGCCTGATGGCGGCTGATGTAGTGGCCTGGCACCACAGTGCCGGCCAGGGTCTCGACCCGAATACCCAGGTGTGGAATGCCCTGCCGCTGCCTTGGGAGGTACTGATAAACGAGGCAACTTGCACGGCAGCTGATATTACCACGGCCTGCCAGCGTGCCGGGCTCGATCCGTATAAGTCAGGGTGGTTGGCGCCCCGCCCGCACGGAGTGGTAGCGTTTCGGCCCACTCCAGAGCTGGTGCATGGCGTAAGCGTGGCAAACCCCTATCTTGCCACCATATTAAAGCGCCATCGGTATTTTTCCGGTAAGCCCATGTAACCGCCTGCGAAAGCATAAGCGGTAGTACTTGATGAGATAGTTCAGCGGCAGAACGCCCGGCTCTACCCGGGTGGACGTAGGTTCGAATCCTGCTCTCATCAATAGTTGTTTCTGATATAGCTCAGTGGTAGAGCGCCCGGCTCTCGGTCCGGGTGGACGCAGGTTCGAGCCCTGCTATCAGAACCAAATTTCCGGATTACCGGCCAGCCGCCTAAAGCCGCGGCAGCAGGCTCCCCAGGCCCCGGATATTGAGGCGTACAAAATTGCGGACCCGCTCAAATTTGGTGGCTGCTTCTTCCAGCTCCTCGTCCTTTTCCATGCGGCTGGGGCGGTGCGTGTCGAGCAGGGTGAAGATGGTGGCGGCCACGTCCATGTAGCCCAGAACCATCAGAAACAGCAGTTTCTTGTCGTCTTCGGCGTAGCTTTTCTGGCGCACGGCTTTCACCAGGCTGTCGAGCTGGCTGGTTTCATCCACGAACAGGTCGCGCAGAACGGCGCGCTGGTGCTGGTAGTCGAGCAGTTGCTGGGGTTCCAGGGCGGCGGCGGAGAACGGGAATTCGGTGGTGAAGGCGGTGGCCGCCCGAAATTGCTTTTCGGCGGCGTACACGGTGCTCATGTGTTTTTGCAGGCTGGCCCACAGGCCGGTGCGGGCTTTGTCGAAGGCAGCAGAAGCGGCGGCAGGTTCGTTCACGGGGAGTAGGCAAGTAGCTGAAAGGGCAAAGTACGCGGTTTTCGGGGCGGCAGGCCGGATTCCGGCTGAATGGTTCTGCCCGCACAGCCACGGCCGCCCACAACGCCCGCAATAGCGGCTCTTAACTGTGCGGGCTTGCACTACCTTTGCTTACCCCAGTATCCCGATTTTTCTATGCCCTCTGAATTCCCCAAACGCGTCAGTCTGCTGGGCTCCACCGGCTCCATCGGCACCCAGGCCCTCGACGTGGTGCGCGCCCAGCCCGGTCGGTTCCTCGTTTCGGCCCTGTCGGCGCAGTCCAACGCCGAACTGCTCATAGCGCAGGCGCGCGAGTTCCGGCCCGCCGCTGTGGTCATCGGCGACGAAGCCAAGTACCAGCAGGTGCGCGACGCCCTGGCCGGGCAGCCCGAAACCGAGGTGCTGGCCGGCGCGGCCGCCCTCACCGAAGTAGCCGCCCGCCCCGACACCGACGTGGTGCTCACGGCCATGGTGGGCTATGCCGGGCTGCTGCCCACAGTGGCCGCCATTCGGGCCGGCAAGGACATTGCGCTGGCCAACAAGGAAACGCTGGTGGTGGCCGGCCAGTTCATCACCGGGCTGGTGCAGGAGCACGGCGTGCGCCTGCTCCCCGTCGATTCCGAGCACTCCGCTATCTTTCAGTGCCTGGTAGGGGAGGAGCAGAACCCCATCGAGAAAATCATTCTCACGGCCTCGGGCGGGCCGTTTCGGGGCCGCAGCCGCGAGCAGCTGGCCCAGGTCACGAAGGCCCAGGCCCTCAAGCACCCTAACTGGGATATGGGCGCCAAAATCACCATCGACTCGGCTTCGCTCATGAACAAGGGCCTGGAGGTGATTGAGGCCAAGTGGCTGTTCGGGCTGCGCAACGAGCAGATTGAGGTGGTGGTGCATCCGCAAAGCATCATTCACTCGCTGGTGCAGTTCGAGGATGGCTCCCTGAAGGCCCAGCTGGGTGTGCCCGATATGAAGCTGCCCATTCAGTACGCGCTGGGCTACCCGCAGCGGCTGGCCAACCAGTTTCCGCGCTTCCATTTCCTGGACTATCCCCAACTCACTTTCGAGCCCGCCGACACAACGGCCTTCCGCAACCTGGCGCTGGCGTTTGGTGCCATGGAGCTTGGCGGCAATGCGCCTTGCGTGCTCAACGCCGCCAACGAAGTGGCCGTAGCGGCCTTTCTGCGCGATGAAGTGGGATTTCTGGAAATGTCGGACGTGGTGGAGGAGTGCCTGAGCCGGGTTTCGTACCTTGCCAATCCGTCGCTGGACGACTACGTGCTTACTGACAAGGAGGCACGTCGCGTTGCGCAGGAGTGTTTGGTACGAAAGTAGGGGGGGCAGGCTTTGCCTGGCTGCCGGTTCGCGTTATCAGGCATCTGACACTTTTCTTCTTGATTCAGCCGTTGCTATCTGGCAAGGGCAGGCGGGATACTTCCCGCTCCTACTTAAACTGATCTGTACCGTTGGAAATTCTCATCATGGCCGGGCAAATGCTGCTGGGCCTTTCCATTCTGGTTGGCTTGCACGAGTTCGGACACTTCGCAACCGCCAAATACTTTAAAATCCGGGTCGATAAGTTTTACATCTTCTTCGACTTCCTGTTTCCGCTGCCGAACGTGCTCAACTTCGCGCTGCTGAAAAAGAAAATCGGCGACACGGAATACGGCATCGGCTGGTTTCCGCTGGGCGGCTACGTGGCCATCCACGGCATGATCGACGAAACCCAGGACGCCGACAGCCTCGCCGCCGAGCCCCAGCCCAACGAGTTCCGGGCCAAGCCCGCCTGGCAGCGCCTGATTGTGATGTTGGGCGGCATCATCATGAACGTCATCACCGGCGTCCTCATCTTCACGCTGCTCACCTACTCGCAGGGCGATACGTACCTGCCGGCTTCCGAGGTGCGCTACGGCATCTTGCCCAGCAAGCTGGGCGAGGAAATGGGCTTCCGCTCCGGCGACAAAATCGTGAAAATCAACGGCCGGCCCTTCACCGAGTTCAATGAGGTATATAGCCCCGACGTGATGATGGGCTCCAACTCGTTCTACACCGTGGAGCGCCAGGGCCAGCTGGTTGACGTGCCCGTACCGGCCAACTTCCTGGACCGCCTCTCCGACCAGGGGCCAGAACGGTTTGTGATGCCCCGTAACCCGTTTGCAGTGGACCGCGTGAACTCCGGCAGCCCCGCCGCCGTGGGTGGCCTGCTCCCCAACGACCGGATCGTGCAGCTCGACACCAAGAAAGTGGAGTTCTTCCCCGAGTTTCAGAAGGATCTGCTGGCCCGCGCCGGCAAGCCCGTGAAGCTGACCGTGGAACGCGCCGGCGCCATGAAAACGCTGGACATTACCGTGGATGAGGAAGGCCACCTGGGCTTCTTCCCCAAGTCACTGCTCAAAGAATCGGTGCGCTACTACTCCTTCGGCGAGTCGGTGCCGGTAGGTGCCAAAAAGGCCTTTGGCGTCATCACCAACCAGATAACGGCGTTCGGCAAGATCTTCAAGGGCGAGGCTTCCTTCCGTAAGTCGGTGGGCGGCCCCTGGGAAATTGCCCAGCAGTATGGCCCCACCTGGGACTGGGTCTGGTTCTGGACCATGACCGGCATGCTCTCCATGGTGCTGGCCTTCATGAACCTGCTGCCCATCCCGGCCCTCGACGGCGGCCACGTGGTGTTCCTGCTCTACGAGATGGTAGCCGGCCGCAAGCCCTCCGATAAGTTCATGGAGAATGCCCAGAAGGTAGGCATGATGCTGTTGCTGACGCTCATGGCCTTCGTACTCATCATCAACCCCATCCTGAAGAAAATCGGGATTTAAGGCAGCTTCCTGACGCCCGGGCTCACGGCTGAAGCATACGCTATCAGCTATGTAGGGCGTTTTTGGTAAGCTGCGAGCCTTTTCCGGCGCCTGATGGTAGTTTGTCTTTGTGCAGGCTATTGTCAGGCGTTTTGCTTTCTTGCCGAACGTACCGCATCTATTTCTTCTCCCTTTTCCGGATGAGCACCCTCGACGAGCAAAAGACGCAGCTGTTTCAGCAAACCGAAAAGCAGCTGCAGCAGCAAGGTTTCACTATTGATATGCAGGACCGGGCCCGGCCATGGGGCGGCTTCTTTGTGATTGATGAAAATCAGGCCCAGCACTTCGCCGACGTATACTTCGATAACCTCTCCGTCGAAACGCTGCGCATTTCCGGCCGGCTGAGCCCCAAGATTCTGCTGGTGGCACCCGAGAGGCGCCTGTCGTGGCAGTACCACCACCGCCGCGCCGAAATCTGGCGCGTGGTGCAGGGGCCGGTGGGCGTAGTCACGAGCAGCACCGATGAGGAAGGCGCGCTACACACCTACCAGCCCGGCGACACCGTCACGCTACGCCAAGGCGAGCGGCACCGCCTAGTGGGCCTAAGCGGCTGGGGCGTGCTGGCTGAAATCTGGCAGCATACCGATGCTGCCCAACCTTCCGACGAAGACGACATCGTGCGCGTGCAGGACGACTTCGGCCGCTAGGATCACGGATTATCACGGATTTTAGCGGATTTCACGGATTTTGTGGACGGAGCTGGTTTGGTTTTCCACATCACCTGAAACAGAAAGAGGCTTGCCAAACGGCAAGCCTCTTTCTGTTTCAGGTGATGTACTGAAACCTATGTTACTCGGCGGGTAGGGCCGTGCGCAAAGCTTGTAGCAGCTTGGTTACGCCGGCTTCTTCGCCGGTGGTGCCGAGGTGCACGCGCAGGGTGCGGCGGTTGTAGTCGTGCAGGGCCTGCAGGTCGCCGGCGGCCTGGGCGTTCTGGAACGTGCCGAACGTGTACGGGCGGCCGGGCAGGGCCAGGTCCTGGGCGTGGTCGGTCGTGATTTGCAGGAACAGGCCGGTGTCTGGGCCGCCTTTGTGGTACTGGCCGGTGGAGTGGAGGAAGCGCGGGCCGTAGCCCGAAGCCGTGGCAATGTGCTTGCGCAGCTGCACCAGGGCGCGCAGCTCGTCCAGCTCAGCGTTCAGGGCGGGCGTTTCCATCAGGTAGGCCTGAATGCAGAGGTAGTCGCCGGCTTTGGTCTGGTCGAAGAAGGCGCGCAACACGTCGGCGGGGGTGGCGCCCGTTACGCTGGTATAGTAGGCCAGGCCGTCCTGCTCCAGCACCGGGGAGCTGGTCTGGGGCAGCGCGCCTTTTTCTACTACCACTTTCATCAGTTGGTCGGTGGCGGTTTTGGCGGCCTGCACGTTGGGCTGGTCGAAGGGGTTGAGCTGCAGC
Source organism: Hymenobacter canadensis (assembly GCF_027359925.1). Lineage (NCBI taxonomy): Bacteria > Pseudomonadati > Bacteroidota > Cytophagia > Cytophagales > Hymenobacteraceae > Hymenobacter > Hymenobacter canadensis. The sequence goes on along the minus strand of NZ_CP114767.1, from coordinate 2,442,030 downwards.
ACGGCGCTGGCTACGGCCGTGGCCACCTCCCAGCGGAAGAACTCCTGGCCCAGGTCCAGCACATCATGGAGCAGGATGGTGATTACCGGATGGCCCGCGGCCTGCAGCGCGGCCACTTTCTGGCGGTTGTCGGCGTCCGGCTGGCCTTCGTAGCCCACGTACACAAACACACGGTCCTGGCCATATACCTCGGGGCCGTTGAGCGGGTCGCCGGCCAGGGGCAGGATGCCTTTGTCTTCCTTGCCGGTACTTTCAGCAATGAGCTGCTCCAGCCACAGGCCGAAGTCGGAGAGGCCGGCGGGCACCACCAGCGTGAGCTTGTCGCGGCCCTGCTGGGCCAGTACGCCCAGCGCCACGCCCAGCTCCAGGCTGGGGTTGTTGGCTACGTCGCCCTCGGAGCCGCTGGCCTGCATCATGCCAATGGCGCGCTCCAGCAGCGTTTTAATGTCGATGCCATACAGTGCCGCCGGCACCAGCCCGAAGTAGGAGAGGGCCGAGAAGCGGCCGCCCACTTCCGTGAAGTTCAGGAAAATGCGGCGGTAGCCCTCAGCGGTGGCCTGGGTCACGAACTTGGAGCCGGGGTCGGTGATGGCCACGAAGTTTTCGCCGGCTTTGTCGCCTTTCAGCTCTTTCAGGCGGGCGTAGAAGTAGTCGCCGAAGGCCAGGGGCTCGGCCGTGGTGCCCGATTTGCTGGCTACCACAAACAGGGTTTCGGCTAGTGGCACGGCGGCTTCAATCTCGCGCACCGAGCCGGGGTTGGTGGTGTCGAGCACGGACAGCGGAATGCCGTCGGCGCTTTGCTCGAAGGCTTGTTTGAACACGATGGGCGTCATGGTACTGCCGCCCATGCCCATTACCACCACATGCTTGAAGCCGGCGGCTTTTACCTCCCGGGCAAAGTCCTGGATTTCGCTCACCCGGGGCAGCATGGTTTCAGCTACGCGCAGCCAGCCCATGAAGCTGCGCAGGCTGTGCTGTGCGTCGGCGTCCTGCACCCACAGGTCGGCCTGCTTCTGCCAGAATCCCGCTGTGAAGTGCTTATCGTTGAATTCCTGCAGCTTGCTGTCGACAGCGGCCTGGTAGGAGCCAAGCTGCATGGTCTGGGCCGGAATAGAGGTAGTAGGAGTGTTGTGCGCCATATCGGGTCAGTTGGAATGTTGCGAGAAAGGGGCGCGTGGCGGCCCATCTTGGACGTATGCATACGTCCGGGCCAAAGCCGCGCCCGCCGCAAAGGTAGAGAAGCCCGTTACTTTTGCAGCCCCGCCCCCCGAAACCCGTCTGGTAGCCGCCGGCTGCCGCCCGGGCCTGCCTGCGCGCACTGCCGGCCCCGGCACGATTATCGCCCCGGCCGGGTTCCTGTCTTACTCTCCTATGATGTTCCGTAAATTTCTGTTGTTCTCGCTGCTGCTGCTGGCCTCGCTCACGGTGTGGGCGCACACCTACCACGCCAGCATCCTGGATGTGCGCTACAATCCGGCAAAGCAGCAGCTGGAAGTAGCCCTCAAAGTCTTCACCGACGACTTCGAGAAGGCCCTGTCGGTGGGGCAGCCCACGCCAATCAACCTCGACCAGACCCCCAAGCCGCTGGTGCTGCAGTTGACTACGGCGCTACTGCGCAAGTCGCTGGTATTTGGGGCCCGGCCCGGCGAAACGCTGCCGCTGCAGCTGCTGGGGCTGCAAAAGGAGCGGGATGCCCACTGGCTCTACTTCACCCTGAAAACCGCCCGGCCGCTCACCGGCTTCACGCTACGCAACACGCTGCTGCTAGACCAATTCCCCGACCAGATGAACATCGTGAACCTGGAATCCGGCGGCAAAAAGCAAAGCCAGCTGTTCCGCGACGGCGAGGAAACCCAGAAGTTCAGCTGGTAGCGGCATGTAGCATAGGCTTTAGCCTGCGCCCGCTGTCATTGCGAGCATGTGGCGCATCAAGCCAGTGTCGAAACAATCCTTCCTCTCGTGGCAGACACTTCCTTTACAGCAAAGCCCTCCGGCGTTAGGTGTGTAACCTAGTGCCGGAGGGCTTTCTGCTTAATTTACGCTTGGAGCACGGAGAGGAAGGATTGCTTCGTCGTACCTCCTAGCAATGACAGCCGGCACAGGCTGAAGCCTATGCTACAGTTGGCTACTTCCACTCACCGCCGCCATCGGCGGCGGGCTTCTTGCCTTCTTCGCCGTCGGGCCGGATGAGGCGGAACTCTACGCGGCGGTTGGTCTTGGCGTCTTCGTCGGTGATTTCCTCTTTCAGCGGCTTGGTGGAGCCGTAGCCGAAACTGTCGATGCGGTTGGGCTTGAGCTTGCCCTTGGTTTCGATGTAGCGCCGGATAGACTCCGCCCGCTCCTGCGAGAGCCGCTCATTGAAATCCGGGTCGCCCTTGGAGTCGGTGTGGCCCGTGATGCTGAGGCGGAACGTCGGGTGGTCGACCATGAACAGCGCAATCCGGTCGAGGATGGGCTGCATGGATGCCCGGATGTGCGACTTGTCCTGATCGAACTCGATGTTGCGGAAAATCAGCGGCAGGCCGTAGTCAATCGAATTGGTCATGAGCTTCATCACCGTGTCGCCGCGCAGCTCAAATTTCTTTTCCAGGCTAAAGAAATCGGGGCTCTGAATGATCATGACGTAGTGCGAGCCATCAATCAGGTCGAAGTCAAACGAGCCGTCGGGCCGCAGGTACTTGGCCGCCACCTCAATGCCGTTGTCGGTATCGACGATGGTGACGATGCCGCCCAGCGGCCTGCGGCTGACGGAGTCCATCAGCAGGCCCTCCACATGGGTGGTGGCCAGCGGCTGCGCCTCCATTGGCAGCGGAAACGAGAAGAGGTCCAGGTTTTTCATTTCCTTTTCCTCGGAGCGGGCGTAGTACAAGTTCTTCGACTCGCTGTCGATGGTGAAGTAGTACTCCGAGCCCTTGCCGTTCACCAGCGGCCCGATGTTGCGCGGCTCCTGCCAGCGGCCCTGCACCCGGTAGGTTTTGTAGATGTCGAAGTCGCCGTAGTTGAGCAGCTGCCCGCGTGAGCTGAAGTACAGTACGTTGTAGAGCGGGTGGAAAAAGGGGCTTACCTCGCTTTCCCGGGTGTTCACCACCGGCCCCATGTTCAGGGCCTTGGCCCACTGCCCGTTTTTGGTTTTGTAGGTGTACCAGATGTCCGAAAGCCCAAAGCCGCCCAGCCGGTCGGAGGCGAAATACAGGGTGTCTTCGCCGCGCGAAAGGGTAGGCTGCGAGTCCCAGGCGCCGGAATTTACCTGGGAGCCCAGGCTCTTGGGCACGCTCCACTGCCCGTCCTGGAACGTCGACGTGAACAGGTCGCAGTTGCCGTGGCAGCTGGGGCACTCGCACCGGGCGAAGTAGATGGTTTTGCCGTCTTTGGTGAAGCAGGCCGAGCCCTCGTTGTAGGGCGAGTTGATGGGCTTGGGCAGCGGCTCGGCGTCGGTCCACAGGTCGCCGTCCTTGCGCGACACGTACAGGTCCTCGTCAATCACCTGCTTGATGCCGCCGCGCACCTTGCGCTTCGACGAGAACAGCAGCATGCTGGCATCGGGGTTCAGCGTGGGGCCGTAGTCTTCCACCGTCGAGTTGATGGCGTCGCCCATGGTGGTGAGCACGCCTTTGGGCGGGCGGAAGGCCACGATGTTCTTGCGGTACTCCACCAGTTCGTAGTACACCTTCAGCGGCACGTAGAAATCAGCCGTTTTCTGCTCCAGCGAATCGTAGTAGAGCTGGATTTTCTTCACGTCCTGGCGGTGGTGCTTGAGGGCTAGGCGGTAGTAGGCCTTAGCGTGCTCCTGGTCACCTTCCTTTTCCCAGAGCTGAGCCATACGCCACAGCATCGGGGTGTTTTTGTAGAAATTCTCAATGCCGAACTTGCCCACGTATTCGCCCAGCAGTACGCGGGCTTGGCGCCACTGCCGGCGTTTTTCGGCCTTCTGAATGGCTTTAAGCTCTTTTTTGTTTTCGTAGAACGCTATTCGGTTGATGTTCGGAAACGTGGGGTTGGGGTCGGGGCGCGACCAGACCACGCGGGTGCGGGCATTGGCAATTTTCTGGGCCTGCGAGGCCAACGGCAGAACAGCCAGCCACAGCAGCAATAAAAAAGAACGGAACGAGCGGAACATAGCAGAATAAAACACCGAAGCCGGCCGGGAGCGGCGCGGAACGTCAAAAATAGGAATTTTCAGGTATACCCCGCTATATGCTGGCAGGCCTGCCGGAGTGGCCGGGCCGGGTGCCAGCGCGGCGCAGATGGCGGGCCCGCGGCGGGGTGGCACGGCGCTTGTCAAACCTGTATATTCGGTAGCAGGCGCGCTTTGGCCCGGGCTGACGGCCGCGGTGCTGTCATTCTGGCACCGCCTACCGCTTTTGTTTCGATCCGCGTATATGCCTTCTATTCCTGCTGCTTTTTCTTCGCCTTTCCTGCTGATGACCGACGACTCTTCTGATATCGTATCCATTGTAGCCGCCGACCCCGAACAGCCGCTCAACGGCCAGGAGTCGCCCGAAACGCTGCCGCTGCTGCCGGTGCGCAACACGGTGCTGTTTCCAGGGGTGGTGTTGCCCGTTACGGTTACGCGCAAGAAAAGCATCCGGCTGGTACGCAAGGCCTACCGGGGCAATAAGATCATCGGGGTGGTGGCGCAGAAAAACAACCAGCACGACGACCCCACGCTGGCCGACCTGTATCAGGTGGGCACCATGGCCAAAATCCTGAAGCTGCTGGTGCTGCCCGATGGCAACACCACCATCATCATCCAGGGCCAGTCGCGCTTCCAGATTGAGGAAGAGCTGCAAAGCACTCCCTACCTCACGGCCCGCGTCAGCTACGCCCCCGAAATCTTCCCCGACAAAGTGTCCAAGGAAGTAAAGGCGCTGGTGGCTTCGCTGAAGGACGCGGCCGCCAAAATGCTTAAGCTCAACCCCGAGATTCCGCAGGAAGCGCAGGTGGCCCTCGACAACATCGAGTCGCCTTCGTTTCTGACGCATTTCCTCAGTTCCAACATCAACGTGGAAGTGGGGCAGAAGCAGAAGCTGCTGGAAATAAACGACGGCGTGGAGCGCGGCACCATGCTGCTGGAGCTGATGCTGAAGGAAATCCAGCACCTCGAAATCAAGCACGAAATCCACACCAAGGTCCACACCGACATCGACCAGCAGCAGCGCGACTACTTCCTGCGGCAGCAGATAAAAGTGTTGCAGGACGAGCTGGGTGGCGGCGACAGCCCCGACCAGGAGCTCGACAAGTTCCGGCAGCGGGCCAAGCTCAAGCAGTGGCCCGAGGCCGTGGCCAAGCACTTTGCCAAGGAGCTGGATAAGCTGGGCCGCGTGAACCCGCAGGCCGCCGAGTATCCGCTGAGCGTGAACTATGTGGAGTTTCTGCTCGATTTGCCCTGGGCCGAGCAGACCAAGGACAACTTCAACCTGAAGCGCACCAAGAAAATCCTTGATGCCGACCACTACGGCATGGAAAAGGTGAAGGAGCGCATCATCGAGTACTTGGCCGTGCTCAAGCTGAAGCAGGACCTGAAAGCGCCCATCCTGTGCCTCTATGGCCCGCCCGGCGTGGGCAAAACCAGCCTGGGCCGCTCCATTGCCAAGGCCCTGGGCCGCAAATACGTGCGCATGAGCCTGGGCGGCGTCCGCGACGAAGCTGAAATCCGGGGGCACCGCAAAACCTACGTGGGCGCCATGCCCGGCCGCATCATCGCCCAGATCAAGAAAGCCGGCGCTTCCAACCCCGTCATCGTGCTCGACGAGATTGACAAGCTGGCCTCCGACTTCCGCGGCGACCCCAGCTCGGCACTGTTGGAAGTGCTGGATCCCGAGCAGAACTCCACCTTCACCGACAATTACCTGGAGGTGGAATACGACCTGAGTCGGGTGCTGTTCATTGCCACGGCCAACTCGCTGGAAACCATTCAGCCCGCCCTGCGCGACCGGATGGAAATCATCGACCTGACCGGCTACACGTTGGAAGAGAAAACCCAGATTGCCAAAAAGCACCTCTGGCCCAAGCTCCTCACCGACCACGGCCTCAGCACCAAAGACGTAGCCATCACCACGCCCGCCCTGTCGCGCGTGATAGACGACTACACCCGTGAGAGCGGCGTGCGCAGTCTGGAGCGCAAGCTGGGGGCCGTGGTGCGCAACATTGCCAAGAGCAAGGCCATGAAGGAGGAATTCCCGGCGGCGCTGGAGCCTAAGGACATCACCCGCATCCTCGGCGCGGCCACCTTCGACCGGGACCTGTACCAGGACAACGAAACCGCCGGCGTGGTCACGGGCCTCGCCTGGACCAGCGTGGGCGGCGACATTCTGTTCATTGAAAGCCTGCTGAGCCGGGGCCGGGGCAAGCTTACGCTCTCGGGCCAGCTCGGCGACGTGATGAAGGAGTCGGCCATTACGGCGCTCAGCTACCTGCGCAGCCGCGCCGACGAGCTGGGCATCGACTACCGCCTCTTCGACCAGTACGACCTGCACATTCACTTCCCTGAGGGCGCTGTGCCCAAGGACGGGCCGAGTGCTGGCATTGCCATTTTCACCAGCATTGCCTCAGTATTTACGCAGCGCAAAATCCGCAGCCACCTCGCCATGACCGGCGAAATCACGCTGCGGGGCAAAGTGCTGCCGGTGGGCGGCATCAAGGAGAAGATGCTGGCTGCCAAGCGCGCCGGCATCCGCGACATTATCCTGTGCCAGAAGAACCGCAAGGACATCGAGGAAATTCCTGCCGAGTACGTCAAGGACCTCACGATTCACTACGCCGACCGGGTAGACGACGTGCTGCGGGTGGCGTTGCTGGATGAGCTGGTGTCGCACCCGATGCCGCTGATTGTGCGCGACGAAGCGCCCGTAGCGCCGTCGCATAGCGTGGAGGTGCAGTAGTTACGGGCATGGAGCCGCGCCATTGGCGGCTGGCCGGCGGATGGGACGCAACGCTTGTTACCTGCGCCTCGCTTGCCGGCCGCTAATGTGCGCAAACTCCCATGCGGGGATACAATAAATGCGCTGTTTTGGCCGTCTTAGCCTCTGCAACTACCTGCTAAACGCCGTATCTTGGTACCCGATGATTGGACTGCTACACCGCCGTATACTAGTGCCCATATCCGTTGCCCTGGGGCTGGGCGCGTCACCCGCCGTGGCCCAGATCGGGGGGCAGCAGGCCTTCTCGTTTCTGAACCTGCCGCCGGGCGCCAAAACCGCCGCCCTGGGCGGCGTGAACGTATCCGTGCGCGACGCCGACCCGACGATGCTGCTCAGCAACCCCGCGCTGCTGAACGCCGAAATGGATGGCCGGCTGGCGCTATCGTTTGTCGATTATGTGGCCGACATCAAGCAAAGCACCCTGGCCTACGCTTTCAAGCCCAAGGAAGCAGATGCCGGGCAGCGGTGGGGCGCGACTCTGAGCTACCTCAACTACGGCGAGCTGATCATGCGCGACCCGGCCGGTAATGCGCTGGGAACATTTTCGGTGAACGAGTACGCCGCCGGCCTTACGTATGCCTATGTGCAGGGCCCGTTCACGCTGGCTGGTACCGGCAAGCTGGCGGTATCGGGCATCGGCGGTAACCACTCGGTAGCGCTGCTGGCCGATGTGGGTGCCGTCTTTAAGCACCCCGAGAAAGACTTTACAGTGGGACTAGCCGTGAAAAACGCCGGCTACCAGCTCAGGCCCTACGCCGGCGCCGGCCGCGAGCCAATGCCGCTGGACGTGCAGCTGGGCGCCTCCATCAAGCCCGAGCACATGCCGCTGCGGTTTTCCATCACGGCCCACAACCTGCAGCGCCTCGACATTGTGTACCTCGACCCCAACCAGCGCGGCCAGCTGGATGAAAACGGCGAGGAAATCAAGAAAAAGAAAAGCCTCGGCGACAAAGTAGCGCGGCACTTCGCAGTAGGCGGCGAACTACTGCTGGGCAAAAACCTGAACCTGCGCCTGGGCTACAACCACCTGCAGCGCCGCGAGCTACGGCTGGACAACGCCGCCGGAGGCGCCGGCATCTCCTTTGGCGTCATGCTGCGCATCAGCCAGTTTCAGCTCGACTACACCCGCGCCGGCCTGCACGCCAGCGGGGCCGCCAATTACTTCACCGTCGCCCGCAACCTAAACACGCTGTTCGTCAAGAATCAATAGCCGCCTATTTATTGCAGCGGGCAGTAAAGCCGGAACGCAGTGGTTTGCATCACAAACAATTCCGGTAAAGCGGCGGTATTCCCGCTACGTTTATTCCCCGACCTCTTTTATGCTCGATTCCCAGACCTTCCTTACCCCGTCGCAGATAGTTGCCGAGCTGGATAAGTACATCATCGGCCAGCACGAGGCCAAGCGCCACGTAGCCATTGCGCTGCGCAACCGCTGGCGCCGCCTGCACGCCCCGCTGGATATGCAGCGCGAAATCGTGCCCAATAACATCCTCATGATTGGCTCGACGGGCGTCGGTAAAACTGAAATTGCCCGCCGCCTGGCCGCCATTGCCGATGCACCTTTTACCAAAGTGGAAGCCAGCAAATTCACGGAAGTAGGCTACGTCGGCCGCGATGTGGAAAGCATGGTGCGCGACCTGGTGGAGCAATCAGTGAACCAGGTGAAGCAGCGCCGCAAAGAAGAAGTGAAAGTGCAGGCCGCGCAGGCCGTGGAAGACCTGATTCTGGACGCCCTTATCCCGTCGGTTAATGGCGGGAGCAGCAAGTCGTCGGTAGGCTTCGGCGGCAGCCACGACGGTAGCGCCATGCCTGAGTCGGATTACGAGCTGAATGAGCGCACCCGCGACAAGTTCCGCGAGAAAATCCGCAGCGGCGAGCTCGACGACCGTAAAATCGACATCAAGGTGCAGCAGGGCGGCGCTCCCGGCATTGGCGTGCTAGGCGGCGCTCCCGGCATGGATGAGGCCTCGATGGCCGGCCTGCAGGACATGCTGGGCTCGATGATGCCCAAGAAAACCCGCAAGCGCAAAGTCACGATTGCCGAAGCCCGCAAGATTCTGCTCGATGAAGAAGCGGCCAAGCTCATCGACATGGATGAGGTGAAGGACGAAGCCATCCGCAACGCCGAAAACGCCGGCATTATCTTCATCGACGAAATCGACAAGGTAGCCAGCCGCAGCGGCAAAGGCGGCGGTGGCCCCGACGTCAGCCGTGAAGGCGTGCAGCGCGACCTGCTGCCCATCGTGGAGGGCTCGGCCGTGAGCACCAAGTATGGCATCATCAACACCGACCACATCCTGTTCATTGCCGCCGGCGCCTTCCACGTCGCCAAGCCTTCCGACCTGATTCCGGAACTGCAAGGCCGCTTCCCCATTCGTGTGGAGCTGCAGAGCCTTACCAAAGACGACTTCTTCCGGATTCTTAAAGACCCCAAGAACGCCCTCACCAAGCAGTATGAAGCCCTACTGCAGGCCGAGGACGTCGTGCTGACCTTCGAGGATGCCGCCTTGGAGCAGCTCGCCGAAATTGCCTTCAACGTCAACGCTGAAGTCGAGAATATCGGGGCGCGCCGCCTGCATACGGTGATGAGCCGCCTGCTCAATGACATCCTGTTCGACGTGCCGGACCGCATCGGCCCCAACGCCCGCATCCTCATCACCCGCGACCTGGTGAACGAACGCCTGCAGGATATGGCCGGCAACCGCGACCTGAGTCAGTATATTCTGTGATGACCTTCTGTAGCAAGCCAGAGAAAACAGTCGGCTGGGAAGAGTAGTGTTCCTGCAAACAAAAAGAAGCGGCCACCGGCCGCTTCTTTTTGTTTAGAGTCGTATTTCCTTTACCTGTCACCTGTCACCTGTCACCTGTCACCTGTCACCTGTCACCTGTCACCTATGCACTACTACATTATCACCGGAGCTAGCCGCGGCTTAGGAAAGGCACTGGCCGACGAGCTGCTGCAGCAACCGGACAACATGGTAACAGGCGTATCGCGCCATGCCACTATCCGGCATGAGCGCTACCGCCATCAGCCGCTGGACCTGTCGGACATGCTGGCCGTGCAAAACAACTTGTTTAAAGTATTCCCGCCGTGCCCGGATGCGGCCAGCATCACGCTCATTAATAATGCGGGCGTGCTGGGCGAGGTGAAGTATATGGGCGAACTGCCGAACGAGCACTTCGAGTTTGTGTTTGACGTGAACGTCATTGCGCTAGCCATGCTCATGAACACGTTTCTGGCCACTTACCAGCAGCAGACCACTATTCCACGCACCATTCTCAATATCAGCAGCGGCGCCGCCCAGCGCCCCGTGGATGGCTGGGCAGCCTACTGCGCCTCCAAAGCCGCCCTCGACTCCCTTTCGGCAGTGGCGCAAAAGGAGCAGGATCTGCGCGGTACTGGCATCCGCATCCGCAGCCTGGCCCCCGGGGTATTGGATACCGCCATGCAGGAGCACATCCGCACCGCTACGCAGGAGCAGTTCAGCGAGGCTGAGCGGTTTGCGGAACTCAAGCACAGTGGAGAACTGGTAACACCAACTAAAGCAGCCAGCCAGATCATTAGCTGGCTGCAGCATCCGCCTACAACCGAGGGGACAATTGTGGTGCGCTTGACAGATATCTGCTAGAGCCAAAAAAGAGAAGCACTCCTGACCATCGGTCAGGAGTGCTTCTCTTTTTTGGCTTAAATAGCTTAGTCTATTATCCGAACCCGCACGGGCATCGGAACAATCGTTCGGCCATCCTCCAGCGTCAAGCGGAAATAATATTGAATTTCGGTTGGGATGGTGGTAGCACTGGGAAGCGGCAGCGCGCTAGGAGATACAACAACCGGCGGAGTGCCGGTGGTTCTGAGTGGACCATAAGCGGCACCATTACGAGTGCGGTACGGCAAGTAGTCCGTGGTCAGATTGGTCGTAAACGTAATCTGATTAGTACCATTACCCGGGATTGGCCGCAGCACAAAAGGTGAGGCGGCAGTGCCAGCACCTGTAGTGTTGTAGGCCGTACCAACAGCAGTATTGTTCAGGTTGCCCAAGTTATTGGTACCGGAAATACCGGTGGCAACCTTGGTGATTTCCCGGATCACACCGCTACCTGCGGGAATCTCCATGGTGATAACCACATTGTTGCTGGTAGCCAGGGTGGTGGTTACAGTCGCGAACCGCTCGAAATAGGTAGCGTTCGTTACAGTCACCGGGATGTCAGCTACGCTGTCCTGAGTAGGGCCTAGGTTATCGCCGAAGTCTTTCTCGCAGGAAAAAGAGACAAACGCTAGAAACGCCAAAGCGCAGTATTGAATTATATTTTTTTTCATGGGGAGCAAGAAAAGAAGTGAAACCTGGTTCAGCAATTACGGAACATCCCACCATACAGGGACTACAGTACCCGGAAGCACAGCCGGTGCATTGTTGGAGTTGCCGGAAGTCTCGGAAGCAGGATACACAAAGCGCTTAGGAATTATAGTTGGATCATCACCTTGAGGGTTGAGTACCAGCGCCAGTTTAGGATATCCAGTGCGGCGGTAGTCATTGAAGGCTTCATATCCGTTACCTACCATGGAAATCCACTTCTGGGTCATGATCTGGTTAAGCTGAGTGGCCTGTGAGCCGCTCAGAATAGCAATGGAAGGATTGGCGGCGAAGTAAGCATCTACTTGCGCAGTGGTCAGGCCGGCTTTCGTCATAGAAGCTCTGATAGCATCCTGATACAGCATCTGCACAGTGCTACCCCCGGTAGAAGTCCCCAGCATCAGAGCCGACTCTGCCATGATAAACAGACGCTGTGAATTGGTGATCAGCCGAATAGGTGCTTCACCCGCGTTACCGGTGATGTATACATTGTACTTCGAACGGTTAATTGCGAGAGCAGGAGCCGCAACGTTGTTGCCATTCTGGAAACCGAAGAACGTACCCAGATTGGAGGTAACTGTTGCACCGGGCACTGTATTGGGCACTGTGTTGAAGTAGATAGGCAAGCGCGGATCATTCTTGAGCCGCATGCTGTCGAGCAAACGCTGGCTCAGTGTTATATCGAACGGACGCTGCCCTGGTGTGCTACCGACTACGTTCACCCCATTGAAATCGTAAATAGGGTTGCGGTTGCCTACACTTCCACCAAACGGTACTTGGAAGTCATCCTCATTTCTGCTGATGAAGTTGTTGCTGGCAATGACTTCGTTGATAATGGTTCTGGCCAGTGCTGGCTCACGCCGGCTGATAGTGTTGGCGAACTTCAATCTGAGCGTATTGCCCAAACGGCGCCATTTGCTCAGATCACCACGGTAGATGGGGTCATCAGTGACAGATGGCAACAAGACGTTCGTAGTCTGGCTCAAGTCAGCTATGCCTTCCTTTACCAATTCATCGAGGCTTTGAATGCCATCGGCTCCTTTGTATATGTCCTCCTGCCGATCAAAACGGGGCTGAAGTCTGGCCAAGCCACCCAAAGCCTGAGAGTAAGGAATGTCTCCCCACAAGTCGGTCGTCACGGCAAAATTATACGCCTTCAGGAGCTTACCGATGCCGGCGTAAGCTGGGCTGCTCGACCGATTAGCAGCTTCGATCAGCTCTTGGGCATTCTGCAGTGCGCCTGGGTACAGTTCTCCTTGCCACTGGTTGTCAAGACCTCCGCGGATATTGTACACGTCCTGCCCGGCGGCTTGGTTGGCAGTGCCGGCTACGTGCTGTACCAGCAAAGAAGTGATACGATTGATTTCGTTACCGTTTGCAAAAGCCGTGGTGATGGCCGTGCTGGTCAGCAAAACGGAGGGTGGCGCGGTAGCAGCGTTGTTAGGATTATTGTTGACATCCAAAAAATTGTCGCAGCTGCTGCTGGCAAAAGCTACCGTGCCGGCCAACGCCAGCGTAGCTAATTTATAGTATTTCATGAGGTGCGTTGAAAGTCTTGTTACAGAGTGAAGCGCAAGTTGATGCCGTAGTTGCGGGCGTTAGGCGAACCTTGCAGTTCCAGGCCACGAATGTTACCGGCACCCTGCGTGTTTACCTCCGGGTCGAAGGGAGCATTAGGGGCGTAGTAGAACAGGTTACGACCGGAGAGCGAAATGCTGGCCTGACCGAAAGGAGTCCGCTCCAACATTGCCTTTGGAAGGCTATAGCCCAGCGTGACTTCCCGCAGACGATACGCTGTAGCATCGTACACGTTCAGGTCGCTCTGCAAGCCGAAGCTGCCCCAGTAAGATTGCGCGTCCACCTGAATATCGTTAGGACGGTAGGTTGGCCGGCCATCCGCGTTGACGCCTGTCTGGATAACACCGGGAATTACTCGTGGGGCTTCCCGGTTTTCGCCGGTTTTCTCAAATGAGCCATTGCCTCTGAACGTCGCCGCAGTAAACGACATTACGTCGCCGCCATATACGGCATCTACCAAGAACGAAGCAGTCAAGCCTTTAAAGCTCAAACGGTTGTTGATGCCGCCCTGCCATTCTGGGTTCGGATCGGAGATAACTTGGTTAGGAATCTCTGGGTTGAAGAGGCCAGTGTTGGGGTTGATAATATAGCGACCAAAGAACTCGCTGTTCTCATCCGTTACCCGTGGCTTCTTGTTGCCCCGGATTACTCCGTAAGCTTGCCCTACCACAAAAGAGGGGATGGTGCCAGTGAAAGCAGCTCCTTCAATAGCCGATTCCGTAACTCCTTCCGAAATAGCTTTTACCGTGTTGCGGATGCGGGTGAAGTTGACGTCAACGTCCCACCGGAAAGCATCACTTTTGACTGGCGTGATGTTTACCAGTGCCTCAATCCCCTTGTTATCAACCCGTCCTACGTTTGCCAGCCGGGTAGTGAAACCGCTGGAGGGAGCCGTAGATACTGGTAGAATCTGGTTTTCGCTGACCGTATTGAAATACGTCACATCAAACGTAATCCGGTTGTTGAAGAAACCCAGATTCGTGCCTACCTCATACGAGTTGGTAAACTCAGGAGTCAACGCGTTACCACCTCCCAAACGGTTGGAGATGTCAAAGCCAGCGTAGGTGGTATTGTTGATATTAAACGGGAACGTGATGCTGGCTACGTTGTTGCCTTGCGTAGCCACAACATAGTTGGTAATCAGCTGATACGGGTTAGCGTCGCGCCCTACACGGGCTACGTTACCACGGATTTTGCCGTACGAGAAGATGTCGTTGGAGATCTTGAAGGCGTCAGTGAATACAAAACCAACCGTCGCCGACGGATAGAAGAAGGTGTTGTTTGCCTCCGGAAGCGTAGACGACTGATCGGCGCGTCCTGTTAATTCCAAGAACAAGTAATCGTTGTACGACAGCGACAACTGGCCGTAGTAGCCAAGCAGGCTCCGCTTAGACGTAAACTCGCTGGTACCGTTGGAGAAGATACGGGCGTTCGAGATGTTGTAGAAGTTCGGCAACACCAGGTCATCGCCCTGCGCAAACACCTCCTGCAAGCGACGCTGGTTGATATTCTGGCCGAGTAACAGGTTGGCATTGAAGCCTTCCGTCAGGATGTTGTCTTTCTTCAACGTTACCAGCAGGTCGCCATTGATTTCAGTACGATACAGACTCTGGTCAATAACTTGGCCAGCAGCTGCCCGCAACGAGCCGACATCGTATATCTGCTTACGACGGTCGGTGTATGTGTCCAGACCTGCGCGGTAAGCCACGTTCAGCCAAGGCGCAATTTCGTAGCTCAGGTTGGCCACGTTGATGAAGCGCGTCACACTGGATGTCGCAGTATTGCGCTCCAAGCTCCAGCGCGGGTTTTCCTGCGCGGCCGTGATAAATACACTCCGACCAGTTGCATTAATGTAAGGCAGTCCTTGCAAGTCGTAGCTGCGTGGCACCACGTTCAGGCGTCCGAATGCGGAGCCGCCGTTACCTTGCTGCGGACCTTGCTGCTCCGTCTGAATGAAGTTGACCGAACCACCCGCCCGAAGCTTGTTAAGTAGCTTGGTATTGCCGGCGAGCTGCACACTGGTGCGATTCAGCTTCGAGAAATCTGTGATACCCTGCTGATTAGTGTTGTTGATATTCAACGACACGTTCTGGTCAGCATTACCGCCAGCGATGTTCACCCCATTCTGCAGGATGCGTCCCGTTTTGTAGAAGTCGCTGATGTTGTTTTCGTACGCACGGTAGTCCTGTACGCTGCCATCTGCATTAAGCAAACCGTTGAAGATGGTCGGCGTGGTACCGAAGCGTGGGCCCCAGGAGTTTGTGGTTCCTGAATTTATGTCTCCATTGGCAAGCACGTTGGTGCCGCCGTTGCCTTGGCCATAGTTGTTCTGTAAGTCAATCAGACCGTAAGCGCGCTGCACCGAAAAGCCTGACGTAACCGTTACTTCAAGCTTCTTGTTGACGTTGCGGCCACTCTTGGTAGTAATGATGATAGCACCAGAGGATGCCCGTGACCCGTAAAGAGCTGCTGCTGCGGGACCTTTCAGAATGTTGATGCTCTCCACATTTTCCGGGTCAATATCCAAGGCACGGTTGCCCTGCTGAGAGCCGAATAGTGTGCTCGAAGTACGGTCCAGATCATTGCTGATTGGAATACCATCTACGACGAACAAAGGCTGGTTGCTGTTGCCCAGCGACGTTATGCCCCGGATGTTGATGTTGCTGGAGGCACCCGGCATGCCGCTGGCAGTAGTGATGTTCACCCCTGCTACTTTGCCCTGCAATGTGCTCAGCACGTTTGGCTCGGATTTCTGTGAAATCTGAGTTGCCTTAATCTCTTGAGTAGCATAGCCCAAGGACCTGGTGTCACGCTCAATACCGAGGGCAGTCACAACTACTTCGCTCAGTTGCTTGGAGTCAGTAGCCAAACCAACATTGATTTGATCTTCTGCACCAATGGCACGCTCAATGGTGATATAGCCAATCGAGCTAATAACCAACGTAGCGCCTGTAGTAGGTACGTTGTTCAGCGAGTAGGTACCATCGGAGTTGGTGGAGATGCCATTGGTGGTGCCCTTTACCAATACTGTCACACCTGGCAGACCTTCACCGGTCTGGCGGTCAGTTACCCGACCGGAAATACTCCGGTTCTGGGCCGATACCTCCTGAAAAGCGGAGGCCATGAGCAAAGTGCTCACGAGTAAGGTTTTTTGCATGAGGAGTGTGTAAGAAAAAAGTGAACGTGAGTGCTTGATAAAAAGAGGGCCAAGGCTCGAGTATTCTAACCGCCGTACCAACCCTCGAAGTCCGAATTTACAACTGGATTACCAATTCCAAAATAAAGAGAGAATATTCGCTGCTTAAAAGAGAATATTTACTTTTTAATATTCATAGTAAATATAATAAAATAAATCACAAATATGATTTTAAAGATAGATGGTCTTAGTCTACTCAATAGTGAAGTAAGCATCTAAAGAATTTAGGACAAGTGGTATAACAAGATCAGGCATTGTGAGGCTTCTTTCACAAAAAAGGAGTTCTAGTCTAATGGACCAGAACTCCTTGAGTGTTTTGTTGAAGACGCTAGACTTAGTTCAGGTCTGGTGCGCCAATCAATTTATTACTGATTTACTGTAGTTTTTGAGAACAAATCCGGCAGTGGGTTTGGCGTATTGACATTGGAGTTCACCTCGGACTGCGAATACAGGAACCGTTGTGGAAATGCGGGAGTAGGAGCTCCCGGCAACTGCCGCTTGTTGGGCAGCCCAATAGCATTATTTGTGCGCCGCAGGTCATTGAAAGGCTCTATTTGCCCAATAAAACTTACGTATCGTTCAGTCAAAATCTCATTGAGCATGTTGGCTGCTGTGGCTCCACCCGGAATATCTGCTAGCGTATAAGCATCATAACGGCCGCCGGGGTACTTGGTGCTCAATGCCGAGCGATGGGCATTAAGCGCTGTGAGGGCACTTGCCAGATTGCCTGCGCGGGCGTACGCTTCTGCCAGGATCAACTGGTTTTCGGAATACGTAAGGATGGGAAAATCCTCTGCCGGATCTGCAAAGCCTGAGTTGGCCAACAGTTGGTAGTCATCCAGATTGCCAGCTGTGCTGGACGCATTAAAGAAAAAGTTGAAACGCGCCGACTCATCTGTTTTGGTGTTGTTGCGGTTCCTGTTACCGGGCCGCGCCGGATCCAGCAGGCGAGCAGCATATGAGTCAGTTCCAGTCAGGTAGCTTACCCGCTGAGAGTTGAACTGGTAATAGAAGTTTTCGGCCCCATCCGACTCTTTGTGTGGCACTATCCAATCGTTGGCCGGTGCGCTTATCCCGTTGAGGGCTGCTTGGCGTGCCAGATCATACTGTTTGGTATGCAGGTAATAGCGCGCCTTGAGCGTATAGGCTGCTGCAACCCACTTCGTCGCGTTGCCTTGGTAAAATAGGTCACGTGGCGCACCGCCCGTTGTGTTGATTTTAGCAATAGCCTCGTCTAGCTCTTGTTGCAGTGCCACATATACCTGCGCCTGCGGGTCGTATACGGGGTTTGGGAAGTTGAGCCGGTCATTTACTTGGCTGAAAGGAATATCACCAAAAAGGCTGGTAGCCGTGCCTAAGGTATGGGCCTCTAAAACCTGCAGAATTCCTGACAGGCGAGGGTTCTGCTCCTGTAGCGCCCGGGCTGCCGCAATACGGCTCTGCGTGGCCACATCTACATACATTGTAGACCACATGTTATCGAAATTGCCAGCCGTGACATCGTAGCGGTTAATGCTCGTGTATTGCTGGTTGGCACCGGTAAACTGGGCCGTCCACATCGAGGAGATACGGGCGGCTTCGCCTTCGTGAATAACGGCGTCAGCTAGCTCAATGCCTTGTAGCATATTCTGCGCATCGGCTGATGGCGGTTGGTTTGGATCGACGTCCAAATCGTCCACGAAGTCTTGGCAAGAGCCTAACGACAGGCCCAGAAACAATAAGAAGGTATGGTTGAATTTTATTTTCATGACAACGAAATGCAGGAGGAAAGCAAACACTAGTAGGTAAGACGCAGGCTAACCAGGAAGGAGCGGGTGCCAGGGTTGTTGAAATACTCCAAGCCCCGGCCAGCGCTCTGGCCGGTAAGGTTGGTTTCCGGATCTACGCCTTTGAATTCCTTGGTCCAGAGAACCAGGTTGCGGCCTGTCAGCGTGAACTCAACATTGCTAAGCTTAGTGAATTTGCGGAAGCCTTCTGAGTTCAGAGTGTAACCCAGCGTCAATTCACGCAGGCGCATCCATGTAGCATCTTGGATAAACTGCTCGCTCAGGTTGCCGAAGCCACCACCTGTGTTGCGGTACCAGGCTTCGTTGAGTGCAACTGGCCCAGCTCCAAAATTTCCAACGCTCCCACGGAAGGTCACAGAACCATCGGTGTTGGTGTTAGGGGTATTTGCGTAGAAGGCGGCAGCAGTGGCCCCGCTAAATACGCGGGTGCTGCGTGCTTCTTCTGCCGTTAGCGTGGTTTGTACATCCGTGAATTTGGACACCCCAAAATTTCGCAGGATGCTCTCGGTGCCAGCCCAGATGTCGCCACCCTGTTGCCGTTCTACAAGTGCATACAAGCGTAGGCCTTTGTAGCTCAGGGAAGTGTTCAGGCCCGAGCGCCAATCTGGGTTTGGATCTCCGATAACACCTTCTGTTGCTGCCGCCACAGGAAAGCCGTTATCACCTACCCGAATATTGCCGGCATCATCCCGGTCATATCGTCCACCCCAGAGGGCGCTGAAGGGATACCCTTCTACAACCCGGGCAGAAGTGCCGACGAAGCCAGCCAGAAATAGTGACTCAGCCCCTGCTACACTCAGCACTTTGTTGCGGTTGCGGGTCCAGTTGCCGCCTACATTCCAAGTGAAATCTCCCAGTTTCAGAATATCTGCATTCAAGTCAATTTCGATGCCCTTGTTACGGATCTGAGCAGCGTTGGCCCACTCAGAGGTATAGCCAGAGGAAGGTGGCGTTGGCCGCGTGATAATAACATCGGAGTTAAGATTGCGGTAATATGTAGCACCCAGCGTAATCCGGTCCTGCAGGAAGCGCAGATCAATACCGCCTTCCAACTCGTCCTTCCGCTCAGGCTTTAGCTGAGAATTGCCACGGACTGATGTACGGGAGAAAGAACCATCGTATGAAGCAGGGTTAGCTACTACGCCGTAGCTGTCGCCACTGCCCGCAGTTGAATAAGTGTCGCGCACTATATATAGTGGCGGCTCCAGGCCAACGCGGCCGTATGCAGCCCGAAACTTACCGAAGCTGAGTATAGAGTTGTCAGCGAGAAAAGGCAGCTTGGAAAACTGCCAGGCCAAGTCAACTGAGGGGTAGAAGAAGAGGCTACGAGTGTCGGGACCAAACGTGGAGGAGTTCTCCAGGCGGCCACTGGCATTCAAAAACAGCTGCTCGTTGTAGACAAGGTTGATGGTGCTATAGGCGGCAGAGTTGCGTCTTTTTGTCTCATAATCAAAGGATTGTGTGTTGGCCAGCGACGCATTGCCGAAGAAGCTCAGGTCCCTCACATCCAGGATGAAGCGGCCGTAAGTAGCGCCGTAGTTGTAGTCGGTGCGCTGGTTGAAGTTGGTACCTACCAGCAACGTGCCGCTCAGCTTCTCGCTGAAAGTATGCGAGGCCCGTGCGAAAACATCACTATTGAGTTGGGTTTCCGTATAGTTTTCCTCGGTAGCCGACCCCAGTCCATCATTTTCGGCAGAGTTAATCGGGTAGAGGTCACGCCGATTTTCGGAATAGAAGTCGGCCCCAAAGCGGGCCGTAATGCTCAGCCAGGGTAGCGGATCCAAGCCAATTTCAGAGGAGCCGATGAAACGGTCAACCACGTTAGGGTTTTTCTGCTCCTGAATAGTCCAGAGGGCATTGTTGTAGCCCGGGTTCTGGCGCTGTCCGATTTGGTTGCGGTAAGAGCGTTGCCGGTTAACGCCTACTTCCGTCGGGCTGAAATACGTGCCGATATAATCAGACTGGTCAAAGTCGGGCGATGTGCGCAGCAGGCCTAAATAGAGGCCGGAAGTGTTGGAGCCTTGCTGAATCCGGTTGGATGTTACCCGGCTATACGTAGAAGTTCCGGCCAGCCGAACCACCTTATTGAAGCGCTTCTCCGCATTGATGCGCGCAGTAGAGCGATGATAGTCGGAGTTGTAGCGGATGATACCTTTCTGATTCAGATCTGACAGGCTCACGAATATGTTGCTTTCGCGGTTGCCGGCGCTCAGGCTCAGGTTGTTTTCAAGGAAGCTGCCCGTGTGGAAGACGCCATCAAAGTTTTTCTGCAAGTAGTTTTCCCGGCTGTTTTTGCGAACGATGGGATAGTATACGTTCCCATTTGGAGCCACAAAGTAGCTAGGCGAGTTACGGTTTACATCATCAGGCGCACCACTGCGACTGGCAATTCTGTCACCCCAGGTGTAGCCCGCATCAATCTGCCCGGAGTTAACGGTAGTAGCATTGCCGTTGCTGCCTTGGCCATACGTGTCCTGCAGATCGTGCTTGTAAGAAACCCGGTCAATGGAATACGTAGCGCCGTACGTAACACTGAGCTTGCCGGCATCGGTGCTGCCCCGCTTGGTGGTAATGACAATAACGCCATTGGAGGCTCTTGAGCCCCAAAGTGCGGCCGCAGCTGCTCCTTTCAGGACCTGTACTGAAGCAATATCATTGGGGTTGATGTCATTGAGGCGCGACTGCTGGGCCACGCCGGCTGTGGAGGTGCCTTGCGAGCCAACTCCTGAAGAGGTGTTGTATACCGGCACCCCGTCGATGACAATCAATGGCTGCGTTTCGCCATAGATGGTGTTTTGCCCCCGGATCTGGATGTAGGCACCCGCGCCAGGGTCACCGTTGGCCCGTGTGATGGACAGGCCGGAAGATTTGCCCGATAAACCCGTAATAACACTCGTTTCGCCAGACTGAGTGACGGCCGCCCCGCTTACACGCGAAGTAGCGGTGCCAAGCTCATCCTTATTTTCTTTGATACCCAGCGCCGAAACAACCACTTCGCTCAGCTGCTTGGCGTCCGTTTCCAGACTAACATTAACAGTGCCACCACTAACGGAACGCTCTACCGTCGTGTAGCCTACAAAGCTGAATGATAAGGTACTAGAAGATGCTGGTACTTCCAGCGAAAAGCGGCCCTCAGCATTCGTTGAAGTACCAATATTAGTGCCCTTAGCCAGAACTGTTACCCCCGGCAATCCCTGTCCATTCGTCTGGTCGGTAACCTGGCCAGAAATAGTTCTGACCTGTGCTTCCACATGCTGCAGGGTAACGGAAGTGAGGAGAGTAACTAGTAGTAAATGTCTCTTCATGTGAGCGGGAAAAATGAGAAAATGAAAAACAGGGTGGAAAATAATGAAAATATGTACAGCGAGTAGTAGACAAGTTGAAAAGGAGATATTTTAAATTTATTCTATTGAATATGCGCTTGTCAGGGGCATATGAATAATTCCTGTTCACAAACTTTGCAATCTTCGCAATGCAAAAAATCACGCGCGCGGGCTACGCCCATTGAGGTTTTTTCGCTACGTTTGGCCCAAACCTTTCACATACCTCAAATTTCACTCACCCAAACTCACTCACCTACATGCGTAAACTTCTCCTAAGTGCGCTGATGGTGTCGCCAGTCCTGATGCAGCAGGCAGCGGCCCAGAATCGCAGCATTTCCGGCCGAGTCACTGACTCAGCTACCGGGCAGGGATTGCCTGGTGTAACCGTTCTCGTGAAGGGAACTACGGTAGGAGCTTCTACCAATGCCGATGGATCATATTCGCTGAATGTGCCGGCTACGGCCACTACGCTCAGCTTTAGCTTTATTGGCTACGCTACAATTGATAAGCCGATTGGAGACGCATCCAGCATCAACGCTGATCTGTCTGCCTCTGCTCGTGACCTTGGTGAAGTTGTTGTAACGGGTCTGGGTACGAGCGTGGCTCGTGCTAACCTCGCTAACAACGTTGCTACCATTTCCGGTGCTGAACTGATTGGCCGTACGCGTCCATCCACAGTAGATGGTGCCATGTATGGCAAACTATCAGGTGCCGTTATCTCGCAGAACAGCGGTGCTCCTGGTGGAGGCTTCTCGGTTCAGCTGCGTGGTCCATCGTCCATCAATGGCTCGTCGGAACCACTGTACATCGTTGATGGTGTATATGCCAACAACAACTCGTACGACTCTGGCCGGGCTGCCGGACCTTTTAGCAACGCAGGCGGCGGCCGTCAGGATGGTGCCACTAACCGTCTGTCTGACCTTAACCCAGATGATATTGAGAACATCGAAGTACTGAAAGGTTCTTCCGCTGCCGCCATCTACGGTCAGCGCGCTAACGCTGGTGTAATCATTATCACCACTAAAAAAGGCAAGATTGGTCAGACCAAGATCAGTGTTCGTCAGGACTTCGGTGTTACCACGATTCTACGCAAATTCGGCAAATCTGATTTTACCGACGCGAAGATCGATCAGGTTTTCGGTGGTGATGCTGACGAAAAAGCGGCATTGGCGGCAGCAAACGCTTCCGGCAAAATCTACGACTACGAAGACGAACTGTTCGGTAACACCGGTTTCCTCTCGAACACCAGCGTAAACGTGTCTGGCGGTGGCGAGCGGGTGCGCTTCTTCGTGTCGGGCTCTCGCACGGACGAAGGTGCTATCCAGAAGAAGCTGGGCTTCCAGCGCAATAGCGTTCGGGCCAACGTAAGCACGGATATCACGAAGAACTGGGATTTCAGCCTGAACTCGAACTATGTTAATTCGAGCAACCAGCGCGGCTTCTCAAACAATGCCAACACGGACGCCACGGTTCCTTACCTGGTAGCCGTTACCCCAAGCTACGCCGACCTGTTCCCTGTTAACGGGGTATATCCACGCAACCCATACGCTGGTGAAAACCCGCTGGCTCTGCGTGACCGGGGTATAAACAACGAGAAGACCAACCGCTTCCTGCAGTCGTTCACCTCGAACCTCTACTTCTTCCGCAACGACAACAGCACGCTCCGTCTGGCCGCTTCGGGTGGTGTAGACTTCGCGCTGACGGATGCCGAACTGTACCTGCCCGAAGATCTGCAGTCGCAGTCTGGCTTGGCTAACCCAGGTGCCTCGCGTTACTCTAAGAACAAGCAGCTCAACACCAACCTGCAGGCTTTGTTGATCCACACGTTGCAAGTCAGCAAACTGGGCTTCACTACCTCGCTGGGTACTACGCGCTTCTCGCAGGACCTGAACGTTGACTTTGTACAAGGTGAGGGCTTGCAGCCAAAGCTGAAGAACCCAGCACGAGCCAACCGCCAGACCCTGTCGCAGGCTTTCCAGTCCAGCGTCGACTTGGGTTACTCTGCTCAGGAGGAAATCAACTTCAATGACCAGATTGTAGGTACTGTTGGCTTGCGTGCTGACCAGAGCAATCTGAACGCTGACCCTAGCAAGCTCTACTTCTTCCCGCATGCCTCGCTGGCCTTGAACGTTGCTAACTTCGATTTCTGGCCTGCCAAGGATCAAGTAAACCAATTCAAGCTGCGCGCTGCTTACGGCGAAACGGGTGGTGTGCCTCAGTTCGGTTCCTACTTTACTCCGCTTAACTCGGTGGTAATTGACACCCGTCTGGGTCTGCGGAACTCTACTACTATCGGTAACGATCGAGTTTCTCCTGAGCGTGCTGCTGAGCTCGAAGGAGGTGTGGATCTTGCCTTCTTGAACAACAAGCTCACGCTTGAGGCTACTGTCTATCGCAAGAAAGTAACCGACCTGCTGTTCACTTATACTTTGGCTCCTTCTACAGGTGTCCTCAATGTGTCAGCCTTCCCAGTTGGCGACCTTGTCAACAAAGGTATTGAACTTGGCTTGGGCGTTCTGGCAGTTGATCAGCCAAATTTCCGTTATCACCAACAGACTCAGTTCTGGTTTAACCGTTCGGAGGTAACCCGTCTGATTGTGCCAACGCAATCAGCAGGGCCGGGTTTCGCTTCGCTATATGGTCAGAACTTCCTGAAGCTGGGCGAGTCGCCAACGCGCTGGTTCGGTAACCCGCTTGTGGATGGTATTCCAACCGCTTACCAGGAGTCGCAGCCTAAGTACCAGGTAACGTTCGCCAATGATTTTACTTTTCTGAAGAAAATCGACTTCTCCTTCCTGATTCATGTTAAGCAGGGTGGCTATAACAGCACGCTTACCCAGAATGCCTACGACCAGGGAGGTACCTCGCCAGACTACAGCGACCCATACACCTACACGGACGAAGATGGCAACGTAGTAAACAGTACGTTGGGTTATGAGCGCTTCAACGGCCCGCTGTCGGGGCAATCGTCCAACTACATTCAGGACGCTAGCTACATGAAACTGCGTGAAGTTTCGCTGTACTATACCTTCAGCAAAGATCAGTTGGGTGCTACGCTTGGCAAATCGGTACAGCGCATCAAAGTTGGGGTATCAGGTAATAACCTGTTGGTGGTGACTCCTTACAAAGGAGGCTTCGATCCAGAGGTGTCTAACTTCGGTAGCCGTCCAGTTGGTGGCAACCAGGATCTGTACTCTTTCCCAAGCGCACGTCGGATGTTCCTGCACTTGAACTTTGACTTCTAAGCGGCTGTTTTTCAAGCGCTTTTCATCCCAACATTCGACTTGTCATCATGAATAAAATGTTTATTAAAGCACTGCTAATGGGCGGTGTAATGGCTACCGTTTCCGGGTGTGGCTATTTTGATGTGGAGAAGCTGGAAGATCCTAACCAGCCTACTCTCGTCTCTGTACTGAACAATGCCACCAAACAACAATTGGACTATTTGGCAGCCGGTACTTTCTCGGACATGCGTACCAACGTGGACGGTATCGTATGGTACCACCAGATTACGGGAGCAATAGGCCGGGAGGTATATGTGCTGGCTGGTTCTGATGCCAGATATGCAACCAACCTTCTCG
The DNA here is from genome assembly GCF_027359925.1 of Hymenobacter canadensis. Classification (NCBI taxonomy): domain Bacteria; kingdom Pseudomonadati; phylum Bacteroidota; class Cytophagia; order Cytophagales; family Hymenobacteraceae; genus Hymenobacter; species Hymenobacter canadensis. The sequence continues at coordinate 2,417,293 of NZ_CP114767.1, read as the reverse complement.
GTATTGGTACCGCTGGTTTCGACAACAATAACTTCCTGAGCGGCCGTTATTTCACCACTTACTCTTCTTCGCGCCGTACGGCTCGTATTCTAGCTGCCTCAGCCCAGAATACACAGTCCATCACTGCGGAGCAGCGCAATGGCTATCTGGGTTTGGCCAAGACGGCAGAGGCCTATGCTATGCTAGTGCTGTCGGATATGCAGTATGAGAATGGCTTGCGTATTGACGTTACTGATGAGCAGCGTCCAGGTAAAATTCGTCCTTATGACGAAGTATTAACCGCCATCAAAACGCTGCTTGACGGCGGTGCTGCTGACCTTGCTGCTGCAGGTACTGAGTTGCCTTTTATCGCTCCCAATGGCTTTGCTACCGGATTGGCTGGTGGAGCCTATAACACGAGTGCTGGTTTCCTGAAATTCAACCGTGCGTTGGCTGCTCGTTTGGCCATTCGCCGGGCTTCGCGCACTGGTGGCAATTACAATGAAGTGCTGACTGCTCTGGCTGGCAGCTTCATTAACGATGCTGGTGCTTTGACCATCGGTCCGCGCTTCAACTACGGTGGTACGTCGCCAGACGTAATTAACCCTCTCTTTCAGGCTCGTAACTTCACTGGCTCGGTTGTAACGGTTGCGCACCCTTCTTTCCGTCGTGACATTCGGGCCACGGACACGCGTATCAGCAAAATTGCTGCTCGCACGGGTCCGCTCTCACCACCTCGCCAGGGCTTTACCAGCTCGGATGACGTAGTACTTTATCCTACGAACACGTCGCCAATTCCAGTTATCAAAAAAGAGGAACTGGTACTGCTGTCGGCTGAAGCTCACCTGCGCACCGGCGCTATTGCTACGGCTGTAACGGAAGTGAATTCAGTTGGTACCGCTTATAGCGCGTCACGCCCAACTCCTCTCACAGCAGCGTCTCCAGTAGCTGACATTCTGGATGAAATCCTGTACCAGCGTCGCTATTCGTTGTTCTTTGAAGGACAGCGCTGGGTTGACCTGCGTCGTCTGGATCAGTTTTCTCGTCTGAATGCTCCTGGTTCTACCTTGCCAGAGGTATCCAGCACTGGTTTGCAGACTACTATTGTACGTCAGCTGCCTATCCCGTTTGCTGAAATTGCGTGGGACAACGCTAATCCATAAACCGTCATCTGACGGCTAGTACAAGAAAGGGCAGCCACATTGGCTGCCCTTTTTTTATGCGTTATCCGAGATAGGGTCTTGCAATAGGAGGCTAAGATGTCAGAAATATCCTTTGATCTTAGTTCGCCATCAAATAGCCGCGGATGTATTCGTCTAAGTCGCCATCCAGCACGTTCTGCACGTCGGTGCGCTCGATGCCGGTGCGCAGGTCCTTGATGAGCTTGTAGGGATGGAGCACGTAGTTGCGAATCTGCGAGCCAAAATCGATGCGCTTCTTGCCGGCTTCCACTACGTCGCGGGCAGCATTGCGCTTGTCCATTTCGATTTGGTAGAGGCGCGACTTGAGCATGCGCAGGGCATGCTCTTTATTCATGAGCTGGCTCCGCTCGATCTGCACGGCGATGATGATGCCGGAGGGCGCGTGCGTGAGGCGCACGGCAGTTTCTACCTTGTTCACGTTCTGTCCACCGGCACCACCTGCCCGAAACGTGTCCCAGCTGATATCGGCGGGGTTTATTTCGATTTTGATGGTGTCGTCAATCACCGGGTAGGCGAAGATGGAGGCAAAGGATGTGTGCCGCCGGCCGCTGCTGTCGAAGGGCGACATGCGCACGAGGCGATGGACACCAATCTCGCTTTTGAGGTAGCCGTAGGCGAAGGGGCCGTCGATTTCCAGCGAAGCCGACTTGATGCCGGCGCCCTCGCCGGGCTGGTAGCTGAGTTGGCGCACCGTGAAGCCGTGCTTTTCGCCCCACATGATGTACATGCGCATGAGCATCTCGGCCCAATCCTGGCTTTCGGTGCCGCCGGCGCCGGGGTTGATGTCGATGACGGCGGAAAGCTGATCTTCTTCATCGGAAAGCATGCGCTTGAACTCCAACTGCTCGACAGACTTCTGCGCGGCGGTGAACTCCTGCGCCATTTCGGCTTCCGTGGCTTCTCCTTCGCGGTAGAAGTCATAGAGTACCTCCACGTTGCTGACGGATTGCTCCACGGCCTCGTAATCATCGGTCCAGACTTTCACGGACTTGATGTCGCGCAGGATGGATTCTGCCTTTTTGGAATCCTCCCAGAAGTCGGGGGCGGCGGCCTGGGCCTCAGTGGCTAGGACTTGGGTTTTGCGGTTATCGTAGTCAAAGATACCTCCTCAGGGCCTCGGCGCGGCCCTTCAATTCCTTTACCTGGTCGTGGGTCATTGGAAAGGTTAAATGGTGAGAGTTGAATGCGTAAAGGTCTGTAAAATTAAACGGCCAGCCTCTGGTAGGAAGCTGGCCGTTTGAAGCAGGAATGGTTTCTGCAAAAAGCTGCTGAGTTACACGGCTACCATCCAGCCGTGCGTATCGGCAGCCTGGCCGGTCCGGATAGCTTGCAGGGCATCACTGACGCGCAGTGAGAAGGCATCGGCAGCGGGCTTGGGCAGTTCGTGGTCGTGGCCTTGGTAGCCGATTACGGCGATAGGGGCAATGGTGGCGGCGGTGCCTACCCCGAAGGCTTCCTCCAGCTTGCCGTCTGCCAGCGCCTGCATCACCTCTACCGCAGACACTTTACGCTCTTCTACCTGCATCCCCCAGTCGCGGGCCAGCTGCAGCACGCTGCGGCGCGTGATGCCGTCGAGGATGGAGCTGCTCAGGGCCGGGGTCACCAGCTTGCCATCGATGACGAAGATGGCGTTCATGGTGCCCGATTCCTCTACGTAGCGGTGCTCGGAGGCATCGGTCCAGATAAGCTGGTTGTAGCCTTCCTGCTGGGCAAGCTTGGTGGGATACATAGCCGCGCCGTAGTTGCCGGCATTCTTGGCGAAGCCTGCGCCACCTTCGGCGGAGCGCACGTATTTCTCCTCGAAGCGCACGCGCAGCGGCTTATTGTAGTAGAGGCCGACGGGGCAAGTGAAGATGACGAAACGGTACGACTCGGAAGGGCGCACGCCGATGAAGCCGTCGGTGGCGTACATGAACGGCCGGATGTAGAGGGCGCTGCCCGACGAATTGGGCACCCACTCGGAATCGAGGCGGATGAGTTGGGTGAGGCCCTGCATGAACAGCTCCTCGGGCACGGCAGGCATGCACATGCGCTCGGCCGAGGCGTTGAGGCGGTGCACGTTGTCAAGCGGGCGGAACAGCGCAATGTCGCCGTCGGCATTTTTGTAGGCTTTCATACCCTCGAAAATGGCCTGCCCGTAGTGCAGGGCCGAGTTGGCGGGGCTCACCGTCATGTCGCCGTAGGGCAGCAGCTGGGGCTCCTGCCATTCGCCGTCGCGGTAGTCTACCACGAACATATGATCGGAGAAGATTTTGCCGAACTCAATATGTTCGGGGTCCAGGTGTTCGAGGCGCGAGGCCGTAGTACGCTGGGTCCGGATGGTGAGGGTTTCGAGCATGGAAAAGGGAGGGTAAAGGGAGGGGGATGGGGGAATTTGGGCAGGTAAGCGGGGCGTGGTACTTGAAAACGAAAGCAGTAAGGGAGTAGTTGCCAAGACGGGCCGCATGGCCGGAAGTTGCACCAAAGATGGTGGAAAGGCGCAACTACCCGCGGCTACATGCGCGGCTTCCAGCTAACTTCTTCGGCGCCAAGGTCATGGCTCATCTGGCGGCTCAGCACGAATAGATAGTCGGAGAGGCGGTTGAGGTACATCACCACCAAGTCGGCTACGAAGGAGTCTTCACGGAGGTGAATCACGAGCCGCTCGGCGCGGCGGCATACGCAGCGCGCTACGTGCGCAAACGACACCGACTGGTGCCCACCGGGCAGAATGAACACCCGCAGCTCAGGCAGGTTGGCGTTCATGGCGTCCATTTCGGATTCCAGCAGCGTTACATCGGCCTCATGCAGGTCCGGAATCTTCATCTTCGATTTCTCGGGGTCGGAGGCCAGCGACGAGCCGATGGTGAACAGGCGGTCCTGGATTTCCTTGAGCAGGTCGCGGCGGGCGGCATTCACGTCCTGGTCGCGGAGCAGGCCGATGTAGGAGTTCAGCTCATCCACGGTGCCGTAGCAGTCGATGCGGAGGCTGGACTTGGGCACCCGGGTTCCTCCGATAAGCGAGGTCAGGCCTTGGTCGCCGGTTTTGGTATATATTTTCATGAAGCCAATTCGGGGAAGTGCGCTGGTGGGCAGGCCGGCGCGGATTTCGGTCGAAAGTAAAGAAGGCCTTTCAGCAGCGCTTGTTCCTTGTTGAAGGGATAACAGGCAACCTGCGAAAAGGCCTTGCTCTCGACAAAAATACTAGGTTTTACTTGGCAATCTCCACGTGGTGAGTGGCCACATCGGTGTTCTCCATGTCCGACTCCACGAGGCCGTCGCGCAGGCGCACGATGCGGTGGGCGTAGCGGGCAATGTCCTCTTCGTGAGTTACCATGATGATGGTGTTGCCTTTCACGTAGAGGGCCTCGAACAGGTCCATGATTTCGTGGCTGGTCTTGGTGTCGAGGTTGCCGGTGGGTTCGTCGGCTAGGATAATGCTGGGGTCGTTGACGAGGGCGCGGGCAATGGCTACGCGCTGGCGCTGGCCGCCGCTCAGCTCGTTGGGGCGGTGCTTGGCCCGATCAGCCAGGCCTACGCTACGCAGCGCCTGCATGGCCTTTTCCTCGCGGTCAGACTTGCTATATCCGGCGTAGATGAGCGGCAAAGCCACATTATCGAGGGAGGTAGCGCGGGGCAGCAGGTTGAAGGTCTGGAAAACGAAGCCGATTTCCTTGTTGCGCACGTCGGCCAGTTGGTTGTCGCTCATGTGGCTCACGTCCTTGCCATTGAGGATGTACTGCCCGCCCGTGGGGGTATCGAGGCAGCCGACAATGTTCATGAGCGTGGACTTGCCGGAGCCGGAAGGCCCCATGAAGGCGACATACTCACCGCGCTGAATGGTGATGGTAACCGAGCGCAGGGCATGGATTTCCTCGGTGCCCATCCGATACATCTTCGAGATGTCGTGGGTGTCGATAACGGGGTTCAGCATAGCCGGGCCGGGTTAGTTCCAGGGAGCAACCGCCGCTGCCTGAGCGGCAAGGCGGGCGTCGTACAGTATACGAAAGGTAGCATATTCGTCGGGGGAAAGCAACGGCCGCAGTTTGGCGAGCGAAGTGGTGGCGTATTCGGCCAGGCCGGCCGGAATGGCCGCCAGCGCATAGGCCTTCAACAGCGGAACTGACTCCGGGTTATACTCCAGGGCTGCTTGCAGCGCGCCGTAAGCGCCCAAATAATCTTTTTGCCGCGAATAAAACTTTGCTGCCGCCAATACGCCCGACTCCAGGAAGGGGGCTTCCTGCAGCAGGCGGCGGTAGAGCTGGCCAGCTTGCTTGGTCTGGCCGGCTTTGTCAGCCAACGCAGCCTGATAGGAGAGGCGGTAGGGCTGGTGCAAGGCCGCGAAGTAGCCGCTGGCTACCAGCTGGCGCAGGCCGGCCGTATTCTGCTGGCGCAGCAGCAGGTCGCCGCGCACTACGTCCCACTCAGAAGCTTCCGGGGTTTGCTGGGTTGGGGCCGGGGCAAAACGAGCCACCGCCTGCGCGGCAGCGGCTAGCTGGTCGGCCTGCAAAGCACGGGGCATCTGGGCCAGCAGCGCAGTTTCGCGCAACTTGCCTTCAGGCAGGCGTTCAGCTGCGGGCAGCATTTCCGCCGGGGGCAGCATGTAGCCCAGCAATGCCAGATACTGTGCCTGAGTAGCCGCCGGAGCCGCAGTATACGTCTGCGGATAGGTGAGGGAAAGCAACTGCTGCAGCTGCCGGGCCGGACGTTGCAAGGCGGTATCGGGCTGCGCCAGTATGGCGGCGGCGGCGGCCCGCGCCGAGTCCGGCTGCTGGTTCAGGGCTAAAGCGTATGCGCGGTGTAGCTGAGCTTCGGGGTAGCCGTTGCGGCCGGCGGCGGCGAAGGTGGCGGCTGCCGAGCTGTAGGCGCGCTGCTCTAGTAGCCACAGCGCTTCCAGATTCTGGTAATAAGCGGCGCTGGGTGTGTTGCCAGCCAGCAGCGGTGCCAGCGTGGTGCGGGCTGGCACAGGCTGGCCGCCATAATGCTGCGTGAGGCCCCGAAGGAACGTCAGCTGCTCGAAGTAGTCGGTGTTGCTGGGGCGCTGGACCAGCTGCGTGAGGGTCGACAGGTAGCTGGTATCGGCCTGCTGCACTTTCCACAAGGCGGCATGGTAGAGGCGCGCAAACTCCGATACCGTCAGGTTGGCAGCGGGGGCGGGAGCGGGCACCGCGGGCAGGGCCACCGTAGCGCGCAGTGACTGTTGGGCCAGCAGCAGCACGTTGCTTTGCCAGGCGGCGTCATCTGTGGGCTTGGCTTCCTGCACCAGTTTAGCGGCATCCGCGAACTGTGCGTTCTGCAGTAGGAAGGCCAGGCGGTTGGTACGTACCACCGGGCTGCCCGGGTCGGCGGCTTCGGCCCGGTTGAGGTACCAGTTCACCGAGTCGGAGAGGGTGGAGCGGGAGTAGAGGTGCGCCAGGTCGTTATTGAGGCGGGGACTGGTGGGGGCGTTTTTCAAGCCCTCGCGCAGCACTGCCAGCCGGTCGAAGAAGTCGTTGGGCTCGTTGTAAAGGGCGGCTAGACGCAGGGAAATCTTTTCAGAGGGCCGGCGGCTGAGGGCCCGGCGCAGGATGTTGATTTCGTTCTGGCGCTGCAGCCGGAACCGGTAGAGCGCCGCGCGGCCCAGGCTGGCCTTGTGGTTATGCTCGTCCAGAATGTCGCTCTCGGCGTAGTAGCGCTCGGCCAGCAATGCCAGCGCGTCGCGGGAAGGCTCCTGCTCACTTTGCAGGCGGGTCAGGTCGCCGAGGTTGTTGTAGTAGCCGGCCTGCACCTGGTAGAGCGTGGCGAAGTTGTTGCGGAACTCCACCGCGCCCACGCCGCCCAGCAGCAGCACGTACACGGCAAACAGCGGCAAGCGGCGCGGCTCATACACCACCCGGTACACGCGCAGCCGCTGCCGGATCAGCGGCCCAAAGTTCACGAGGATATAGAGCAGGTAGGCGGCCCCGCCCACAAACAATACCAGCGCCGTGAAATGGCGCGCGGCCAGCAGCAGCGGGTCGTTGGCGGTAGCAAAGGCGTAGCCTAGGGCGGCCGCGGCCAGCAGCACCAGCACCGGATACAGGTAGAGGGCGCCTTCCCGGTACGGCAGCCAGTCGGCCGCGGCAGCGGCGCGGCGCGGCAGGCCCAGCCAGCCGATAACCACGGCCGGCAGCAGCAGCACCAGCGGGTCGAGGTGGAGGCCGGGCAGCAGCAGGTCGCCGTCGTTCCAGATGTACAGGCCCAGCATGCCCACGTACAGCATGCTGGCCGCCACAAAGGGCAGCAGCCCGAAACGGCTGGCGGGATTTTCGGCCTGGGTGTTGAACCACAGCAGGCCGTTGATATTCTCAAACGCCACCCACACCACCAGCAAGGCCACCAAAATAGCGCCGCCGTTGGTGAAGAAGCTGGCCAGATGCAGCGCCGTGGCATCCAGGGGCAGCTCGGAGCGCTGCACCAGCAGCAAACTCACGGCCAGCACCAGCCCGGCAAACAGCAGCAGCCGGCGTCCCAGCGGTACTTCCGGCCAGAAAGCGTGGAAGGCGTAGGCCGGCAGCACGAAAGCCGCCAGCATCAGCACCAGGAAATACTGCTTCTGCGAATCGAAGATGCCCAGCAAGTCGGCATTCAGCGACATCAGCAGGAAAATCAGCCCCGCCATGGCCGCCACAAACGTGGGGCGCGGCAGCGCGCTGGCCGCCGCCAGAAAGTACACCAGCGCGCCGGCCAGCAGCAGCAGCAGGCCATACGCGGCCTCCGGGCGCACGTAGGGCCCCACTAAGTCGTGGGTTTGGGTGAGCAGGTAGCCGTTGACGCGCACCGGCAGCTCGGCTAGGCCCGCCGCTACCGACGTCAGGACCGTGGGCACGGGCTTGAGCTGGGCTATGGCCTGCACGGGCAGTGCCAGGTCGTCGCCGGTGAAATAGTGGTAGACTGCCAGCAGCACCGCTACGGCTGCCAGGGCCGCCAGTGGCAGCCAAAGGGCGCCGCGCCCCGAAGTGGGGCGGGCAGCAGAAGAAGAGGCCGACACCAGACGCTATTCCAGAACTTTCGGTACGCGGAAATAATCGGAATCCTTGCGCGGGGCGTTGCGCAGGCCTTCCTGGTGGCTCACGGAGTTGTGCGCCTCATCGGGCCGCAGCACGTTGATTTCGTGCGACAGGTGCACCAGCGGCTCCACGTCGGTGGTGTCGAGCTGGCGGAGCTGGTCCACCCAGTTCAGGATCTTGTTCAGGTCGCCGAGCATCTGCTCCTCCTTGGATTCGTCGAGTTCGAGGCGGGAAAGATGGGCCAGTTGGCGCAGGGTGGCTAAGTCGGTGCTCACAGATCAATTAAGAATTAAGAATTGAAAATTAAGAATTGGTGGAGGCCAATTCCTGGTTTTTGGCAGCCTGCGCCGGATGGCTGGCATTTGGCGGCACCGGCGGCGCCGGAAGCCGGCGCCAGTGGCTGGGCTCCGGAATGCCCCGGGCGTCGGGGCGGAAGGCGCTGGCGATGGTGTCGTAGGCTTGCTGCCGAAGCCGGGGAGCATCGACAGCGGTGAGGCCGGTGGTGAAGATAGGCGCGTGCAGCGTGATGGCCAGCGGCGAGTAGCGCACCCGCAAACCTCCAACGTCGGGCATGAAGCGGTGGTTCAGTGGCATCGTGACGGGTACCAGCGGCACACCGGCCGCAATGGCCAGCTGAAACGCGCCGTCCTTGAACTCGCCCATCTCCTCGCCGGGCTTCTTGGAAATCGAGCCTTCCGGGAAAATAACGACCGAGCGGCCGGCTTCCAGCGAGCGGCGCGCCTGCACCATGGCCCGGCCCCGGCTCATGGCATTGTCGCGGTCGACGGTGATGTAGGCGCGCCCGAAAATGGGCCCCCACGCTGGCACGCGGGCCAGCGAAACTTTGCCCATGATGTTGAGCCAGCCCGGAATGGTGCTGAACAGCAGCGGAATATCGATATAGGAGCTGTGATTGGCCACGTACACGCACGGCTGACCGGCGGGCAGTGGGCTGTGGCGCACCACTTCCACCGGCATACCCCACATCCGGATGAAAAGCCGGCTCCAGCCGCGGTTGAGACTGTGCAGGTAGCGGTGCCCGCTTGGTCGCCGGCTCAGGGCCCATTGCAGCGGGTAGGTAACCACAAACGGCATCACAAACCAGAACGTCGCCCAGGTGGTGTAAAGCCGATGACCAAGATAGCGCAGAAGATGCCGCATAGCTGCAAAGGTAGGAACTTGGGTAGGTTCTGTCATCCTGAGCAGATCGAAGGACCTTATCACGCCGGAGTAGTCCTCGTTACAACGCCTTATGCTGGCGTGATAAGGTCCTTTGCTTCACTCAGGATGACAGGCCATTTGCTAAGCCTTCTTTCCCGCCAGCACCTTTTCCGCCTTCAGCAGGCCCGCCACGCTTACGGCGTCGGTGATGCGGTTGTCCATCACCATCTGCACGGCGTCGGCGAGGGGTAGCTTCCAGAGGCGCAGGTCTTCGGTTTCTTCGGGTTCCAGGTCGCCGGGCGTCAGGTCTTCGGCCAGAAACACGAAGCCTTCCTCATCGGTGACGGAGTTGGAGGTGTGCAGGCGGGCAATGTTGGTCCAGCGGCGGGCCGTGAGGCCGGTTTCCTCGCGCAGCTCCCGCTGCGCCGACTCCAGCACGTCCAGCTCCACAGGGCCGCCGCCCATCGGAATTTCCCAGCTGTACTCGCTGAGCGGGTAGCGGTACTGGCCCACCAGCCACGTATTACCTTCGTCATCCACCGGCACAATGCCCAGGGCCTTGTTTTTCATGGTCACGACACCGTAGATGCCGCGCCCGCCGCCGGGATTGAGCACCTGGTCTTCGCGCACCGAAATCCAGGGGTTGTGGTATTTCACTTCGGTGCTGAGCACCTGCCAGGGGTTGTGGTTTTCGTCGAGCGAAGGATCGGGATAGTGCATGAGCGGCAGCCTAATAAACGGTAGGCGGCAAAGGTACGGCCGGGGCGCAATTGACATCCATCGGGTGAGCGGGCGGCTTGGTCGGCAAAATCGGGCAGTTGGCCAAATAGATTAGAGCAAGCCGCTGATGGTGAGTAGCTTTGTTTCATTCAAGAAGGTGCGAGGGAGTTTTGTGGAAAGGAAGGCCTCTCCCGTACTGAGCCGGATGAATACTAAGAGTAGGGTGGATGATTACTAATAATTCATCCGGCGCCGAATGCAAAAGACCGTTGCCGCCCCGCAACGGTCTTTTTGTTTGGTTACGCGCCAGGCCCGGTGCCCCGGCCAAGATTCTGTTTCAACCTGCTTTCTGATGCCGCCGTACCAGTACTACGCCGGCTGCTCACATTCCGGTCGGCGTTGCATGTCTATGGCCAATCAGCCCAAAAACCAGCCCACCCAGAATGCTCAACCCGGCGACCCGCTCTTCAACCTGAAGCACGCACAGGCCGAATCGGAGCTGACCGCCCAGACCGGCGGCCTCGGCCCCACCACCAACGTGTATATCAGCACCGACGAAGACGCGGAGCTCGACGAAGGCCCGCGCGACAAGCAGGGGCTGCGCCGCGGCGAAACACCACCCAGTGAAGGTTCTGCCGCCGGCAGCCATAAATAAGTAGCGAGTAGTTTGTAGTGAGTACTGAGTGTTTTTCTCGCACTACTCACTGCCAAATATCCATTGCCAGAAAAGGCCTCTCCAGGTGCGTCAGCCGCTGGGGAGGCCTTTTTTTAGGTGCTGCGCCGAGGGCCGCCCTATCTTTGGGCCATGTTGCTTGCTTCCTACACTGATCAGCCGCTAGAGGCGGGCCTCGACGAAGCGGGCCGGGGCTGCCTAGCGGGCCCGGTTTTCGCGGCGGCCGTCATTCTGCCACCTGATTTCGCGCCGGCCTACCTCAACGATTCCAAGCAGTTGAGTGCCCGCCGCCGCACGGCGCTACGGGCCGAAATCTGCCAGCACGCCGTGGCCTGGGCCGTAGCGGAGGCGTCGCCCGCTGAAATAGCCGCCGTCAATATTGCGCAGGCTAGCTATCTGGCTATGCACCGCGCCGTGGCGGCCCTGGGCGTGGTGCCTACGCATCTGGCCGTCGATGGCAACCGGTTTAAGCCGTACGCGGGCCTCGAGCACACCTGCCTGATCAAGGGCGACACCCGCTTCCGGCACATTGCGGCAGCTTCCATCCTGGCCAAAACCTTCAGGGATGAGCGTATGAGCGAGCTGGCCGAACTCTATCCGGCGTATGGCTGGGAGCAGAATGCCGGCTACCCGACGCTAAGCCACCGGGCCGCTATCCGGCAGCACGGCCCCACCGAGCACCACCGGATGGGTTTTCGTTTGCTGTGATTGAGTGATGAGGTGAGTGGGTGATGAGGAAGAAATAAAAAGAACGTCATTCCGAGTTGAAGCGAGGAATCTCGCCAGTGTGGTAAAATCATTTACTACACTGGCGAGATTCCTCGCTTCACTCGGAATGACGTTCTTTTGTCACCTGTCACCTTTCACCTCATCACTTCACTACTCTTTCATCTTTAGCAGATCCAGAAACAGGCTGAAGCCGTCTACGGTCGTGCCGCCTTCGCCGAAGCTGTCGAAGCTTAGGGGCTTGATGATGTAGCCGCTCACGGCCAGGTTCTGGGCCTTGAGGCGCTCAGACTCCAGGTCGGAGGTGGTAGTGATGAACACGTTGAGGTTCACAAACTCCGGGTCGGAGCGTATCTGCTCCAGCAGCTCCAGGCCATTCATGCGGGGCATATTGATGTCGAGCATCACGACGCTAGGTTGCTCAATTTTGGTCTGGTCGGCTTCACCGCGCAGCATATTGAGGGCTTCGCGGCCGTTGCGGGCGATATGCAGGGGAACGTTGATATTATTCTTCCGAAGCTCACGCTGCACATTCATGATGTCCATCTGGTCGTCTTCAACTAGCAGAATACTAGGCATATTGGGTGTTGGTTGGTAAGAGCGGAAAACGCAAAACAAAAGCCATTCGGCCAGTGGCTATACGGTAATCAGGGACTTTGGTGCTGAACTACCGGCCCCGGCCCGGCCAGTGGGTGGCTGGCGCGGCCACGTGAAGTAGAACGTGGCACCCTCACCCTCGGCCGACTCGATGCGGATGGTGCCGCCCTGCCGCTCCACAATCTTCTTGACGATGGCCAGCCCCACGCCCGTGCTTTCCAGCGTGTCGCGCTCCGTCAGGGTCTGGAAAATAATGAAGATTCGCTCGTGGTATTCGGGGGCAATGCCGGGGCCGTTGTCGGCTACCGAGAAGGTGAAATAGGTCTTCTCCTCGGTGCAGCCGATGCGTACGAAGCCCGTTTTGGGGTGCTGGTGGTACTTCACGGCATTGCTGATAAGGTTGGTGAACACCTGCTGCAGCTGCACCCGGTTCGTGACCAGCGTGGGCAGGTAGAACGGCAGCTCCACCTCAAAGCCCTCGGGTAGCTCCAGCGAGTCGGTGATTTCGCGCAGCAGCTGCCGCACAAACACGGGCTCGTCGGCTTGGGTGGTGCGGCCTACTCGCGCCAGATCCAGAATGCCCGTGATGAGGTGCTCCATGCGGCGCACCCGCGTGCGCATCAGCAGCAGAAACTCCTGAATGTGGGGCGGCGTGTCCTGGCCCAGGTCTTCCTCAATCCAGCGCGAGGCACTCTCGATGCCCCGTAGCGGCGCCTTCAGGTCGTGCGACACCACGTAGGCAAACTGGTCGAGCTCCTGGTTGCGGCGCTCCAGCTGCGCGATGTTGCCGTTGATGGTGGCCGCCATCTGGTTCAGCGACACCGACAGGTCGCTGAGCTCGTCGCCGGCCGTGTCGGTGAGCTGCGTGTGGTACTCGCCGGCCGCAATCTGCGACGACAGCGACACCATGGTCTGGATGCGCCGCCCGATGAGGCGGGTGAGGTAGAGAGCCCCGGCCAGCCCCAGCGCAATGGCCAGCAGCGTGGTGCCCACCGAAATCAGGCGGGTTTCGCGGATGCTCTCCTGCAGCTTGATGCCTTGTTTCTCGCGCAGCAGCGTCTCTTCGCGGGCAAAGGACGCAAACAGCACCCGAATTTGGTCGGTCAGGCGCTTGCCCGTCAGGCCCTCGGCCTGGTCGCGGTGGGCCATGCCCTGCAGGCCGGCTTGGTCGGGCAGGAGGCGGCGGGCTTCGCGCTTCTCCTGAATGAGCATGTGCGAGTAGGTGAGCCACTCGCGAAAGACAGCGCGGGCCCGCACGATGCGGGCACGCTGCGCCGAGCTATCCTCCAGATCCACCAGCAGCTGCTCGAAATGCATGACCAGGTACCGCTCGCCCTCGTGGTACGGCTCTAGGGTTTCCTCCTTGCCGATCAGCAGGAAGCCCCGAAAGCCGTTTTCCATGTCCACGATGCTGCGCAGCAGGGTGGAGGCCTCCGAGGAAGTGCGCTGCGAGAGCTGCACGCGCCGGGCGTTGCGCAGCACCTTGCGCGAGAGCTGGTAGTTGACGAACACCACCCCCACAAACAGCAGCAGAATAACCAGAAAACCGGTGAAGAGCTTGGTGGAGAGCTTGAGCTTCATGAGCAACGAAAAAAAGACGGCAGCCGCAAATCTGCTGTCGGGTACGCAGGCGCCCGGCCAGAGTTGGCGGCCGGTGCGGGCCGGGCGCTGCCGCCATGCCCGCCCGGCGAAGATACCCGATGCCGACTGCCGCGCGGAAATGGCTAATTTCGCCCCGCCGCCGGGCGGCGCCTCACCTTCCCACCCACTTCTATTTACTGATGAGCGAAAATCTCAAAACCGTAGTCCTGAACGACGTGCACCAGCAGCTGGGTGCCAAGATGGTGCCCTTTGCCGGCTACAACATGCCCGTGCGCTACTCCTCCGACCTCGACGAGCACCACACCGTGCGCCGGGCTGTGGGCATCTTCGACGTGTCGCACATGGGCGAGTTCCGGGTGCGCGGCCCGCAGGCCCTCGACCTGATCCAGCGCGTGACCAGCAACGACGCCAGCAAGCTCACCGACGGCAAGGCCCAATACTCCTGCCTGCCCAACGCCGACGGCGGCATCGTGGACGACCTATTGGTGTACAAGCTGGCCGACGAAGACTACATGCTGGTGGTGAATGCCTCCAACATCGATAAAGACTGGAACTGGATCAGCCAGCACAACACACAGGGCGCCGACCTGGAAAACGTGTCGGACCAGATGAGCCTGTTTGCGGTGCAAGGCCCGAAAACCAGCCAGGCCCTGCAGTCCCTCACCGACGTAGACCTGAGCACGATTCCGTACTACTCGTTCGTGCAGGGTACGTTTGCCGGCGTTGAGGACGTGATTATCTCGGCCACGGGCTACACCGGCGCGGGCGGCTTCGAGCTGTACGTGCCCAACGAGCACGCCAAAACTGTATGGGACAAAGTGATGGAAGCCGGCCAGCCCTACGGCCTGAAGCCCATCGGCCTCGGCGCCCGCGACACGCTGCGCCTGGAAATGGGCTACTGCCTCTACGGCAACGACATCGACGACACCACTTCGCCGCTGGAAGCCGGCCTGGGCTGGGTGACCAAGTTCACCAAGGACTTCACCAACGCCGAAAGCCTGAAGCAGCAGAAAGAAGCGGGCGTGGCGCGCAAGCTGGTGGGCTTCCTGATGGACGGCCCCGGTATCCCGCGCGGCCACTACGAGCTGGTGAACGAAGCCGGCGAGAAAATCGGGGACGTGACCAGCGGCACCCAGTCGCCGAGCTTGAGCAAGGGCATTGGCCTGGGCTACGTGCAAACTGAGCTCAGCAAACCTGGCAGCAAGGTGTTCGTGCAGATCCGGGGCAAAAACCAGCCGGCTACGGTGGTGAAGCTGCCCTTCGTGCCCGGCACGGAAGAAGTGTAAGCTGAATAGTAAATAACTGTCATCCTGAGGCGGCAGCCGAAGGACCTTATTGCGTCAGGACGAGTAGTCCAGCTGTATTGCAGGCGTACTAAGGTCCTTCGGCTATCGCCTCAGGATGACAGCTTTTTTGTAGCATTCCTGATTGACCTTATGCCCACGATTGATATCTGCTTCTCGCCGGAGCTGTTGCCGCTTTTCAACCTGCAGGGCCGCGTGGCGGTGGTGGTAGACGTGCTGCGCGCCACCTCCTCCATTGTGGCGGCGCTGGCTTCGGGCGTCACGCACCTGGTGCCGGTGAGTGAGCTGGCCGAGTGCCGCGCGCTGGCCGCCGAGGGATACCTCACCGCCGCCGAGCGCGACGGCCGCCAGGCCGAAGGCGTGGACCTCGGCAACTCGCCCTTCGGCTACCTCGACGGCGTGGTGCCGGTGCGGGGCCGGGCCGTGGCCATCACCACCACCAACGGCACCCGAGCCCTCCAGCTCGCCCAAACTGCCGACGCCGTCGTGGTAGGCGCGTTCCTGAACCTGCAGGCCGTGGTCGACTTCGTGCGCCAGCAGCAGAAAAACGTGGTGGTAGTTTGCGCCGGCTGGAAAGGCCAGTTCTGCCTCGAAGACACGCTCTTCGGCGGCGCCCTGGCCGCCCGCCTCGCCGACACCTTCGACACTACCGCCTCCGATGCCACCCTGGCCGCCCTCGACCTGTGGCACGCCGCCGAAGCAGATGTGGCCGGCTACCTACTCAAATCGTCGCACGTGCGCCGCCTCAACAGCCTGGAGCTGCACAAAGACATGGAGTTCTGCGTGCGCCCTGACGTGTACGACCTCGTGCCGCTGTTTCGGGAGGGGAAGATTGAGGTGGTTTGAGTGATTTGAGGTGATGAAGTAAGAACGTCATTCCGAGCGGAGCGAGGAATCTCGCTAGTGTGGTACATGATTCTACTACACTGGCGAGATTCCTCGCTCCGCTCGGAATGACGTTCTGCTTTTCACCTCATCACCCCATCACTTCAACACCCCTCAACGCAGCTTCTCGTTGTTGCGGTGGCGGTCGGCGTCGCGGATGGTTTTCTTGGCCAGGTTGCGCTGCAGGGCGTCGGTGAGGTTGATGCCGGTCTGGTTGGCCAGGCAGATAACCACGAACAGCACGTCGGCCAACTCATCGGCCAGCACCTTATCCTTGTCTGATTCCTTGAACGACTGCTCGCCGTATTGCCGGGCAATGATGCGGGCCACTTCGCCCACTTCCTCGGTGAGCATGGCCATGTTGGTTAGCTCGTTGAAATACCGGACGCCGGTGGTCTGAATCCAGTGGTCGACGGTTTGCTGGGCTTCTTCGATGGTCATGGGGGAGTAAATGAGTAGTGGAGTAACTGAGTAAAGAGTAGCTGAGTGGTTGGGTAAGGGAGTAATTGCTTTTACGCAGCGGCAGTAGCGCGAACTTCGTAGTTCGCGTCTCCGCGCCGTTCAAAAGATTCCAGCGGCGCGGGGGCGCGAACTACAAAGTTCGCGCTACTGCCCCCAACGCCCTGCGCAACAGCCGTGAGTAAGCCGATACGGTCTACTCAGTTACTCCACTACTCAGTTACTCTCAGGCGAGTCCAGCACGATGGTGACGGGGCCGTCGTTGAGCAGCTCCACCTGCATGTCGGCTCCGAATTCGCCGGTGGGCACGGGCTGGCCCAGCAGTTGCTCCAACTGCCGCACAAACTGCTCGTAGAGTGGAATGGCAATGGGCGGTGGGGCGGCGCCGGTGTAGCTGGGGCGGTTGCCTTTGCGGGCATCGGCCAGCAGCGTAAATTGGCTCACCACCAATATCTGCCCGCCTACGTCCTGCACGGAGTGGTTCATCTTGCCTTCGGCATCGGAAAAGATGCGCAGCTGCGTGAGCTTGCGCGCCATCCAGTCGAGAGACGTAGCGGTGTCGGTAGGGGAGAAGCCGGCCAGCACCAACAGGCCCGGCCCAATCTGGCCCGTAATGCGGCCTTCGACGGTAACGCTGGCGTGCCGGACGCGCTGAATAACGGTGCGCATAAGGTGGATTGTGGGGTTGGTGGAGTGGTGGATTTGGGCAAAGATAGCGCTCCATGATCCGCCCGGGATGACTGTATCTTTGCCAACCCATCAACCCACCAACCCGCCATCTTGCGTCTGTCGTTTCGGTTGTCTGCTTTCTGGTTGCCGCTGCTGGCCCTGCTGGCCGTGGTGGCGGTGCGCCTGCACGGCCTGGGCCAGGTAGCACTACCCGACTACGATTCGGTGCGCAACTGGCAGATTGTGCAGGAAGTGGCCCACGGCAACCTGCGCAACCTGTTTCACCACGGCAGCCCCGGCTTCTCGCTGCTCTACGCCCCGGTGGCTTGGCTGACTTCCGACTATCACGTGTTCCAGGGCCTGAACGCGCTGGTGGCGGTGGCGGCGCTGGGCTGGCTGGTGCAGTGGGTTGCCCGCGAATGGCGCCTCACCGCGCCGGAAACGGCCCTGCTGCTGCTGTTCACGGGTACCTCCGTGTTCCTCACCTTCTCCGGCCGCGACTTCACCATGGGCTCGTGGAGTTTGCTGCTGTTTGTGGGGCTGCTGCGGGCACACTACCGGCGGCTGCAACAGCCCAGCGCGACGGCGCTGCTGCGGGCGGCCGTCTGGCTGGCGGCCGGGCTCAGCATCAACTACAAATTTCTGCTGACGTTGCCCATTCTGCTGATGCTGGAGCTGCTGTATGGCGGCCGGCTGCTCTGGCAGTGGCGCAACCTGGGGCGGGTGCTGCTGGTGCTGGCCGCGCCCTACGTGCTGCTGGGCGCGCTGGGCGCCGCTGGCGGGGTGCCCTGGTACCGCTGGCCGGCCGTGTACTACAACCTAGTGTTTCCGGGCGCGCAAAACGCCGCCGGCCGCACCGGCCACCTGCGCTTCGACGGGCTCTACTACTTGCGCTTCCTGCGCGACTTCGAGTCGCCGGGGTTAGGGCCGGGGCTGGCAGCGGCGCTATGGCTGTTGGGGCGACGCCTGCGGCCGCTGGCCGGGCCGCGCTGGCCGTGGCCCGCGCCGGGGCTGGCGCTGTATCTGGCGGTGTGGGCCGGCTGCTTTCTGGTGGGCATGTCGCTGTTGCTGAAAGCCCCGCGGGGGCTTTTGCTGGCATATCCGCTGCTGTATGTGCTGGCGTTCTGGGGCGGGCGGCAGTTGCTGCGCCACTGGGCAAGCCCGGTAGCCGGCCAGTGGCTGCTGGCGGCCAGTGTGCTGCTGGCTGTGGCGTTCAACCTGCTACGGATTCAGCGCGAAATCTACGCTTACGCGCCCACCCGCTACGGGCAGGTAGCCGCCTGGCTGCAGCAGCAGCAGCCGGGCCCAGTGCGCGTGGCCAGCACACTCAGCCTGGGCGTGGCGCCGTTTCTAACTGCTGCCGACACTGTTTCGGTCATCGTGAAGGAAGCCGACCTCGCCCAGGCCCGCCGCCAAGGCATGCAGTACGTGCTGCTCGATGCCTCCTGGCGCGTGGTGAATGCCACCGCTTTCGATTCGTTGCGCCGCCAGCCGCCGCTGGCCGCCTGGCCCGAGCCGCTGCTTACCTCGCCGCTGCTGTTTCTGGAGCATTCCGAGTACACCGGCCTCGGCTACGAGGCAACCCTGCAGCTGCAGCGCGCCGCCGCCCTCGAGCCCCGGCAGCTCCGCGTTTACCGTTTACAGCCCTGAAAGAAACCCGTTTTCCTACGGCAAACCCCGAACACGCAAAAAGCAGCCCGAAGGCTGCTTTTTGTAATAGGCGAAGCAAGATGCCGCTGCTTACGGATTGGCCTGCGTGGGCATGTTGTTCACGTTCAGCAGCGGAATGCTGGTGTTGTAGCTTTCGTTGATTTTACGCAGAAACACGTTGGCCAATAAGGCATTGCCGCGAGGCGTCAGCGTGATGCGGTCCAGCGAGTAGAAGTTGCCGCGCACTAGCTCCGGCGTGTAGTTCACCCCGTTGACGTTGATGTTGCCGGCCACCTGCGAAAACAGCGCATCGTTGGTGTCAATGAGTGGCAGTTTGAACGTGGTGTTGGCCAAGCCCAGCATACCCGTGCGGAAGTCTTCGGCTACCTGGCTGATGCGGGCTACTTCCAGGTAGTCCAGCACGTCGGCCCCGCTTACCGGGTTCTGGCGGCTGCCGTAGGGCCGGGTCTGGGGCACGCCCGTCACCGATTCCAGCCGCCCGATGCGGCGCTGGCCGCTGGCCAGTACGTAGTCATCCCCCGAAACCGCCTGAAGGGCGCCGTTAAACGCGCGCACAAACAGCGTATCGTTGGCCGTCGCGCTGTTCTGGCGCAGGCGCTGCTGCACGTCAAGGCCGCGGCTCAGGCGCAAGATGGGCAATGTAGCCAGGGCTGGCGGCAAAGCCACCACGCCGGGCCGGCCACCCGCCGAGAGCTGTGCGAGCAGCAGGCGGGCATTGGCCGTGAGCGTAGACGATGAAGGCAGTGGGCCGCAGCTGCCGCCGCTCACCACGTAAGGCAGCAGATCATCGAGGCCCGCGAAAAATGTGAAAAACGACGCGTTAGCGCTGGCCGCCGTCACTACCTGCAGGTAGGTGCGGTTGTCGTTGGCCGGCAGCAGCCGCTCGAAATAGGGATTGAACAGGCCGACGCGGGTGAGGTTGGCTGTGTTGCCGAGGCCCGTAATGCTGATCTGGCTGAGGCGCAGGCCCGGCACGCCCAGGTTTTGCGGCAGCGTGGTGGCAGCGCGCGGGTAGAGGTAGAGCGTATCGGCTCCGTTGCAGCCGGCCGTGTTGATGAAGCGCGCCACTGTGGTGGCGGGCCTTACCCGCGGCGTGCGGGGCAGGCCGTTGGCATCGTAGCCGGCCAAGGTGAGGTAGCCGGTGCCGGCACCATCCGCCAATAGTGGCTGCGTGAAGGTGGCGTTGGCATCCACCTTGGCAAACTGCCCGGCAATCAGGTTGGCGTAGGAATACGCCTGGCTGGCGCTCGTGAGGCCACCATCGGCGAAGCCGGCCGTGTACGAGTCGCCGACGGCCACGTAGCGGGTCAGGTCGAGGCCGTTGCTGCTGAGCGCTGGTACGGGCTGGTCGGGCGAGCAGCCGGCCAGCAGGAGCAGGGCACTGGCTGCGGCGGGCAGCGCCGTACGCAAAAGAGAAGGGGAGAAAGTATGCACTAAAGTCAGACCTTAAATGAGAAGGAAAGCGGGTAGAGGCCGCCGACTACTTAACCGGGCTGGTGGCGCGGCCTCCAAACGAGTAGGAGATGCCCACCGCCGCCGTCTGCACCGCCGTGCGGTACGAGCCGTCGATGTTGCTCACCACGTCGCGCGATGGGTTCACGCGGGCGCGCCGCTCGCCGCCCTGGGCATAGCTGTAGGCCAGGTCCAGCAGCAGGTTAGACTTCAGCGCCAGACTCAGGCCCACCGAGCCGCCGAGCAGGTTGGCGTCGGGCAGGTCGGGCGAGATGTACTCGTCGCGCACAGGCGTTTCGTCGTAGCTCACGCCGCCGCGCACGCTCAGGGCGGGCGTCACGGTGTACTCGGCCCCAATCCGGAACGCCATGGCGTCTTCGTAGCGGCGGCCGGCCGTCACGCGGGAGGCATTGTCGAGCTCGAAATTCAACGAATCGTAGCGGCTCCAGCTGGTGAGGTGAAAGTCGAACGTCACCAGCAGGTTTTTGGTCATGCGGTCAGCCATGCCCACCGATAGGGTAGAGGGCAGCTCCAGATCAGTGCGGAAGCCGGTGCTGGCCGGAAACTGCGCGGCGTCGCGCTCCGGAATGCCGGTGTAGGTGGCCTCGCCGTTGCGCACTTTCAGCGTCACGGGCGTGCGATAGCTGATGCCGAAAGCCAGGTTGTCGGCAGTGCGGCCGTACAGGCCCACGTTGGCGCCGTAGCCGCTGCCGCTGCCCGTGAACAGGGCCTGCGCGGTGGGGTCGTCGTACTGGCCCAGAGCGCGCTGCTGGCGCATGTCGCCGTAGGCATAGATGACGCCGGCGCCCACGCTGAAATTCTCACTGAGCTGGTAGCCCACCGTGGGCTGCACGTAGAGGCTGCTGAAGCGGGCTTCCTGCACCACGCTGCGGCCTTCCCAGTTGGAGGGCCACTTGGTGTTGTAGCCGAAGGGCTGGTTGACACTCAAACCCACGCTGATTTTGCTGTTGAGGCGGGTGGCGGCGTAGAAGTAGCCGCCCGGCTGCGGCTTCAGCTCCTGGCGGGTCAGGCGCCGCGAATCGGTGCCCAGAAACGAGGACAGCCGCGCCGTGCCCAGGCCGCCCACGCTCACATGCGTCAGCGAGTCGAGGTGGCCCAGTGCCCCGGGGTTGTAGTAGAGCACGGCAATGTCGCGCACGTACGCTGTGCCGGCCCCGCCCAGCCCCAGCAGGCGCGCACTCTGCGGCGCCGACTGGAAGCCGCCAGCGGTGGCGGAAAGCGAAAGAAACAGGAAACCAGAAAGAAAGTAATGATGCGCCATGCAGACAGGGTTTCGGACAATAGGCCGCAAAGGTAGCGCAATTAAGTGGCTGAGTGTTCAGGCAATTAGGCGGGTTTTTGCGGAGCTGTTCAGCCGGATGCTTTTCCGGGAAGCTGGCTGCTGGCCGGTGGTTTCGATGGCGCAGCAGCAGTCAGCCGCTTTACCGTTTCACGCCGAGGCTGTCCAGCGCGTGCTGGTAGCGGCGGGCATTCTGGCGGTGGTCGGCGTAAGTTTCGGCGAAGTCCGAGAAGCCGCTCAGGTCGGCGCGGGCGCAGAAAAACAGGTAGCGGTGCGCCGCCGGCTGCAGCACGGCATCAAGGCTCTGGCGGTTGGCCGACGTGATGGGGCCGGGTGGCAAACCTTTGTGGCGGTAGGTGTTGTAAGGTGAATCCACGAGCTTGTCGCGGTTGAGCACCCGCTTCACCCCAAAGTTGCCGATGGCCCACAGCAGCGTAGGGTCGGCTTGGAGGCGCATGCCGCGCCGCAGCCGGTTGAGGTACACGCCCGCGATAACCGGCTTGTCCTCTTTCTTGGCCGTTTCGCGCTGCACGATGCTGGCCAGTACGTGCACCTGCGGCACCGTCAGCTCCAGTGAGTCAGCCCGCTGGCGGCGCTGCGCGGTCCAGAAGCGGCGGTGCGTGGCCGCGGCCGAATCCAGAAACGTGCGGGCCGAGGTGTTCCAGAAGGCGCGGTAAGGGCCGGGCAGAAACAGCGTCAGGATGGTGGTGGTGTCGAGCTGGTAGCGGCGGCGCAGGTAAGCATTGTCCTGCAGCAGCCGGCGCAGCTCCAGCGAGTCGGCCTCCAGCTGCCGGCTGATCTGGCGCGTGAGCTGGGGCTTGTACTTGAAGGCGTCGAGCGTGAAAGCCACCGTATCCTGGCGGCCGGCCAGCAGCATGTCCAGCAGCTCGGCATTGCCAAGGCCAGGCGCCAGCCGGTAGCGGCCGGGGCGTACCTTGGTGGGGTAGTCGCGCTGCGTGGCCAGCCACTCAAACGTGCCTGGGTCCAGCAGTAGCTCCTGCCGCTGCAGCGAGTCGCGCACGGCCGGCCAGCCCGCGCCCGTCCGGATATACAGGTAGGCCGCCCCGTACGGCGACTCGGCCACGTTGGGCTGCCACAGCACGCGCCACGCGCCGTACAGCGCCGCACCGCCGCTCAGCAGCAGCAAAACCAGTAACAAGAGAATCAGGCGACGACGGGCGGAAACAGTCAAGCGAACCGGGAAATGTGGGCGGCAAAGTTCCAAAGATAACGCGCCAGATGGCTGTGGCACGGACTTCAGTCCGTAGCCCGCTGGTATCGGTCAATTGAACAACAACTTTGAGCTACGGACTGAAGTCCGTGCTACAACCAGCCGTACGCGGCGCGGCCGCCGGTTCGGAAACCGGCCCCACTGGGCGGCGTACGGTCTTGCCGACTTTGTCGGGGCAGACCGTTGCCAGTGTGCTACTCGCCGTTTACCAGGGCCGCAATGGCGTCGGCAGCTTCCTGCTGGCGCTGGCGGCGCGCAATTTCTACGGGCGGCGCGGCCCGCACCTCGCAGTCGGCAATGGAGCACCGCTCGCAGGTTTCGTTTACGCGCTTCTGCACAATGGCCGGGTCGCTGAGGAACTGCACCTTCTGGCGCAGGTTGTCGTCGCAGAGCAAACCCACCGTGACGCTTACGGCCGGCTCGGTGGCCGTGCCGGCGCGGGCCAGCGAGAGGCACAGGTACTCGTCCTCGTTGGGATAGCGCGAACGTTGGGCACCCAGCACAAAAGACGGCGCCGGGCCGGCGGCCTGCTCCCGCGCCTCCCGGATCAGGCGGATGGACACCCAGCGGCGGCAGTATTTCTCGTGCAGCTCGTTGCCGTGCGGGTTGTGCAGCCGCGACAGGTGCAGCTCCTTGGTCAACAAATACGCCGCATCCGCGTCGGGTTGGTCGAAGCGCAGGAAAAACAAACTCTGGATGCCGAAGTAGCGCGGCAGCAGGTTGGTGATGCGCTGCATGAACATCTCCGGCGACACGTCATACTTGGTGAGCATGGCCTGCAGGCGCTCCGGCTGCCAGGTGGCCTGCCCGAAAAAGTCCTGCAGGTCGCGCACCAGGCTTTCTTCCTCCATCAGCAAGGCCCCGGCAAAATAAGAGGCTTTGAAGTTGTTGAGAACCTCATCGAAGGAATGCACCGGGAACGTGGCATTCACGTAGGGCCGCTCCTTCAGGTTGAGGTAGTTGAAGGCCACCTCGCGGCCCAGCACAAACGACTCCTGCGCCTTGCTCAAACCCGGCCGCAGCAGCAGGGTGCGGGTTTTGGGCTGAAACACCGACCGGAGCCGTCCCAGCGCCGCGTACTCCGCCAGCTTCTCCCGGTTGAGGCGGTAGCCGTATTTCTGGCTGAGCACGCGCTCCAGCTGGGTGGTGTCGAAGGGAGCCTGGGTGCTCAGGTTCTGCTCGCCGCAGAAGGTGCGCACGTCCTGCTCCAGCTCCTCAAAATAGTTGTCGTGCATCTCCTGGTAGGAGCGCAGCGCGGCCAGGAAGAAGCTTTCCTGCCGCATTTCGTAGTTGCGGGCTATTTCGAAGATGGTGCTGATGAAGGCGTTCATCTTGGCCGGGGCATCGGCAATCAGCTCCACGATGCGCAGCGGGTCCAGCCCAAACATCTCCAGCGGAAACTCCTTCAGCAGATCCGACTGCAGCAGCTCGGAAATCGGCTCCAGCCGCCGGCTTAGCGTCAGGGACGTGAGCTGGTCGTAAGTGACGCCCAGCACCTTGCTCAGCCCCAGAATCTTGTCGGCCTTGGGGTACTTCTTGCCTTTCTCAATCTCATTGAGGTAGGATACCGACACGTCGCAGGCGCGGGCCAGCTCGGCGGGCGTGAAGCCGCGTTCCTGGCGCAGCTCGCGCAGTTTCAGCCCGAAAATAAGTCGGACAACCTGACCGTGGCTTAGCATTTATAGAATAGAGAGGAAGAAGCGAGAGAGGACATGGTGCCGACAGCAGCAGGTAGCCGCCGCAAAATGCGGTAGTGCGGCATCAGGAACCGCGCAAATCAACGCAAATTCAATGGGTTATAAAAATTAGCGAAAATTCGCTTGTTTGATAAAATTCGCTGAGCTACGTTTGTAATGTCCTCAGCGTAGGGCCCCGATTGTTCTCACACTCAACCGATTCCCTATGTCGCCCTTCGCCGACCTCGAACCTGCCGTAGCTGCTCCCACCTTCCTGACGCCGGAGCGCGTGAAAATTACCGGGGTGTATTCGCCGGAATTCGCGGAAATCCTGACGCCCTCGGCGCTGGCCTTCGTGGCCGAGCTGCACCGCCGCTTCGACCACACGCGGCAGGCGTTGCTCAAGCGTCGCGAGGAGCGGCAGCAGGCATTCGAGGCCGGTCAGCTGCCCGATTTCCTGCCCGAAACCCGCATCATTCGTGAGAAGCCCTGGACCGTGGCGCCCATTCCGGCCGATCTGCAGGACCGCCGGGTGGAAATCACGGGGCCGGTAGAGCGGAAGATGATCATCAACGCCCTGAATTCGGGGGCCAAGGTGTTCATGGCTGATCTGGAGGATTCCAACTCGCCCACCTGGGCCAACGTGGTGGAAGGCCAGCGCAACCTGCGCGACGCCGTGCGCCGCACCATCTCGCTGAGCACGCCCACCAAAGAGTACACCCTCAATGAGAAAACCGCCGTGCTGATGGTGCGGCCCCGCGGCTGGCACCTGCTAGAAAAGCACATGCTCGTGGATGGCGAGCCGGTCAGCGCTTCGCTCTTCGATTTCGGCCTCTACTACTTCCACAACGCCCACGAGCTGTGCGCCCGCGGCACGGCCCCGTATTTCTACCTGCCCAAAATCGAGAGCCACCTGGAGGCCCGCCTCTGGAACGACGTGTTCGGGTTTGCGCAATGGTCGCTGAAGCAGCACAAATGCACCATCAAGGCCACGGTGCTGATCGAGACGCTGCCGGCCGCCTTCGAGCTGAATGAAATTCTGTATGAGCTGCGCGAGCACAGCGCCGGCCTCAACTGCGGCCGCTGGGACTACATTTTCAGCTATATCAAACGTCTGGGCCTGAAGCCGGAATTCCGCCTGCCAAACCGCGCCGACGTGAATATGGCCGTGCCGTTTATGGCCGCCTACTCGCAGCTCGTCATCCAGACATGCCACCGCCGCGGCGTGCACGCCATCGGGGGCATGGCCGCCCAGATTCCCATCAAAAACAACCCCGAAGCCAACGAAGCCGCCTTGGAAAAAGTCCGGCTGGACAAGGTGCGCGAGGCCCGCAATGGCCACGACGGCACCTGGGTGGCGCACCCCGGCCTCGTGCCGGTAGCGCTGGCCGTGTTCGACGAGCTGATGCCCGAGCCCAACCAGATTGCCAACAAGCGCGAGGACTTGGTAGTAACGGCCGAGGATTTGGTGCGGGCTCCCGCGGGCCAGATCACCGAGGACGGCGTCAAGCTCAACATCGACGTGGCGGTGCAGTATCTGGAATCCTGGCTGGGCGGCAACGGCTGCGTGCCCATCTACAACCTGATGGAAGACGCCGCCACCGCCGAAATCAGCCGGGCGCAGGTGTGGCAGTGGCTGCACACGCCCGGCACCGTACTCGCCGATGGCCGTCCGCTCACGGTGGAGCTCTACCGCAGCCTGGTGCCGGGCCAGCTAAATAAAATTGAGGCTTTAGTAGGGGAGGAGCGCTACGCCGCCGGCCGTTACATCGAAGCTGCCCGCCTGTTCGATAAGCTGGTGATGAGCGAGAAATTCATCGAGTTCCTGACCGTAGCGGCCTACGAGCAGCTGAAATAGAACGGAGTGGTACCACGAATTGCCCGAAGGGCTTCGTGGTACCACAGCTGCTCCACACCCCAAACCTGACACTTCCTGACCCAAAAAAAGCCGCTCCGCGAGCCGGCCGGCTACCCTTTTGCCTTCACTTTCACACTTTCATTCCAACTACCATGAACAAGCAGGAACGCATTGCCGCTATCAAGCAGGACTGGGCCACAAATCCGCGCTGGAAAGGAATTGAGCGGCCATACACCGCCGAGGAAGTAGTGAAGCTGCAGGGCTCAGTGCAGATTGAGTACTCGCTGGCCCGCCAGGGTGCCGAGCGGCTCTGGCACCTGCTGCACACCGAGCAGTACGTAGCCGGCCTCGGCGCCCTCACCGGCAACCAGGCCGTGCAGGAAGTGCAGGCCGGCCTCAACGCCATTTACCTCTCGGGCTGGCAGGTGGCTGCTGATGCCAACGGCGCCGGCCAGATGTACCCCGATCAGAGCCTATACCCCGCTGACAGCGTGCCGGCCGTGGTGAAGCGCATCAACAACGCCCTGCTCCGCGCCGACCAGATTCAGAGCGTATCGGGCGAGGGCGACGTGCACTGGATGGTGCCGATTATAGCCGATGCCGAGGCGGGTTTCGGGGGCAACCTCAACGCCTTTGAGCTGATGAAGATGATGATTGAGGCCGGGGCCGCCGGCGTGCATTTCGAGGATCAGCTGTCGTCGGCGAAGAAGTGCGGGCACTTGGGCGGCAAGGTGCTCGTGCCCACCCAGGAGGCCATCAACAAGCTGGTAGCGGCCCGCCTCGCCGCCGACGTGCAGGGCACGCCCACGCTAGTAGTGGCCCGCACCGATGCCGATGCCGCCGACCTGCTCACGGCCGACGTAGACCCGCGCGACCTGCCGTTCATTCTGCAGGAAGCCGAGCGTACCTCCGAGGGCTTCTACCGGGTGCGCTGCGGCGTGGAAGCCGGCATTGCCCGCGGCCTAGCCTACGCCCCCTACGCCGACCTGATCTGGATGGAAACCTCCCACCCCGACCTGGATCAGGCCCGCCAGTTCGCCGATGCCATTCATGCGCAGTTCCCCGGCAAGCTGCTGGCTTACAACTGCTCGCCCTCGTTCAACTGGGCCGCCAAGCTCAGCGTGGAGCAGATGGAAACCTACCGCGAGGAGCTGGCGGCCATGGGCTACAAGTTCCAGTTCATCACGCTGGCTGGCTTCCACGCCCTCAACACCAGCATGTTCGAACTGGCGCTGGCCTACAAAGCCCGGGGCATGGCCGGCTACTCGGAGCTGCAGGAGCGCGAGTTTGCGCTGCAGAAGCACGGTTTCAAGGCCGTGAAGCACCAGAGCTTCGTGGGCACCGGCTATTTCGACGCCGTGCAGAACGTAGTAACCAGCAACCTCACCAGCACCGCCGCTTTAGTCGGTAGCACCGAGGAAGCGCAATTCTAGAACGCGGATTAGCACGGATTTCACGGATTTCGTGGATGATTGCCGCTGGTTGAAAAGAAAGAGGCTT
Organism: Hymenobacter canadensis; assembly: GCF_027359925.1. NCBI lineage: Bacteria > Pseudomonadati > Bacteroidota > Cytophagia > Cytophagales > Hymenobacteraceae > Hymenobacter > Hymenobacter canadensis. The sequence continues at coordinate 2,389,621 of NZ_CP114767.1, read as the reverse complement.
GCCAATCGGCAAGCCTCTTTCTGTTGGCTCTGTTGATAACGCAAGCTTGCGCAGTCCACAAAATCCGTGAAATCCGCTAAAATCCATGCTAATCCGCGATTAAAACGGCTCGGCTATCTGGCTATACTCCAGGCCGTGGCGCTGGGTGGTTTCCTGCAGGATGGTTTTCTGCCAAGGGCGCAGCACTTGGTCGGCGCCCAGCTCGATGATGTCGGCCACGAGGCGGTTGGACAGCACGAGGTTGGCCACGTAGCCGTTCAGGTCGGTGGTGATGTGGTTTTTGAGCTGGAGCAGCAGCTGCTCGCGGGCATCAGCGCGGTTGGCCTTCTCGCCGCTGAGGCGGCGGCGGAACGGGAAGCGGCGCTGCTCGCCCGCCACGGCCGGTTCCGGCACGGCCACGAAATTGTCGGGCGAGAGAGCCGTTAGCTGCTCCAGATACGGGGTGCGCTTCAGCTCGGGGTGCAGGCCGCGGGCGTTTTTCCAGTCGTTGAGGCTGCGGGGCGTGTCGCGCACCAGCTCTGGCAGGCGCTCGTTGGCAAACACCATGTAGGGCGGCCGGTCGAGCTGGCGGGCCACTTGGTCGCGGAGCATATACAGGTCGCGGAACAGGGGCATTTCCTGGGGCATGATGCGGTATTTGCCGGCTACGCGCAGGTAAGGGCGCTCGTCGCGGGTGTAGCGTACTTCTTCCAGGGCAGCGTTTTCCTCGTCGGCCCAGTGCAGGCGGCCCAGGGCGGCCAGCTTGTCGCGCAGGCGGTCGGCCAGCTCAAACAGGTAGAGCACGTCGTTGGCGGCGTACAGTTTCTGGGCTTCCGTGAGTGGGCGCTTCAGCCAGTTGGATTTCTGCTCGCCCTTGTCCACCTCCAGCCCCAGTTCAGACTGAATCAGGCGGCCCAGCGAAATATTGTTGTCAGCTTCGGCCAGCAGTGTGTACTGCACGCTGGTGTCGGTGATGTTGCGCACATGCACACCGTACAACTCATCGAGCAGCAGAATATCCGACTTACAGGAGTGGAACACCTTTTCCACGGCCGGGTCGCGCAGAATGGCCCAGAGCGGCTCCAGGTCGTGGGCCGGGTTGGTGAGCGGCAGCGGGTCGATGAGCAGCATGGACTGCCCGTCAAAAATCTGAATCAGCGCCAGATTGCGGCCGTAGCGGTGGCGCATGTCATCAAACTCCAGGTCGATGGCAATGCGGGGGGCCGTGCTGAGTGCCAGGGCGGCTTGCTGCACTTCTGCAGCAGTGGTAAGGTATTGAATGGCAGACATTCGCAAACAAGGGAAGAGAGCGGCAGACAACGCCGGCCGCCGGGTACTGGCCGGGCCAACTCCGGTAAAGGTAGCTAGTCGCTACACGCAAACCCAACCGGCTATTAAAGGCAGGTTAAGGTCAGTAAGTAGCATGTTAAGAAATATATGATGATTTTGCGTGCAAATTTGGGGCTTTAGGCATCTGAACAGAGGCCGTATGTGCCCGAATTTCCTTTGTTTTTCCGTCTGGCGGTCTTGCCGGATATTTTTCACTCTAATAGGCTCTTGTCATAGTCAAGTAGTATGAAACAAACTTCACTCATTCCTATACTGTGCGCCGTTGCAGCGGCCACGTCGGTGCCGGCTATGGCGCAGACGCGGGCCGTAACCGGCCGCATCACGGGTGCCGACGGCACCGGCCTGCCCGGCGTGACGGTGCTGGAACGCGGCACCTCCAACGGGACTAGCACTGCCAATGACGGCACATTCTCGCTGAACGTGCAGCCAGGTGCCACGCTGGTCGTCAGCTCTATCGGCTTCACCAGCCAGACCCTTGCGGTAGGCAATCAGTCGACGCTGGCCGTTACGCTGCGCGAAGACGCGGTGGCGCTCAGCGAAGCCGTGGTTATCGGTTATGGCTCGCAGGCCAAGTCGGAGGTAACCGGCTCCGTGACGCAGCTGACTAGCAAGGACGTGGAAAACGTGCCGACGGTAAGCTTCGAGCAGGCCATCCAGGGCCGCACGCCGGGCGTGACCATCAACCAGGGTTCCGGCAAACTGGGCTCCGGGGTGCAGATCCGGGTACGGGGCTCATCGTCGGTGACGGCGTCCAACCAGCCGCTGTATGTGATTGACGGTATTCCGGTGACGTCGCAGGACGTGGGCTCAGATACAGAGCCACTGAACCCGCTGGCCGACCTGAACCCGAACGATATCGAATCGATTACGATTCTGAAAGACGCGGCTTCGGCGGCAATCTACGGTTCGCGCGCTTCCAACGGGGTAGTGCTGGTAACGACCAAGCAGGGCCGGGCCGGTCAGTCGCGGGTGAACCTGGGCTACTACGTGGGCACCAGCGAAACCACCAAGCGCCGCGAGTTCCTGAACGCCGCGCAGTACAAGGAGCTGTTTTCGGAAGCAGCCACCAACGAAGGCTACGACCCGCAGGAGGAGTTTGAGGGCAACGGCTTGGATTTCAACTCCACTACCGACCAGAAATGGTCGGATGAGGCGTTCCGCAAGGGCAAGGTGTCCCAGTACGACCTGAACGTGAGTGGTGGAGATGCCAAGACGCGCTTCTACATCAGCACCACTTACAACGACCAGACGGGTATCATCATCGGTAACCGCTACCGTCGTGGCAGCGCCCGCGTCAACCTCGACCACTCCATCACGGAGAAGCTGCGCGTGGGGCTGAACCTGTCGTTGACCCGCTCGGTGAACGACCGGACGCCCAACGACAACGCCTTCTCCAACCCCGTTCAGCTGAACGCACTGCCGCCGATTCAGCCTAAGTTTGACGCCACTACCGGCCTGCTGAACCAGAACACGCTGTACTACAACAACCTGATTGATCTGGACCGCGGCTCCAACCGCGCCGGTACATACCGCTCGTTCAGCAACTTCAACCTGTCGTACCAGCCCATCAAGGACCTGACGCTGCGCACGGAAGCAGGTGCCGACTTCCTGAACCTCAATGAGGAACTGTACCGCGCGGCTGGTACCCAGGACGGTGGCAACACCGGCTACGGCTACAGCAACCAGGTGCAGGTTATCAACTACACCACCAACAACACGGCGGTCTACAACAAAACGCTCAACGAAGACCACAACGTGGAAGCGCTGGTGGGCTTCTCGTTCCAGCGTTCGGACACGAAGCGCACTTCGGCCGAAGGCCGTGGCTTCCCCAACGACCAGTTCACGAAAGTAGCCAGTGCTGCCATCAAAACGGCAGGTTCGTCGTCGTCGGCAGAAGGCTTCTCGTTCGTGTCGTACTTCGGCCGCCTCAACTACGCCTATCAGGGCAAATACCTGCTGTCGGGTAGCGTGCGCCGCGACGGTTCCTCGCGCTTCGGTACCAACAACCCGTACGGTACGTTCGGGGCCGGTTCCGTTGGCTGGGTTATTTCGGAGGAAAGCTTCCTGAAAGAAAACTCTATCATTAATCTGCTGAAGCTGCGGGCCAGCTACGGCCTGACGGGTAACGCCGAGATTGGCAACTTTGCCGCCCGCGGCCTATTTGGCGCCGTGCCCTACGCCGACCAGGCGGGTATCCGCCCGAGCACCGTGGTAGGCAACCCCGACCTGACCTGGGAAAGCACTGCCCAGGCTGACCTGGGTCTGGAATTCGGTTTCCTTGACAACCGCATTTCGGGTGAAATCGACGTGTATAACAAGAAAACCTCTGACCTGCTGCTCAGCCGCCCGCTGGCTTTCAGCAACGGTTATTCCAGCGTGACGGAAAACGTAGGGGAACTGCGTAACCGCGGCCTCGAAATCTCCCTGAACACCCGCAACTTCGACAAGGAGTTCAAGTGGATCACCAACTTCAACATCTCGTTCAACCGCAACGAAATCACTTCCCTGGCGGCACCGATCCAGAGCCAGTACCTGGGCAGCGTGCGTGAGGGTGAGCCGATTGGTGTGTTCTACGGCCGTAAGTATGCCGGCGTAGATCCTGAGAACGGCGATGCGCTGTACTACAAAGCCGATGGCGCTACCACCAACGTGGCCTCGGAAGCGGCGCTGCAGGTGGTCGGCAACCCGACGCCGAAGTACACGGGCGGTATCACGAACAGCTTCTCCTGGAAAGGCATCGACCTGAGCGTGCTGGGCCAGTTTGTGTACGGCAACGACATCTATAATGCCGCCGGTATCTACCAATCGGCCAACGGTGACTATTTCGATAACCAGACGATTGACCAGCTGAAACGCTGGCAGCAGCCCGGCGACATTACCAACGTACCACAGGCCCGACTCTACGCGGCCAACGGCACGGTGCAGTCGTCGCGTTGGGTGACCAAAGGCTCGTTCCTACGCGTGAAAAACGTAACGCTGGGCTACAACATTCCGCAGACGCTGGCCAAGCGAGGCTACCTGCAGTCGGCCCGGATTTACGTGTCGGCCCAGAACCTGTTCACCATCACCAACTACGATGGCTACGACCCAGAAGTGAACACGGCGGCCTTCGGTTTGGCTAACTACTTGGTTGGCCACGACTTCTATACCCCGCCGCTGGCTAAAACCTTTCTGGTTGGCATCAACGTGGGCTTCTAATTTCTAACTGACACTTTCCATGAAAACGATATTTTTTCGGTCGGCCGCCCTCGCCGCGTTGGGCCTGACGCTGGGCCTGGGCTCGTGCGACAAGAAGCTTGACATTGAACCCTTCCAGTCGATTGATGCCAGCACGGCACTGTCGACGGAGGCCAACGTAACCAGTGCTGTGGTGGGCCTGTACGCCACCATTGGCGGTTCTAACCTGTACGGTACCAACCTGATCCTGACGCCGGAACTGATGGCTGCCGACGGCTACATCAACTTCCAGGGAACGTTTGCCAACTTCCGGCAGCTGGCCCGCCGCCTCACCAACTCCGACAACGCCACGGCCGCGCAGATCTGGCAGTCGGCCTATCAGTCCATCAACCAGAGCAACCTGATCATCGACGCGCTGCCGGTGGTGGCTACGCCCAGCCTGAAGTCGCGCTACGAAGGCGAAGCCCGCTTCATCCGGGCCATCATGTACTTCGAGCTGGTACGCCTGTACGCCAACCAGTATGTGGCAGGCGCCAACAACTCGCAGCCGGGCGTTCCGATCAGCTTGGTGCCGGTTAAAACCATTCAGGAGGCCTCGGTGCTGGGCTCACGCGCTTCGGTAGAGGCCGTTTACACCCAGATAATTGCCGATCTGACGCAGGCCGCTACGCTGCTGCCCGCCAACAACGGCACGTATGCTTCCCAGTTTACGGCCAAGGCGCTGCTGGCGCGCGTGTACCTGCAGCAAGGCAACTTCGCCGCCGCCCGCACGCAGGCCAACGACGTGATTACCGGCAGCGGCAAAACCTTGTCCCCTACGTTGCAGTCGGTTTTCACGGGTCGTAACACGTCGGAAACACTGCTGGAAATTCAGCAAAACGACCAGAACAACGCCGGTACGGCCAACGAAGGTCTGGCCACGTTGTTTTCCAACATCGGCCAGCAGGGCCGCGGCGATATTCAGGTGCTGACCGCTTTTGCCAGTCAGTATGAAGAGACCGACGCACGCGGCCGCTCGCAGCTCATCTATGTGGGCACAGGCACCAACCGCCCGGCCGGCCAGCTGCGCTCCGGCAAGTACACGGCTTTCGGCCAGAACATTCCGATCATTCGCTTAGCGGAGATGTACCTGATCCGGGCCGAAACGGCTTTTCGGGCGGGTGATGCCGTTACGGCGCTGGCTGATGTCAACCGCGTCCGGGCCCGGTCGGGCGCTACGCCGCTGACGGCCGCCACGCTCACGCTGAACACCATTCTGCGGGAGCGGCAGCTGGAACTGGCGTTTGAAGGTTTCCGCCTGCATGATCTGAAGCGCACCGGCACCAACATCGTGACGGCTACCACGCCGCCAGTTGTTGTTCCCATCACCAGCAACATCCTGGTGCTGCCGATTCCAAAGCGCGAAACCGACCTGAACCCGAACCTGGTACAGAATCCCGGCTACTAGCCCGACCTAGGCTTAAGCGCATTAAAAAGCCGCCCCACATTCGTGGAGCGGCTTTTTTTGTCAATCAACCGGCTGTTCAAGGTCCAGTCGACGCGCTTATTCGTAGTCGTCTTCGTCGCGCTCAAAATCCAGGGTGCCGGCCAGCTCAGTAGCTTCCCGGATGACGTCGTCCATCAGGGCCTGGGAGTCGGCATCGAGGGTGCGCTCGAACAGGTTCAGCAGCAGCTCGCCCTCGTCGTTGACGTAGAGGTTGGTATAGAGGCGCTCGAAGGCTTTGGCTTCCTTGTGCATCACATTGTCGATTTCGGCGATGGAGCGGGCCTGCAGGGCGCGGAGCAGGGCGTCTACCACTTTGCGGCTGTCGTCGTTGTCGCCGAGGTCGGCGAGTAGCTGCAGGATGCTCATGGCCGTAGCCAGCCGCACCCGCTCAAACCGAAACGACAGGTCGCGGGCCGGGGCCTGCTGCAGCTCGGTGTAGGCCGCAAGGGTGGCAGGCGTGAGGAAGTGGGCCGGATTGGGCGCGCGGCGAAACGCTGCGTGGAGTAACTCTTCGAATGCAGACATAGGAGCAGGGCAGGAGTGGCGCCAACGCCCTGAATAAGGCCGCTGGCGGGTACTGGGAATAAAAAGCAGGAAACCAGACAGGAGATTCTGTAACCCTGCGCGGCAAAGGTACGATTGGAAATAAAGCACGTCGGCACGGTTTTTCCAGCGCTTTCGTGCTTACCTTCATTGTCCCATAAAATTCCCTCCCGCTAACTTCCTTTTCCCGATGACGCACAAGAAAAAATGGCTGCTGTTTGCCCCGGCCGGGCTGGCACTTATTGGCTGTGGGGCCTGCCTGGTGCAATGGGCCGGTCAGAAAAAAGAGCACGGCAGCGATTGGGTGCTGGCGGGCACCGTGGCGCTTGGCGTACTGAATGCCGGCGTAAGCCTGTTTGGCCGCGGCGTAGCGGAAGTGGTGCTGTATGAGCTGGAGGAAAAGGAGCTGGAAGAGAGCTTCGACTACAACAACGTGGCCCGCTTCTAGCGTCCGGCTACCATAAGAAAAAAGCTCCTCAGCACTGGCTGAGGAGCTTTTTTCTTATGGCCTACAGCTGGCCTACAGCACTTTTAGGGTGAGCTGCGAAGCGTGCTGCGGCGAGTGGTAAAGGCGGTGCGTGGCCGTCTGGAAGTCCTTGGCATCGGCCTCAAAGATGTTGGGCACGAAGTTCTGCGGGTTGCGGTCCACCATCGGGAACCAGGTGCTTTGCACTTGCACCATCAGGCGGTGGCCCTTGCGGAAGGTGTGGCACAGGTCCTGCACCGTGAAGGGCACGGCCGTCACTTGGCCTGGCACGAAGGCCTCGGGCTTCTCGAAGCTGTTGCGGAAGCGGCCGCGCATCACCTCGGAGCGCACCATCTGCTGGTAGCCGCCGAGGCGCACGTTGGGCAGCAGGCGCGGGTTGTCGGGCGTATCGTTCGGGTACACGTCGATAATTTTCACCACCCAGTCGGCGTCGGTGCCGGTGGTGGCCACCTGCAGCAGGGCCTGGATGGGGCCGGCCAGCGTCATGTCCTCGGTCAGTACGTCGGTCTGGTAGGTCAGCACGTCGGGGCGGCGCGAGGCGAAGCGCTGGTCGTCGGTCATGTACTCCCGGGTCATGCCGGTGGCCATGTTTTCGTTGGAAGGTACCGGGTGGGTCGGGTCGCTCAGGTACTGGTCGAACTCGGCGCCGCTGGCAGGCTTCTCAAACGAAATCATGCCGCTGGGCTGAAAGTACAGCACCTTTTCCTTGGACTCTTTGGGCGGCCAGGCATCGAAGGTGCGCCAGCGGTTGGTGCCGCTTTCAAAAACCGTGGCTTCGGGCGTGGCGGCGGGCTTGCCATCTTTCAGGTTGGCCTTGAAGAAGGGCGCCTCTATTTCCGTCTGGTAGTACTGCGACGGCGACGGGCCGTAATCGACGTTGCCGACCAGCTCGCCTAGGCCACGGGCCCAGCCTCCGTGCACCCACGGCCCCATCACGAGTCCGTTGCGCTGGCCGGGGTTCTGCCGCTCGATGCTCTTGTAGATTTCCAGGGCCCCAAACAGGTCCTCGGCATCATTGAATCCGCCTACCGTGAGGATGGCGGTGCCTTTGTTTAGGTTTTTGAGGTGCGGGCGCAGGTTGCGCTCCTGCCAGAACTGGTCGTAGTTGGGGTGGCTCATCAAATCCTTCCAGAATGCCACCTGGCCTTTGTAATACTGCGCGTCGGCGTTTTTCAGCGGCCCCATCTTCAGGAAGAAGTCGTAGCCGTCGGGGGTGCCGTGCTTGAAGCCGGGGTTGCCGGTGGGCGTAGGGGTGGGGCGCGGCAGCCCGAAGCTGGCGTAGAAGTTGAAGGCGTGGGGCAGGAAAAACGCGCCGTTGTGGTGGAAGTCGTCCCAGAACCAATCGGCAATGGGGGCCTGGGGCGAGGCGGCTTTCAGGGCCGGGTGGCGGCTGAGCAGGCCGGCGGCGGTGTAGAAGCCGGGGTAGCTGATGCCCCACTGGCCCACGCGGCCGTTGTTTTTGGGTCCGTTTTTCAGCAGCCACGCAATGGTGTCGAAGGTGTCAGTGCCCTCGTCGATGTCGTTTTTGCCGTTGTGCGTGTCCTTTTCCGGCCGCATATCCACAAACTCGCCCTCCGACATGTAGCGGCCGCGCACGTCCTGGTAGGCGAAGATGTAGCCGTCGCGCATCATAGTGCTGCTCGGGCCCAGCACTTTCTTGTAGGTGCCCGGGCCGTAGGGGCCCACCGCGTAGGGTGTGCGGTTGAGCATAATCGGGTATTTTACCTGGCCGGCGTCGTTGGGCGCGTACACGATGGTGTAGAGCTTGCGGCCGTCGCGCATCGGAATCTGGTATTCCGTTTTGGTGTAGTGCTGCCGGATGTAGAGCGTATCGGCCATCATTTGGGCCTGATAGGCTTTTTCAGCGGGCGTAACGAGCTGGGCACGGGCCGGGGCGGCAGCCGCCAGCAGGATTCCCGCCAGCAGCGCCGAACGGAAGTAGGAGTGGGTCATGGGGGGGGGAGAGAAAAGGAACGGCTAACAGACACCCCAAACTACCACAGGCTGCGCAACTTTATAGTTGTAATCCGGACTTTCAGCGAATTCGCGGCTTCTGTAACCCGCTGCTTACCTTGCCGCCTCCAATCCTTTCCGCTACCTGATGAGAGAAGTGTACCGCCTCCCCCGTAGGCTTACTGCTATGCTAGCCTGCGGGCTGGCGCTTCTGGGCGGCCCGGCCATGCTGCCGGCCACCGCCCAGACCACGCCCGCCACCTCTGCCGAAACCGGCGCGCTGCTCACGCCCGCCCAGTTTCTGGGCTATGAGCTGGGCGCCCGCTTCACGCCGCACGCCACGCTGCTGCGCTACGTAGAGCATGTGTCGGCCCACTCCACCGGCCGCATGCGCGTCCAGCCCTACGGCAGTACCTACGAAAACCGCCCGCTGGAAGTGGTGCAGGTCGGGACGCCCGAAAACCTGGCCCGCCTCGACGATATCCGCCAGAACAACCTGCGCCTAGCCGGCCTGCAGTCTGGCACCGCCCGCACCGAAGCTCCGGCCGTGGTGTGGCTCAGCTACAATATCCACGGCAACGAGGCCGTGTCGTCGGAGGCCGTGATGCAGGTGCTGTATGACCTGGCCAACCCCCAGAACGAGCAAACCCGCGAGTACCTGCAGCATACCGTGCTGCTGATTGACCCCTGCGTGAACCCCGACGGCCACGAGCGGTACGCGCAGTGGTACAACCGCGTGCGGGCCCAGACGCCGAATGCCTCGCCCTACGCCTGGGAGCACCACGAGCCCTGGCCCGGCGGCCGCTACAACCACTACTACTTCGACCTGAACCGCGACTGGGCCTGGCAAACCCAGCAGGAGAGCCGCCAGCGCCTCACGCTCTACAACCAATGGCTGCCCCAGGTGCACGCCGACTTTCACGAAATGGGCCCCGACGACCCGTACTACTTCTCGCCGGCCGCCAAGCCCTACCACGAGGATATTACCGATTTCCAGCGCAAGTTTCAGGGTGTTATCGGTGACTACAACCGCACAGTGTTCGACAAGAATAACTGGCTGTACTTCACCCGCGAAACCTACGACCTGTTCTACCCCAGCTACGGCGACACCTATCCGTCGTTCAACGGCGCCATCGGCATGACCTACGAGCAGGGCGGCTCGGGCCGAGCCGGCGTGCGCTACGCCAAGGCCGATGGCGACACGCTCACGCTGGCCCAGCGCATCAGCCACCACCACGCGGCCAGCCTGGCCACCATCCGGGCCGCTTCCGAGCGCCAGCCCGAGTTGATCCGGGAGTTCAAGAAGTACTTCGATGATGCCCGTACTAAGCCGCGCGGCACCTACAAAACGTTCGTGGTGGCCGGGGCCGGCGACCCGGGCCAGCTGAAGGCTTTCACGCAGTACCTGGAGCGCCAGCAGATTCAGTACGGCTACGCGCCGCGCCGCCAGCGCACGCGCGGCTTCAACTACTTCTCCGGCAAAGAAGAAAACGTGCAGGTGGAAGCCCAGGACGTGGTAGTAAGCATGTTTCAGCCGAAATCCACGCTGGTAAAGGTGCTGTTTGAGCCCCGCCCGGCCCTGGAAGACTCCCTGACCTACGACATCACCGCCTGGGCGCTGCCGTATTCGTTCGGCCTGAAATCGTATGCCCTCAAAGACCGGATTGCCACCGACGGCAAGGCCCCCAGCAAAGCCACGCTCAACAACTCGGCCGCCACTGGCCAGCCCTACGCCTATGTGGCGCGCTGGAACAACCTGCAGGACGTGCGGTTCCTGAGCCGCCTGTTGCAGCAGAAAGTGAAGGTGCGTGTGGCGGGCCGGGCCTTCGAGGCCGAAGGGCAGAAATACCAGCCCGGCACGCTGGTTATCACCCGCACCGGCAACGAAACGCTGGGCGCCAAATTCGACCAGCTGGTGCGCGCCCAGGCCGATTCGTCGGGCGTGATGCTGCAGGCCGTGAAATCGGGCTTCTCGACCTCCGGGGCCGACTTAGGCTCGGGCTATGTGCGCAACGTGGCGCGGCCCAACGTGGCCGTAGTGGCCGGCGAAGGCGTGTCGTCGACGGCGTTTGGCGAGGTATGGCACTTCTTCGAGCAGCAGATCGGCTACCCCGTTACGGTGCTGGGCTCCGACTACCTGCGCTCGGTGCCTTTAGCCAAGTTCGACGTGCTGATTCTGCCCGATGGCGACTACTCCGACATCTACAACGAGCGGCAGCTGGAAGCCCTCAAAACGTGGGTGCGTGGCGGCGGCCGCCTCATTGCCATGGAAGGTGCTTCTGCCTTCCTGGCCGGCAAAAAGGACTTTCTGCTGCGCACAAAGCCCGCCGACAGCTCCGCCACCAAGAAAGCCAGCCCCTACCGTTTGCTCAAGCCCTACGCCAACGCCGAGCGCGAGCAGATCGGGCAACGCGTGCAGGGCAGCGTTTACCGCGTGCAGCTCGACAACACGCACCCGCTGGCCTTCGGCTACGGCGACACCTACTTCGCCCTCGTGCGCGACACCCTCAACTACCGCTTCCTCGGCGAAGGCGGCTGGAACGTGGGCGTGCTCAAGCGCGACAACTACGCCGCCGGTTTCGCCGGCCGCCAGGCCCGCCGCAAGCTCACCGACACGTTCGTGTTCGGGGCCCAGGACATGGGCCGCGGCCAGGTTATCTACATGGCCGACAACCCGCTGTTCCGGGGCTTCTGGCAGGGCGGTAAGCTGCTGTTCGGCAACGCCCTGTTCTTCGTGGGCCAATAGCAGCACGGATTTTTGCGGATTAGTCGGATTTCACGGATTTAGTGAGGGCCGGCTGAGTAATCCACTGCAACACCACAAAAAAAGGGCTTGCCAGATGGCAAGCCCTTTTTTTCTATAATCACCTCAGCCGAATCGTCTGGAATAATCCAGATTTTTTGACTGATTCCGGGAGTTAGTCAACGATATCCTCAGCTTTGTTTTTCACGGCTTTGGCGCCTTTCTTGATGCCACGGCCGGCTTTTTTAGCGCCTTTCTCTACGGTACGGCCCGTCTTTTTGCCGGCGTACTTTACGTCTTCTTTGGTATTATAGGCCTTCTGGCCGGCTTCCGTGCGGCCGGTGCGGGTTTCGGTTGTTACCGTACCGTTGTCACGCACAGTAGTTTCGGCTTTGGCACCGGTGGCTTCATCACGCACAACTACTTTGTCGCCTTGGGCGAAAGCTGCGGTGGAAAAGGTAGCTGCAGCGAGCAGCATGAGCATCTTTTTCATGAGTTCAGATTTTAGGAGAGGTTTAGGTAAACCTGAGCCCTTATACGCGCCTCACGAAATAGGTTGCTGCCTCCTGCCGAATTGGGTTTTATAGCCCCTAAAATGCTGTCTACGGCAGCAGCAGCGAGGAGTCACCGTAGCTGAGGAACCGGTAGCCGCTGGCCAGGGCGTGGTCGTACACGCGCCGCCAGCCCGGCCCTATCAGGGCGGCTACCAGCAGCAGCAGGGTGCTTTCGGGCTGATGAAAATTCGTGACCAATCCCTGAATAAGGCGGAATCGGTAGCCGGGCGCGATGAGTAGCTGCGTGGTGGCGTGCAGCGTGTCCTGCTGCTGCGTGTCGAGGTGGTGTAGCAGGGCGTGCAGCGCGGCGGCTGTGGGCAGGTCGGAGCCGGGCTCGTAGGGCTGCCACTGGCCTACGTGCGGCGTGGCATCGGTTGGGAGTAAACCTTGGGCGGCCTGCACGCCCAGCCAGTAAAGGCTTTCCAGCGTGCGCAGACTAGTGGTACCCACCGCAATGATAGGGCGCGGGGCATGGTGCAGCAACTGCTCCAACACCGCCCGGCTCACGCTGATGGGCTCGCCGTGCATAGCGTGGCCGTCCATGCGGTCGGCTTTCACGGGCTGGAAGGTGCCGGCGCCCACATGCAGCGTCACGCGCACCTGCTGGTGGCCGCGTTCGGCCAGCTCAGCCAACACAGCTTCGGAGAAGTGCAGGCCGGCGGTAGGAGCCGCTACGGCGCCTTCATGGGCGGCGTACACGGTCTGGTATCGCACGGCATCTACGGCGGTGTCGTCGCGGTTGAGGTAGGGGGGGAGGGGCAGGTGGCCGGCCCCGCGCAGCACTTCGGCAAACGGCAGCGCGGCCGGCTCCCAGCTGAACTGAATCAGTGAATAGCCTTCAGCGGTGGCTTCCAGCCGCTCGGCCGTGAGCGTGGCCGGCGCACCTAAGGCTTCAAACTCCAGCAAAACCGGCCCGGTTTTCCAGCGCTTGCCATTCCCGACCAGGCATTTCCAGACGCAGGAGCCGGTTTGCTGCATGGCGGGCTCCAGCGCGCGGTGTGGCGCTACCGGCTCCAGGCAAAACAGCTCGATCTGGCCGCCGGTGGGCTTGTGGCAGAACAGGCGGGCCCGTACCACTTTGGTATCGTTGAAGACCAGCAGCGAATCGGCCGGCAACACGGCCGGCAGCTCGTGAAATGTGCGGTCTTCAATAGCGCCCTGGCGGCTCAGCAGCAGTTGCGACTGGTCGCGCTGGGCCAGGGGCTCGGGCGCGATACGCTCGGGCGGGAGCTGGTAGGTGTAGTCGTGGATGGAAAGCTGGCGTGGGTCGGGCAGGGAACTGGACATGGGCACAAAGGTAGCCCGAGGCCGCCATTGCGCCTATATTCCCGCCAGGGCTTACTTTTTGCGCTGGAAAATCAGCAGGTGCTGCTGCGGCAGCGTCTGGCGGTTTTCCACAAACTCTAGGCCGGCCGCTTCCACTTCCTTGCGGGCCTGGGCCTCGCTCATCTTATGGATGCGCTTGATGGGCACGTTGGGGTCTTCAGCGCGGTATTCCACCAGCGCCAGGCGCCCGCCCGGTCGCAGCGACTTGTAAATGGACTGCATCATTTCGCGCGGGTGGTCGAACTCGTGGTAGGCATCCACAATCAGCACCAGATCCACGCCGGCGGCCGGCAGGTTGGGGTTTTGCACGGTGCCGAGCACCGGCTGCACGTTGGGGGCCTTGTTGCGGGTTCGGTTGTCGCGCAGATACTCAATCATTTCCGGCTGAATATCCACGGCCAATACCTTGCCTTTGGGCACCAGCGGGCTGATCCGAAAGGAGAAGTAGCCGGTGCCGGCCCCGATATCCGCTACCACATCGGTGGGCTTTAGCTGTAGCTCACGCAGCAGAATATCGGTGCCTTCTTCTTCCTGCCGGTCGTTGCGTTCCAGCCAGTCGGCGCCTTCGTGGCCCATTACGTGGGCAATCTGGCGGCCTTGATAATACTTGCCGATGCCGTTGGGGTCCTGCGGCGCGCCCACCCGATAGCCAGAGGTATCGGGGGCCGCCGCCGGACCGGTTTGCAGCCGGCGCTCCGCGCCTATGGCGGCAGCGCTTTCCATCGGCGTTTGGGTGCAGGCTGTGGGAAGCAGAAGGGCAAACAGCACAGCTGCTTGGAACAGGGGGTAAGGAGTCATACGCACAGGTGCAAATAAACTGTGTTCCGCTCAACATTCCAGCAGGCGGAAGCGTTCGGCGGCATTGGGTATGCCATACGTGCTAAACCCAAATTGGCGCTGATACGGCTGTACAGCGCACTTTTTTTTCACCGTGTTCCGATTTGTATCGTACAAAGTCCTTTCTTAACACTTTCACCAACCCTCTTACTACCTATGAAGCACCTCTTCAACCATCTGCCCAAGCTGGCGGCCATTGCCGCCATTGCCCTGAGTATGAGCAGCTGCAACCGCGCCGAGTACGCCATGCTGCCCAAGACCACGCCGTACCACGCCACGTACCACGGCACCGCCAAGCCGGCCCCTGCGCCAGTCGTAGCAGCCGAAACGCCCGCTCCAGCTGAAGCTCCGGCCGCTGTGGTAGAAGAAAAAAATTCGGTTGCTGCTTCGGTAGTGGCGCCCGTAGCTACTCCGGTAGCTGCCGAGAAGCCCGCTACGGTAGTTGCTCCGGCCGCGGTAGCTAAATCGGCTACGGCTGCCCCGCAGAAACTGCGTCTGGCCGAGCGGGTGGCTCTCAACAAAGTAGCTAAGAAGCTGGACAAGTACGCCCCGAAGCTGCAGCTCAAGCAAAAGAGCGAAACGGCGGAGGCCAATGCCATCAGTGGCAACCTGCGTACCGGCCTGATTCTGCTGCTGGTAGGCGCTTTGATTACGATTTTGCCCGGTAGCATCTTCGGCGTGATTGGTGGTATCATCGCCATTATCGGTCTGATCTTCATTATTCTATGGCTGCTGGATCAGGCGTAGGCTACCCTGATTCTTGTAAATAGAAAAGACCCTCCCGATACATTGGGAGGGTCTTTTTTTGTAGCAAGGCGGCACGTTGGCGGCTGTAAGCAGGAAGGATTATCTGGCTGTGCTGTAATAGTGCTTTCTTGCGCTGTATTTAACAGAACTATCATGAAAGACTATTCCTTATTCGCGCTTCTAGGCGCCTTGCTACTGTTGAGCAGTTGCCAGAGTCAGCAGGCTTTTCTGTTTCGGCCAACTGTCGCCACACATTCGTCGGCAGCGGGTATGGCGCGCGAGCCGCTGGAACCGGCTTCGGAACATACCGCCATACCAGTTCCTGAGCTGACAGCTGAACTGCCTATAGCTGCCAGTAACAGCCCTGCCAAGTATAGCCGCGCGCATCTGCCTCCGGTACGGCCGACGGCGACGGAGCCGATAACCAACTTGGTTCAGCCAGCAGCGCTTCGGGTGGCGCCGGATACTGCTTTGGTCCGGCCCGCCGCAGATATTCCCCTCCATAAGATCAAGGAAACCAGTAATCTGACAAAAGTAGTGCGGGCTTTGGGTGTGCTTCTGCTGTTGTTCGGCGCCGTGCTGTTTCTGGTGCCATTTTTCACTTCCTTACCCGGGTGGACATTCTTGGCCTACTTTTTATATGGCCTTCTTGTTATGCTGCTTAGCCTTCCATTGCTGATCTTCAGGAGCAAAAACAGTCCGCGCCAGCAGGAACTGGAACGGCGCCGCGCTGCCCGCAAAGCTGCGGCCGGCCGTTAGCTTCCCCTAGGAAGAGGCACTACATTGGGTCTACGTCGGCCACGAAGCGGGCCTGCTTGTAGTCTTTCTGGTCGCGGATCAGGTTGATGGCGTCCAGGATGTCGGCTTTGGCGGCTTTGAGCACGGTATGCTCGCGGCTGAGCTTGATGGTGATTTCCTGCAGGTAGAAGTTGCGGATCCGGAAGATATACGGCGCTTCCGGCCCCAGCACCGCCTCGCGGCCCAGCCGTTCTACCAGTTCGCCAGTGAGCAGCATGGCAGCCCGCTCGCACAGTAGTTGGTCCATGTGCTTGACGGTGAGCCGGATGATGCGCATGAACGGCGGGTAGCCATGCTCGCGCCGTTGCAGGATTTCATACTCGTAGAACTCCAGGTAGTCATTGCGGATCACCTTGTCGAAAATCACCTGCTGTGGGTCGGCGGTCTGGATGATGACCTTGCCTTTCTTGCCCTTTCGGCCGGCGCGCCCACTCACCTGCACAAACATCTGGAAGGCCCGCTCGTGCGCCCGGAAATCGGGATAGTGAATGATGCTGTCGGCGTTGATGATGCCCACCAGACTCACGTTGGCGAAGTCGAGGCCCTTGGTCACCATCTGGGTGCCCACCAGCACATTCGTCACCTGCTGCTCGAAGTCCGAAATGATCTGCTGGTAGGAGTTTTTGGCGCGGGTGGTGTCGAGGTCCATGCGCTGCACGCTGGCCTGGGGCAGCATCACCTTCAGGTCGTCCTCAATCTTCTCGGTGCCGAAGCCCACGGTTTTGATGTTGCGCGAGCCGCAGGCCGGGCACTGCACCGGCATCCGGTCGTGGTGGCCGCAGTAGTGGCAGCGCAGCTCGTGGGCCTGCTTGTGGTAGCTGAGGCTCACGGCGCAGTTGGTGCACTTCGGAATCCAGCCGCAGTCCAGGCAGTTGATGAAAGGCGCGTAGCCGCGGCGGTTCTGAAACAGAATTACTTGTTCCTTCTGGGCCAGCTTGCTTTCCATCTCCGCCATCAGCTCGGGCGTGAAGTGGTTGAGCAGCGTTTTGGCTTCGCGGGCCTTGCGGGTGTCTACCAGCTCAATTTCGGGCAGGCCGGCCTCGCCGTAGCGCTTGGTGAGGCTCACGAGGCCGTAGCGGCCGGTGCGGGTCTGGTAGTAGGTTTCCACCGACGGCGTGGCCGAGCCCAGCAGGGTTTTGGCGCCCTGGAAGTTGGCCATCATCAAAGCCACCTCGCGGGCGTTGTAGCGCGGGGCGGGGTCGTATTGCTTGTAGCTGCTTTCGTGCTCTTCGTCCACAATCAGCAACGCCAGGTTGTCAAACGGCAAAAACACCGACGAGCGCACGCCCACCACCACCTGGAAGCGGCCGGAAAGCACGCCGTTCCATACTTCCACCCGCTCGTTGTCGGAGAATTTGGAGTGGTACACGCCCAGCCGCGAGCCGAACACGCGCATTAGGCGGGTCACAATCTGGGCCGTGAGGGCAATTTCGGGCAGCAGGTACAGCACCTGCCCGCCGCCGTCCAGCGCCTGTCGGATCAGTTCGATGTAGATTTCCGTTTTGCCAGCGCCCGTTACGCCGTGCAGCAGCACAATGTCCTTGGTGTTGAATTGGTCCAGGATGTCGTCGTGGGCCGCCTGCTGGGTTTCGCTCAGCCGGAAGTGCATGTTGGCCTCCGTGGCATCGTCCAGCGGAAACCGCGACACAATCACGTCGAACTGCTCCAGCACGCCGTTTTTGATGAGCGTATTCACCGCCGACGGCGACAGGTGCGGCGCCGACGACAGGTAGGCCTTCTCGATGCCGTTGTGGTTGGCGTGCTCGTTCTGGTACACGGGCACCTTCTGCAGGTAGCGCATCAGCACATCCAGCTGCTTGGCGCGGCTGGCCAGCTGCGCAAACAGGCCCTCCAGCGCCGCCTCGGCCACGTAATGGTGGGCCAGCCGTACCTTCTTCACCACCTTCGGCGAGTATTTGTCGGCCAGATGCTCGAACAGGAAGATGGTTTCCTTGTGCATCAGGCTCTTGATGACCTTGTGGAAGGACGCAATGCCTAGCACGTCGCCCACCTCCGTAAACGTCATCGACTTGCCTTCCTCGCCGTCCAGCAAAGCCACCACCACTTTCTGCTCCTGCTCGCTGAGCGGGTAGCGGTCGGCCTCGTCGGTGTTCAGCCACACCGGATGCAGCTGCACGCGGCTCTCGGAGTTGAGCTTGAGGGCGGCCGGCAGCGCGGCGTTTATCACCTCGCCCAGGGTACAGAGGTAATAGTCGGCCATCCAGCGGAACAGCTTGAGCTGTGGCTGGGTCACGACGGGCGTTTCGTCGATGAACTCCAGGATGTACTTGGCCTGGTAATCTTTGGGCGGCGTTTCGTGCACGGCCGCCACAATGCAGCTCAGGGTGCGCTTGGCCCCAAACTGCACAATCACGCGCCCGCCAATCACGACCTGGTCGTTCAGCTCGAAGGGCACGCGGTAGGTATAGAGCTTGGGCAGCGGCAGCGGCAGAATCACGTCGGCGAAGAGCGTAACCCGGTCGGCGGCCGGTTCCGGCTGCGGCTGAACAAAGTCGAACGTAAGGCTCAAAGGGAAATCAGTCAGAAAGCGAAAGGTAAAGATACACGCTGGCCCGGCGCGGTGCTGCAGAAGTTCGCGCTATAGCTGCGCCAACGCCTCCGCGACGGTGTGCACCGGCCGCTGGCAGGCGTGGTTGTAGCAGACGTAGAGCGTGGTGCGCCCCTGCAGGGCCGTGCGGCCCTCCAGCAGCGGCAATGATGAGCCAACCTCAGTAGCGCCGGCCACCACCACGTTGGGCAAAAAGTGCCGGCCCAGCTCCTGCCGGTACACCTCCACCTCGGGCCCGACGATGGTAACTTCGGCGGTGGGGCGGAGCAGTGAGGTGTACAGGGCGGCCCAGTTTGCGGTGGCCTGGGGCTGCTGCGCCACCAGCGCCTGCACGCGGCGCAGCATGGCGGCGGCTAGCTCGGCGTAGCGCATATTGCCGAGGTGCAGCCCCAGCCGGTGCAGGTTGTGCGCCATCACGGAGTTGGAAGAAGGCAGGACGTTGTCGAGTAGTTCCTTTTTGCGGGCTATCAGCTGCTCACTGGTGTCGTCGGTGTAGAAAAACAGGTCTTCGGCGGCATCGAAAAAATGCGTGAGCGTGTACTGGGCCAGCTGGTCGGCTTCACGCAGCCAGTTCTCCTGGAAGGTAGCTTCGTAGAGGCTGATGTAGGCTTGAATCAGGAAAGCATAGTCGTCGAGGAAGCCGCCGATGGTGGCACGGCCCTGCTGGTAGCTACGCCAAACGCCCGGGCCCCGCCGCAGGTTGGCTTGCAGAAAATGGGCATTGCGCACCGCCAGCGTCAGAAACTCCGGCTCCGCAAAGGCCCGGTAGGCATCGAGAAGCCCTTGCAGCAGCAGCGCGTTCCAGCTGGTCAGGATTTTGTCGTCGAGGGCGGGGCGGGGGCGAAGGTCGCGGGCCGCCAGCAGTTTCTGCTTCCAGCCCTGCACCAGCCCCGCCAGCACGGCCGGCTGCAGCTGATGGGCTTCGGCAAAGGCCTCCGGGGTCTGGTGGCGGTGCAGAATGTTGCGGCCATGCTCCCAGTTGCCAGTTGCCGTGCAGTTGTAGTAGGCCGAGGCCAGCGGCTGCTCATCACCCAGAATGTCCTGCAGCTCCTGCTGGGTGAAAACGTAGAACCGCCCTTCCTCGCCCTCGCTATCTGCATCCAGCGAGGCGTAGAAGCCGCCCTCGGGGCTGGTCAGCTCCCGCTGCACGAAGGCCACCGTATCGTACACCACTTCCCGCAGCAACTCGTCGGGCTGGAGCTGGTAGGCTTCGGCGTACAGGCTCAGCAGCTGCCCGTTGTCGTAAAGCATCTTCTCGAAATGGGGGGCCAGCCAGTCTTCGTCCACCGAATAGCGGGCAAAGCCGCCCCCAATCTGGTCGTAGAGGCCGCCCCAGGCCATGTGCCGCACGGTGCGCATGGCCTGGGCCAGCAGCGCCGTGCCGGGAGCAATCTGGCTGGCCCGCAGTAGCAAGCGCCAGATGCCGGGCATTGGAAATTTGGGCGCTCCGCTCATACCTCCTTTGTCCAAATCGAATCGGGCTGACAGGTTCCGCAACGATTCCGCCAGCTCCTCCTCCGACAGACCTTCAGCGGAAGGGGCAAGGCGGTATTTGTGTAGCTCGCTCATCTGCAGCGCCTGCGCGAACTGCTCGGCAGAAGCCTCCAGCTCCTGGCGGTTTTCGTTCTGGTACGCTTCGCCGATGCTGGTGAGCAGCTCTGTCCAGCTGGTAGGAGGGAAGTAGGTGCCGCCGTAAAACGGCTTGGCATCCGGGGTCAGAAACACGTTCAGCGGCCAGCCGCCCTGCACCCCCATGGCATGCAGGGCCTCCATGTACACCTGGTCCACATCGGGGCGCTCTTCCCGGTCTACTTTGATGCACACGAAGTGCGCGTTCATCACGGCCGCTACCTGCGGGTTCTCAAACGACTCCCGTTCCATGACGTGGCACCAGTGGCAGGCGGCGTACCCAATGCTCACCACAATGGGCTTCTGCTCGGCGCGGGCCCGTTGCAGCGCCTCCTCGCCCCACGGATACCAGTCTACCGGGTTGTGCGCGTGCTGGAGCAGGTAGGGGCTGGTTTGCTGAGCTAAACGATTGGGCGCGGCAGCTGACGACATGAGCAGACAGGAGGGTGAAAAAACAAAACCCGGCCGCTGAGGGCCGGGTTTCGAATAAGGAAGGATTATGCGTTTTCCGGCGGATTATCCGGCTTCGCGGGCTTTTTGCGCGCCGGCCGGGCCGATTTGCTGGCCGCTGCCGGTTTTTCTGGGGTGGCAGCTTTTTTGGCCGGCGCGGCTTTCTTAACGGCCGGCTCCTTTTTAGCTGACGGCTGCTTGGGCGCCGGCTTACGAGCTGCTTTAGGTGCCTGAGGCGCCGGAGC
Source organism: Hymenobacter canadensis (assembly GCF_027359925.1). Taxonomy (NCBI): domain Bacteria; kingdom Pseudomonadati; phylum Bacteroidota; class Cytophagia; order Cytophagales; family Hymenobacteraceae; genus Hymenobacter; species Hymenobacter canadensis. Next base: position 2,368,748 of record NZ_CP114767.1, on the reverse strand, counting down.
CTCGGGCGCGGCAACTGTTGCCGGCATTACTATAGGTGCCTCTGGTACAGCCGAAGCTGGTTTAGCCTTGCGCGGAGTCCGCGCCGCGGCTGGCTTGGCTGCCACAGGCGCTACTGCTGCAGGAGCCGCAACTGGCGTTTCCGGAGCCACGACTGCTACAGGAGCATCCGGCACTGCTACAGCCTCAGCGGCCGGCGCAGCAGCCGGAATAGTAGCCTTTGGTTTACGGGCCGGAGCCCGACGTGCTTTGGCTACCGGCGCTTTTGCCGGTGCTACGGCACTGCTATTTTCCTGCGCTGGTGCTGGTGTATTCTCCGTTTCCGGCACTGCAGGCGTAGTGGCCGGGACTATAACTGCCGCAGCAGTTGGCGCAGATTGTACCGCAGGAGCCGCGGGGCGTGCGCTAAGCGTGGCCTTGCCCGATTCTGTCAGGCGCCCGGAGGCACCGGTGCCTACCGTTATCGGAATGGCTGGCGCAGCCTTAGGAGCAGGTTCAGGAACAGTGGTTGGCTCAGTGGATTGCTGCTGGCTGGCTGGAGCGGCCTCATCGGCATACAAAGGCTTGTGGCGCGGGTTAGCGCGGTGCGGCTTCCGCAAAGCGTCGGCGCGCTTCTCGCTGGCCGAGCGACCCGTGCGGGCCAAGCGCTGCGTTTCATCAGCTTCTGCCGGCTCCTGACCGGCAACGGGCGCTGCGGTTTGGGGCGTATCGGTAGCAGGCTCCTCCTGGCTTACTGCAGCAACCACAGGCGTAGGCTCAGTGGTTGCGGGTTGATGCTCTGGTTTGGTAGCAGGCAGCAAGTCAGCCGGGGCATCCATAGATACCGTGGCTTCTTCCTGGTCGGTGGACTGCGCGGCGTTCTGGTCCCGGCCTCTGCCGCGGCGCGAGTTGCGCTTACGGCGCTCAAGGGCCGTTTGCGGCGCCATATCCGGGTCGGCCAGAATGGCTACTGCGGGCGCAGCGGGAAGCGGGGTAGGGGCAGCTGGCTGGTCGGTGGCAGCAGGGAGGGTACCATCTTCGGCGGCAGCGGCAAGTTCAGCCGCCAGACGGGCCGCGTGCTTCTTTTTGTTGCGTTTGGCTCCGCCGCGGCTCCGGCGCTTTTTCTTGGGCGCAAGGGCATCCAGCACCTCGGCCGCATCAGATTCGGCTGTGGCGTCGTCGTTGCTGTCCTCCTCGTCCTCGTCGTCTTCGTCAGCAGGTTCCGCCGAAACTGGCTCGTCATCACCCCGAACGGACTCGAACTCCTCAAACTCTTCCACTTCCTCCACTTCTTCAACCTCCGCCGGGGCTGGGGCAGTGGATTTGGCTGGGGCAGGCGCCGAATATGCGCCAATGTCAATCCGCTCCTCGCCATCGTCTTCCAGTTCCGGCGCGGGTTTCGCCACGGGCAGCGGCAGGTTCTGCAGCTGATGACGGACTTCCAGCAGCTCCATCCGAACATCGGTCTGGCTGGCAAGCCGCTCCAGCTTGGCCAGCGTGCTTTCCAGGAACTGGCGATGCTCCGGCGCAGCGGCGTATAGTGGGCGGTGGCTCAGGGCTTGGCGCACAGCTTCCCAGTCTTTGCGGAAACGGCCGAAGCCAGCATCAAAATACGTGCGGGCAAACCGCTCCCAGATGTAGTCTTCGGCTACCTTCGACGGGTGCAGCATATCTTCCGCGTAGAAACGGTAGTCGCGCAAATCGTCCAGCAGCAGCTCGTAGGCCGGGAAGTAGGAAACGTCGGGCAGCAGCTCACTCAGGTAGTGGCAGGCCACCCGCAGCACCGACTTGCTCACGGCATTCAGCGGCAAAGTGTCCTTGGCGTGGCGCACCGGGCTTACCGTGAGCACAAAGCGTAGCTTGGGATTATGCAGCCGCAGATACGCGTGCGTTTCGGCAACGGCATTGATGATTTCGTCCGGCGTCAGCAGCTCTTTCTCGAACTTCTCGGCCGGCAGCTTATGGCAGTTGTTTACCAGCTCGCCGGTTTCCTTGTAGCGGTACACCCACGCCGAGCCCATCGTCAGCACTACCACGTCGGCGGTGGCCACGAACACGCCCGTATCGCGCAGGAGCTGCTGCGTCTGCTGCAGCAGGTCCACCGGCGACTCGGCGCCGAACGTAGCGTGCAGGTCGAGGCTCTGCCAGCGGCCCCGGGCTTCCACCAGATGCTGCTGCCAGTCCTGGTCTTCGCCGGCGGCAGCGCGTAGCAGGCGGCAGGCGGCCAGCGGGTTGAATACAGTGCCGAACGGGTTGGCAAGCGTAGCTACCTTGTCGGCAGCCAGGCGCGAGCCGATGCTGTCGGAGAAGCAGGAGCCTATAGTCAGCACGCGCGCGGAGAGCGGCAGCTGCTGTGGGTGCGGAGTAAGCGGTAATTCAGTGCGAAACATTCCTAGAAGATACGGCCAAAACAGGCCAACGGATGGGCAACCTACTCAACATCGTGCGTTCAAGCAAACACGCTGCTACCGGAGCCGTGTTTCTGGCGGGAAAGCAAGGAGGGAAAAAGCAGGTAAAAAAAAGGCCCGACTGTGCAAACAGTCGGGCCTTTCCTCAAGAGAAGGAGCTTATTCAGCTACCACGTTGAAACGCACTTTGTGCTTCACTTCGCGGTGCAGATCCACCGTAGCGGTGTACTCGCCTACCGAGCCGGGCTCCTGGTCGAAGGAGAGACGCTTGCGCTCTACATCGATACCTTTTGCCTTCAGGGCATCGGCCAGCTGCAGCGTGGTTACGCGGCCGAAGATTTTGCCGCTCTCACCCACTTTTGCCGGAATGTCCAGTACTACGTCACCGATTTTGTCGGCAATAGCCTGAGCGTCGCCTTTCACTTTGTCGGCTTTGTGAGCAGCCTGACGGATGTTTTCAGCAACGATTTTCTTGTTGGTCTTGTCAGCCAGGATGGCCAGACCCTGCGGGAGCAGGTAGTTGCGACCGAAACCGGGCTTCACCGTTACGGTGTCGTTCTTGTAGCCCAGGCCCTTTACGTCGTCTTTCAGAATTACTTCCATGTCTGTGTCTAGTATTGAGTAGTGAGTAGTAAGTATTGAGTAAGAACCCTGCTGAAAAGCAACTGTCTCACTACTCAATACCAACTACTCAATACTAAATTATCTATTTCAACGAGTCGGTTACGTAAGGCATCAGCGCGAGGTGGCGGGCCTTGGCCACAGCCTGAGCTACTTTGCGCTGGAACTTCAGGCTGGTGCCCGTGATACGGCGGGGCAGAATGCGGCCCTGCTCGTTCACAAACTTCAGCAGGAAGTTCGGATCCTTGTAATCAACATACTTGATGCCGTTTTTCTTGAAGCGGCAGTACTTCTTGCGGGTATCCTGCTTGTGGATACGTTCGTTGGCGAGACTCATCTTCTTGGGCTGACTAGGCAAGGGCTTCGGACGGTTTAGCTTTCTGCTGATTCATTTCGCCCTTACGACGACGCTCGGCGTAGGCTACTGCGTTTTTGTCCATCACCGTGGTCAGGAAGCGGATGATCCGCTCGTCACGACGGAACGCGAGTTCCAGCGTGTCCACAATGTTGCCCGAGCCAGTGAACTCCACAAGGAAGTAATAGCCAGTGTTTTTCTTCTGAATTGGGTACGCCAGTTTCTTGAGGCCCCAAGCTTCAGTGTTGATGATGTCGGCGCTATTTTCCTTAAGCACCTGCGAGAACTTCTCGACCGTCTCTTGCACTTGGCTCTCGTTTAGAACGGGAGTCAAAATGAAGACCGTCTCGTAATTTCTTACTTCCATTACGACGGGGTGAAATTATGATGTGAAAAAAATCAATGAGCCGGCAAAGATACGCTTTTTATCCTATCGTACACACTGCCCTTTTAGAATCTTGTATCCATGCGGCTGGCATTTAACGGCTTGTTTATCAACAAGCAAACCTTATCGGCAAACAGTAGTTAACCAAAGCAGAGAGGGAAGGTGCTGAGTAGTAGGGCTGCATCTGCTATATACTACGGTGCAACCTGCCCTTTTAGAATGCTTCCAGACAAACTTCACAGGGCGAAAATTAGCCCGAATGGGTTTGTTCTCTGGGTTTCCCGACCTACATTTGTGGCCTTGAAGCACCCCCCGCGTTTCTTTTTTCCAGTTGATTTGTGCTATGAATAGCATCCGACTTCGTCCCCTTTCCCGCCTCTTTCTCGCTCTTTTCCTGACGTTTGCTGCCGTAGGTAACTCTTCGGCGCAGGATGTTGGGTCGGCCCCGGCCGTGAGCAAAGAAGGCGTGGTCCCCGGCGCTACGGCTGCCGCCACTCCCGCTACGGCGGCTGCTCCCGCTGCTGGCGGTGGCGACGCCGCAGCCATTGCTGCCGGCGACGCTCTCTTTAAAGGCAACTGCGCCCAGTGCCACGCCATCAACGACGTAGTAGTTGGTCCTGCTCTGGCCGGTATCACCAAGCGCCGCCCGGTATCCTGGTTGATTCCGTGGATCAAGAACTCCAGCAAAGTAGTAGCCAGCGGCGATGAGTACGCCGTGAAAATCTACAACCAGTACCAGAAGCAGCAGATGCCCAGCTTCCAGCTGAGCGACACCGAAATCACCTCGATTCTGGCGTATGTAACGGCCGAAGAAGGTAAATCTGCTGGCGCTCCCGGTGCTGCTACCAACATCAAGCCTGGCGATGGTACCGAAACGCCTGGTGCAGCCACTGCTGAAGCCGATGGTGGTAAGTACATGGACGTCCTGCTTATCGTACTGGTAGTGGTGCTGATTGTGCTGGTGGTAACGCTGGTTATCATTGCCAACATCATGAAAGATGTGCTCCGCGGCCGCAAAGACCTTGATGGTCGCGACGTGGAAGTGCTGGATCAGCGCACCGACTGGAGCAAGCTCTACAAGTCGCCGGTGTTGCGTGGCATTGCTGGTGTGGTGTTCGTGCTGGCTATTCTCTACACCTCGGTACAAGGTGCCATGGGTGTGGGCTTGACCCAGGGTTATCAGCCAACGCAGCCAATTGCTTTCTCGCACAAGCTGCACGCCGGTGAAAACCAGATCAACTGCGCCTACTGCCACACTTCGGTATATAAGAGCAAGTCGGCTAACATTCCTTCGGCCAACATATGCATGAACTGCCACTCGCAGATCAAAACGGAGTCGGCGGAAATCAAGAAGATCTACCGCGCCATTGAGAAGAAGCAGCCAATCCAGTGGGTGCGCGTGCACAACCTGCCCGACCTGGCTTACTTCAACCACTCGCAGCACACGCAGGTGGGCGGTATCGAGTGCCAGACTTGCCACGGTCCTATCCAGAACATGGAAGTAGTGTACCAGTATTCGGCCCTGACCATGGGCTGGTGCATCAACTGCCACCGCGAAACTCCGCTCAACACGAAGGGCAACGGCTACTACAACAACCTGGTGAAGCTGCACGACAGCGCCAATGGTGCCGCTCCTTTCACGGTATCGTCGAACGGCGGTACGGAGTGCTCGAAGTGCCACTACTAATCGCCTGACTGAATCCTGCGCCGCCGGAATGATTATCTTCCCGGCAGTGCAGGATTCTCCGCCGAAACGCCCTTAAAAAAAGCCTTCAACTTGCCGGCGGCGCCGACCCAGAAAATCCGGCCCTCGCCCGCAAGACCCTAAGTCCCCATAACAAATGCAAGAGTCGCCCAAGTACTGGAAGGGAATTGAGGAACTGGAGAACTCACCGGAGTTCATGAAGAATGCACTCACCGAGTTTGCAGACTTCCTGCCGGTGAAGGAAACCTATGGCTCTTCCGACGCTACGGTTGCCCCGCGCCGCGACTTCCTCAAGCTCATGGGCTTCGGCCTGGCCGCCGCTACCCTCGCCAGCTGCGAAACCCCGATCAAAAAGGCTATTCCGTACCTGAATAAGCCGGAAGAAGTAGATCCAGGCATTGCCAACTTCTACGCTTCCACCTATTTCACGGGACAGGACTACAACAGCGTATTGGTGAAGACCCGCGAGGGTCGTCCGATCAAGCTGGAAGGCAACCCTGAGTCGCCGATTACGCGTGGTGGCCTGTCGGCCCGTGCGCAGGCTTCGGTACTAAGCCTCTACGACGGTGCTCGTCTGCAGCATTTCGCTATCAAAGGCGCGAAGAAGGACAAGGACCAGGTTGACCAGGAAATCCGCACGGCCCTGGCTGCCGGCGGCCGCGTGGCCATCGTGTCGCCGACCATCATCAGCCCCAGCACCAAAAAAGTTATTGCTGAATTCGCGACCCGCTACGCTGGCACCGAGCACGTCATGTACGACGTGAATTCGGCCTCGGGTCTGCTCCGTGCCAATGGCGGTGTGCTGCCCAGCTACGACTTCAGCAAAGCCGATATCATCGTGAGCCTGGGTGCCGACTTCCTCGGTACCTGGATTTCGCCAGTAGAACATGCCCGCCAGTACGTGGCCAACCGCAAGGTTAGCTCCGAGAAGCGCGCCATGTCGCGCCACTACCAGTTCGAAAGCGCCCTTACCCTGACCGGCTCCAACGCCGATGTACGGGTGCCGGTGAAGCCTTCGGAAATGGGCACAACGGCTGTGGCTCTCTACAACGGTATTGCGGGCGGTGCTGCTGCCGGCAGCCTTCAGCTGAAGAAAGCAGTTGCCGATTTGAAAGCAGCCGGAAGCCGTGGTCTGGTAGTATCGGGTTCCAATGACCCGGCTGTGCAGTCCCTCGTTACGGCTATCAACCAGAGCCTCGGCAGTGCTGCCGTCGACGTGGCCGCGCCATCGATGGTGCGCCAGGGCGACGACGCTCGCATGGAACGCCTTGTTAAGGACATCATCGGCGGCCAAGTTGCCACGGTGATTTTCTACCATGCCAACCCCGTGTTCGACCACCCGATGGGTGCTCAGCTGGCAGAAGCGCTGAAAGGTGGTAAAGTGAAAACCACCATTTCACTGAATGACCGTCTCGACGAAACGGGCAGCCTGTGCACTTATGCTGCTCCCGACCACCACTGGATGGAGTCATGGAATGACTACGAGCCGAAGCGTGGCTACCTGAGCCTGGCTCAGCCTGTGATTTCGCCGCTGTTCGCTACCCGCCAGGCGCAGGATTCGTTCCTGATCTGGGCCGGCAACCCAACCAGCTACTATAACTACCTGCGGGCTCAGTGGCAAACGCTACTCGGGGCCGACGCTAAAGCCTGGGATAAGGCCGTACACGACGGCGTGGCTATGGGCTCGGCCCTGGCTGCTCCGGCTGCACAAGGTGTTGCCATGGGTGCCGCTGAAGCCATCAGCGCCATCAACTCGGCTCCCAAGTCTACAGGCACGGAGCTCTGCATCTACGAAAAGATAGGTGTGGGTAACGGTTCGGAAGGCAACAACCCCTGGTTGCAGGAACTGCCTGACCCGGTATCGAAAGCTACTTGGGGCAACTACGTGGCCGTGCCGCGCAAAATGGCCGAAGAAAAAGGCTGGGCCCAGGGCGACGTGCTCAAAGTAACTGCCAATGGCAAGTCCATTGAGCTGCCCGTGCTGATTCAGCCCGGCCAGGCAGCTGGTTCGGTTGCCATTGCCCTCGGCTACGGCCGCACCAAGGCGGGTAAAGTAGGCGACAAAGTAGGGGAGAATGTGCTGCCCTTCGCGGTGATGCGCAACGGTGCCATTCAGTATGCCAACTCGGTGACGCTGGAAAAAACCGGTGCTACCTCGCCCATCGCCCAAACCCAGACCCACCACACCATCATGGACCGCAAGCCGGTGGTGCAGGAGTCGACGCTGGCTCAGTACATCAAGAACCCAAAAGAGGTAACGGAGTACGAAATGCTCACGACGCCGGAAGGCAAGGTGAAACCCAACAAGGTTTCGCTGTGGCAGGACTACGAATACAAAAACCACCATTGGGGCATGGCCATCGACCTCAACTCGTGCATCGGCTGCGGCTCGTGCGTGGTGGGATGCCAGGCTGAGAACAACGTAGCTGTAGTAGGCAAGCAGGAGGTTATCAACCGCCGCGAGATGCACTGGATGCGCATCGACCGCTACTACAGCTCCGACGCCACCAAGGAGGACTTCGAAACCAAAGGCAAGCTGGCTACCTACGCCGCCATGGAAGACCCATCCGAGAACCCCTCGGTTATCTTCCAGCCGATGATGTGCCAGCACTGCAACCACGCTCCGTGCGAAACGGTGTGCCCCGTACTGGCTACTACCCACAGCTCGGAAGGTCTCAACCAGATGACCTACAACCGTTGCGTAGGTACCCGCTATTGCGCCAACAACTGCCCTTACAAGGTTCGTCGCTTTAACTGGTTCTCGTACTACTCCAATGAGAAGTTCGAAGCCGTTAACGGCCACATGTTCACCGACCTCGGCCGTATGGTGCTGAACCCGGACGTAACGGTGCGTGCCCGTGGTGTAATGGAGAAATGCTCGCTCTGCGTGCAGCGCATCCAGCTCGGCAAACTCGAAGCCAAGAAAGAAAAGCGTCGTCCGAAGGATGGCGAGATTGTTTCGGCTTGCGCCCAGTCCTGCCCAACGCAGGCAATCGTATTCGGTGATATGCGTGACCCCGAGTCGCGTCTGTCGAAGTTGCTGCGCCGCGAAGATGGGGAGCGTGCCTTCCACGTGCTCGATGCCATCAACGTGCAGCCGAACATTGCCTACCTGACGAAAATCCGCAACACGGAAGAAGTTCGCAACGCATAAATCAGTAATTGGGGGCTTGGGAGCTTGGGGTGTTGGTTTTCAACCAGATGCCACTGCCACAAGAAGCTGAGTCCCTGAGTTCCCAAGACCCAAAATTCTAAAACTATGCAGCACGTATCGCCTGTACGGGAGCCGCTCGTAACCGGGGGGAAAACGTACCACGACGTCACCCAGGACGTGTGCCGCCAGGTAGAAGCCGCTCCCAACGTCCGTTGGATGGCCGCCCTGGCCGTGGCTCTCTTCTTCCTCGGCATCTTCTTCTATTCCGTGTACCGCACGCTGTGGTACGGCATCGGTGAATGGGGCCTGAACAAAACCGTTGGCTGGGCCTGGGACATCACCAACTTCGTGTGGTGGGTAGGTATCGGCCACGCTGGTACGCTGATTTCGGCGGTTCTACTGCTGTTCCGTCAGAAGTGGCGGACCTCCATCAATCGCGCTGCTGAAGCCATGACCATCTTCGCAGTAATCTGCGCGGCCATGTTCCCGGTACTGCACATGGGTCGTCCTTGGCTGGCATTCTATGTGTTCCCGCTGCAGAACACGCTGGGCTCGCTGTGGGTGAACTTCAACTCCCCACTCCTCTGGGACGTGTTTGCCATCTCGACTTACTTCACGGTGTCGCTGGTGTTCTGGTACACGGGTCTGGTTCCTGACTTTGCCACCATCCGTGACCGGGCTAAAGGCCCGATTGCCAAAGTAGCTTACTCGCTGCTGAGCATGGGCTGGAAAGGCTCGGCCAAGCATTGGAGCCGCTACGAAACGGTTTCGCTGATTCTGGCGGGTGTTTCGACGCCACTGGTACTCTCGGTACACACTATCGTATCGATGGACTTTGCTACCTCGGTTGTACCGGGCTGGCACACCACCATCTTCCCGCCCTACTTCGTGGCCGGTGCTATCTTCTCGGGTTTCGCCATGGTACTGACGCTGATGCTCATTACCCGCGTGGTGTTCAAACTGGAAGACTACATTACCATCGAACACATTGCCCTCATGAACAAAATCATGATGGTAACGGGCTCGATCGTAGGGGTGGCGTATATCACAGAGTTCTTTATTGCCTGGTACTCGGGAGTTGAGTTCGAGCAGTACGCCTTCATCAACCGCGCAACCGGTCCTTACTGGTGGGCTTACTGGTCGATGATGACCTGCAACGTAATTACGCCTCAGTTGGTGTGGTTCCGTCGGGTGCGCTACAGCATCCCACTGACCTTTGTGCTGTCGATCATCGTGAACATCGGTATGTGGTTCGAGCGTTTCGTGATTATCGTAACCTCGCTGCACCGCGACTACCTGCCGTCGAGCTGGGTTATGTTCTCGCCAAGCATCATCGACATCGGTATCTATGTTGGTACGCTGGGCCTGTTCTTCACGCTGTTCCTGCTGTTTGCCAAGTTCTTCCCGGTAATCAACATGGCAGAAGTGAAGTCGGTACTGAAGTACACGGTCGATAACGGCCCAACGTACACCGGCCACGACCCGCATCACCACGCAGTTCAACAACCCGCCACCCACGGCGTGCCGGCTTCGGCTCCCATAAACTACGATAAGCATGACTAAGCGCTTCGCCCTCGGCATCTTCGAAGACGAGGACGTGCTGCTGCACGCCGTTGAAAACGTCCGCGAAGCGGGCGTTAAAATCTACGAAGTCTTCACCCCGTTCCCAATCCACGGCATCGACGATGCCCTCGGCATCGAACGTTCGCGGCTGCCCATCGCCGCTTTCTTCTACGGTCTGGTTGGTCTGTGCTTCGCCCTGTGGCTACAGATCTACACGCTCGGTTTCGACTGGCCGATGATCATCGGTGGTAAGCCGCACATCGCGCTGCCAGCTTTCATCCCGGTATCCTTCGAATTGACGGTATTCTTCTGCTGCCACGGCATGGTGATTACCTTCTATACTATCAGCAAGCTGTATCCCCGCTGGAAGACGCCCGTTCTGGACGTACGCTCCACCGACGACAAGTTTGTGATGGCTATCGAGCTGAACGAGAAGACCGACCTGAACCATCTGACGCAGCTGCTGCGCGCCAACGGCGCCTCAGAGGTGAACGAAAAAGAAATGACCAAATTCTAATGACGCATTCGCTGAAACTAGGTCTGCAAGCGTCGGCAATCCTGTTTGCCTCGGTGCTGACCACCGGCTGCAACCGCGCCGATGATCCTGGCATTGAGTACGCCCCGGAGATGTACGAATCTATTCCGTACGACCCCTTGCGTCAGGTGAGTGCCAATACAATAAACCCTATGGGTATCAACGAGCGCACCCCCGTGGTGGGCACCGTGGCCCGTGGCAAAGCAGAGTACTACTCGCACATCGCTAAAGATGATGTGGCTACCGCCGAAACCAAGCTGCGCAATCCATACTCCTACACCAAGGAGAACTTGGAGGAAGGCAAGTCGCTGTACGTGCGCAACTGCCAGCACTGCCACGGTGAGCAGGGCGACGGCCAGGGTCCGGTAGGCATCAAGTTCAAAGGTGTACCGAACTACTCGGCCGGCGCTTACAAAACCATGAACGACGGGCACATCTACCACGTCATTCAGTGGGGGCGCAACCGCATGATGCCACATGGCTCGCAGGTAAACCCTGAGGAGCGTTGGAAAATCGCCATGTACGTTCGCGCACTGCAATTGGGCAAAGGCGCTGATGGTGTGGCCGACCTGCTCAAAGCCAACGGCGCTTCGGCTGCCGGTGTAGCTGCTGCAGATTCTTCGCAGACCACTGACACGCAAACGCAGGCGCCCGTTCAGGAAGCGCAGGCAGACAAAGGTTCGGAAACTCCGGGCCAAGGAGACCAGGCACGTAACGGCACCGCAAACTAATCCACTATGGCAACTCTGACGCAACACGAAGGCGTTACGGCGGAATACCTGGAGATTTCAGCCGGTACTCGCAAGAAATTCATGATGATCATCCTGGCCGGCGTTCTACTGCTGGTAACGGGCCTGATTGTCGCCTACTTCAACATCGGTGCCGAGCACGCTGAAGGTGCCGCTGGGGCCCACGGTGCTGCTGCAGGTCATGCCGGCGGCCACCACGGCAGCCCGCTCTGGCTGAAGCGCCTGATTGTAAGCCTCTGGCACAACAACGTATTCTTCACCGGGGTATCGGTAGTAGGCACGGTGTTCATGGCCATCCAATATGTAGCCTACGCCGGTTGGTCGGTTCTGATCAAGCGGGTGTATGAAGCCCTTAGCGCCTGGGTCATTCCAGGTGGTGTGCTGATGGTTATCATTTTCTGCCTGGGTCTGATTAACAACGACATCTTCCACTGGACGGTGCCGGGTATCATGGAGAAGGGGAGCGAAACGTACGACGCCATCATTGCTGGCAAGTCGGGCTTCCTGAATATGCCCTTCTACCTGTTCCGTATGGTGCTGTTCATTGCCATCTGGGCTTTCTTCACCAAGAAGCTTCGCGACCTGTCGCTGGCCGAAGACCTGAACGGCGGCACGGAGTACTTTCACAAGTGCATTAACGTATCGGCTCTGTTCCTAGTGCTGTTCGCCGTTTCCTCGTCGATTGCAGCCTGGGACTGGGTTATGTCGGTTGACGTACACTGGTTCTCGACCATGTTCGGCTGGTACGTATTCGCCTCGTGGTGGGTATCCGGCATTGCTGCCACCACGCTGTGCACTATTCTGCTGAAAGATGCTGGCTACCTACGCTGGGTGAAGGCAGGCCATCTGCACGATCTGGGCAAGTTCATGTTCGGCTTCAGCATTTTCTGGACTTACGTGTGGTTCTCGCAATTCATGCTGATCTGGTACGCTAACCTTCCTGAAGAGTCGGTGTACTTCAACCAGCGTCTGGGCGGCTTCAACAACCAATACACTTGGCTGTTCTTTTTCAACCTGATTATCAACTTTGCCTTCCCTTTCCTTGTTCTGATGACACGGGACGCGAAGCGCCAGATGATCATGCTGAAGATTGTAACCGTAGCTATTCTGATCGGCCACTGGTTCGACTTCTATTTGATGATCATGCCTGCAACTATGCAGGAGAATAACGGGTTCATCATTGAGTTCGGTGTTGCGCTGGTGTTCTTGGGTAGCTTCTTGCTGCTGATGACCAAGCGGTTGTCGCAGGCTTCGTTGGTGCCGTTGCACCACCCGTTCCTCGACGAGAGCTTGCACCACACCACCTAATCAGACTTGAGTACTGGCAGGGGAGAGGCACAGGCTTTGCCGCTATTCGTCTCTTCACCTCCACTCTCACAAATTTCACCTCTTTCCTTACCTAATGACTGCTCTTGGTATTCTGCTGGTGCTGGTGTTGCTGCTGGTCGTGTTCGGCCTGCTGTTCCGCCTCCAGATTCTGACCTCGATTTTCTCTGGCAGCTCAGCCCGCGAATTTGGGATGAGCAACCGCGTAAATGCGGTGCTGATGATCATCTTTATGGTAGTTGGCGGTGCGGCCTTTGCTTGGTCGTTCGGTGACAACTTTAACAAGATGAATCCGCCGATTGCCTCGGTACATGGCTTGGCTACAGAGCGTATGTTCTGGACCACGATGATCATCATCGGCATTGTATTCGTCCTGACGCAGGTTGCCCTCTTCTACTACTCATACAAGTACCAGCAGAAGGATGGCCGTCGTGCCTACTTCTTCCCCCACAATAACAAGATCGAAATCATTTGGACGGTAATTCCGGCCATTGTGATGGCTGGTCTGGTATTCGCCGGCTGGAAGGAATGGACCCGCATCACCGGTCCCGCTCCCAAGGATTCTGTAGTGCTGGAAGTAATGGGCAAGCAGTTCAACTGGCTTGTGCGTTACCCCGGCCGCGACCTGAAGTTGGGCGTGGTTAACTACCGCCTGATTGATGCTACCAACGAATTTGGTTTCGATCTGACCGATAAGACGGGCTTGGATGACTTTGTTGCCGGTGAGATTCACGTGCCCAAGGGCCACCCGGTGTTGTTGAAGATCCGTTCGCGCGATGTGCTCCACGCTGTATATATGCCGCACTTCCGCGTGCAGATGTATGCAGTCCCCGGTATGCCAACCAAGTTCTGGTTCACGCCTACCAAGACTACCGACGAGATGCGTGCGCAGTTGGGCAACCCCAAGTTCAACTATGAACTGGCCTGCAATCAGATCTGTGGCCGTGGTCACTTCGCCATGAAACTCAACATTGTGGTGGATGAGCCAGACGATTACGTAGCTTGGTTCAGTCAGCAAAAATCTTTTTCGGAGCAAAATCCAGATGTATTGGCTTCTTTCAAACAGAAAGAGGAAAAGCTGGTTGTAAAAGAGGCTGCTGCCGCCGTGACGGTGCCTGCTGCCAACGCTTCACTCTAGTTCAACGCAGTTAATTTGTACGCTTTTTATGGCTGCTAATCTTCCCACGCAAGTGCAGGGAGGCATCGGGGTAACCGAGCCGGGCATCTTGCACGACGAGCACCTGCACGACGACCATCACCACGATCAGCACTGGCTGTTCAAGTACGTGTTCAGCACGGACCACAAGGTGATTGCCAAGCAGTTCCTCATTACGGGTATCTTCTGGGCCATCCTGGGAGGCACTCTGTCCAGCTTGTTCCGTCTGCAGCTCGGCTGGCCCGAGTCGACGATGGAATGGTTGACGCCCGTATTGGGCAAATGGATCGAAGCTGGTAAGCTGAATCCGGAGTTCTATCTGGCCCTCGTGACGATGCACGGCACTATTATGGTGTTCTTCGTGCTGACTGCCGGTCTGTCAGGTACGTTCTCCAACTTCTTGATACCGCTGCAGATCGGTGCCCGCGACATGGCTTCGGGGTTCATGAACATGCTTTCGTACTGGTTCTTCTTTGTATCCGGTATTATCATGTTCGCCTCGATGTTCCTGGAAACTGGTCCTGCTTCGGCTGGTTGGACAATCTACCCACCGTTGAGCGCCTTGCCACAGGCTATTCCTGGTTCAGGCATGGGCATGACGATGTGGTTGGTGTCGATGGCGCTGTTCATCGTGTCGCAGCTGCTGGGTGGTGTTAACTACATCACCACGGTTATCAACCTGCGTACTCGTGGCATGAGCATGAGCAAGCTACCGCTCACCATCTGGTCGTTCTTCCTGACGGCTATTCTGGGCCTGCTCTCGTTCCCAGTGCTGTTTTCAGCCGCCTTGCTGCTGATCTTCGACCGTTCGTTCGGTACGTCGTTCTTCCTGTCGGACATTTACATTGCCGGTCAGGCCTTGAATAACACGGGCGGTTCGCCGGTCCTGTTCCAGCATTTGTTCTGGTTCCTGGGTCACCCCGAGGTGTACATCGTAATCATGCCTGCCATGGGTATGGTATCCGAAATCCTCGCTACCAACGCTCGCAAGCCTATCTTCGGCTATCGCGCCATGATTGGCTCGCTGCTGGGTATTTCGCTGCTGTCGTTCGTAGTGTGGGCTCACCACATGTTCGTAACGGGTATGAACCCTTTCCTCGGATCGGTCTTCATGTTCCTGACGCTGATTATTGCGGTGCCATCAGCTGTGAAGACTTTCAACTGGCTGGCTACGTTGTGGCGCGGTAACATCCGCTTCACCACGGCTATGCTGTTCTCGATTGGCTTCGTGTCGCTGTTCATTTCGGGTGGTCTGACGGGTATCATTCTCGGCAACGCGGCCCTCGATATCCAGATGCACAACACCTACTTCGTAGTGGCTCACTTCCACTTGGTAATGGGTAGCTCGGCTTTCTTCGGTCTGTTTGCTGGTGTTTATCACTGGTTCCCCAAGATGTTCGGCCGCATGATGGATGAGAAGCTGGGCTACATCCACTTCTGGCTCACGTTCATCGGCGTGTATCTGGTGTTCATGCCAATGCACTATGTAGGTATCGCCGGTTTCCCCCGCCGCTACTACGCCTGGACTGGTTTCGATTCGTTCAGCCAGTTCGCTGACCTGAACAAGTTCATCTCGGTGGCCGCCATCATGGCGTTCTTCGCCCAGTTCGTGTTCATCTTCAACTTCTTCTACAGCATTTTCCGCGGCCGTCGTGCCAGCGAAAACCCGTGGCGTTCGACCACGCTGGAGTGGACTACGCCTGTCACACCTGGCCACGGTAACTGGCCCGGTGAGATTCCGGCCGTCTACCGCTGGCCTTACGATTACAGCAAGCCAGGCGCAGAAGAAGACTTCATTCCGCAGAACGTACCGTACTCGAAGACGCAGTCGTCGAACTTCCCTTACGAGAGCGAAATGGAATAGTCAACATTTGGCAATCTTCCCGAAACGGGCCGCTGTATTTACGGCGGCCCGTTTTGCTTTTGGACAAACTAAGCCTGCCCTACTGCTGTTTTACACCGGATTCTGGTACCATTGCAAAGGGTGCCAACCTTCTTCTTCTGACCGATAACACAATAACAGATTGTGTTCCCTGTTCTATGAATCAACCTGCTTTTGTGAAGCGTTTCCGCTTCTTTGGCATCCTGACGGTAGTGGCAGTTTATCTGCTGATTCTGGTAGGCGGCATTGTCCGGAGCACCGGCTCCGGTATGGGATGCCCCGACTGGCCCAAATGCTTCGGGACGTGGGTGCCACCCACCTCGGTCGGGCAACTGCCTGTCAACTATAAAGAAATCTATACCGAGCAGCGGGTGGCTAAAAACCAGCGTATTGCCAAAACGCTGGACAGGCTGGGCTTTAAAGAGGTGGCCGCGCAGATTTTTGCGCACCCTACGCAGTACGTCGAAACGGACTTCAACGCCACCAAAACCTGGATTGAGTATCTGAATCGGTTGCTGGGAGCCCTGATAGGCGTCTTCATCTTCTTGGCAGTACTGCTGGCTTTGCCCTACCTGCGCCGCGACCCGGCCGTATTCTGGCTGGCCTTTGCTTCCTTCCTGCTGACCGGCTTCCAGGGCTGGCTGGGCTCCCTGGTAGTCTCTACTAACCTGCTACCCGAAATGGTGACGGTGCACATGGCTGTGGCCCTACTGATCGTAGCTCTGTTGATTTATGCCGTTGATCGTTCACAACGAGTAGAGCAGGATAGCCCGCTGATTGAACCATCATGGACGCCGTCAAACGGCATCACAGTTTGGCTATGGGTGATTACGCTGGCCACATTCGGCCAGATTATGCTCGGCACCCAAGTGCGGGAGCAGGTAGATGTGGTAGCGGCGGCGGCCGACTATGGCAGCCGGGCCGATTGGGTGGAGCAGTTGGGGCTGACGTTTAAGGTGCATCGGTCTTTTTCACTGTTGCTGCTGCTTGCCAACGCCTATGTGGCGTTTCGCCTGTACCAGACCCGCTCCCTACGCCTGCAGCGACTGGCCAACGCAGTGATGCTGCTGATAGGGCTGGAAATAGCGGCTGGTGTCACGCTGGCATACTTTGCGCTACCTGCCGCCGTGCAGCCCGTGCACCTGACGCTGGCCACGGTTCTTTTTGGAGCCCAGTTCCTGACGATTATCCGCTACCGCCGCCAGACGAAAACCCAAGGGCAGGCCGCTATTCCGCGCGTTGTTGCGTAACTTTGCGGCCCGGTTTGGAGTCCTTCCGCCGCCCGTGTTGTTTTAACTTCTGATGATCAAAGCCAGGGCGTATTTTCAACTGCTTAAGTTTCGGCTGGCCCTGACGGTCGCCTTCTCCAGTGCCATTGGCTTTTTGCTGGGGGCCCACGCTTTCGACTGGGGACGGGCGCTGCTGGTAATGCTGGGTGGGCTGGCCATCACTGGCTCGGCGAACACCATCAACCAGATCTACGAGAAAGACCTCGACAAGCTGATGAAGCGCACCGCCAAGCGGCCTCTACCGCTCGGTATCCTGTCGGTGGCCGAGGCGTGGGTCTTTACCATCGTGCTGGGTGTGCTAGGGCTGGGGTTGCTGGCCTACTGCTTCAATCCACTGGCGGCGGCTCTGTCCCTGATTTCGCTGATTATTTACGGCTTCATCTACACGCCGCTCAAGCAGCTCTCGCCGATATGCGTGTTCGTGGGTGCCATTCCGGGTGGATTACCGCCCTTTATTGGGTGGGTGGCCGCTACCAATGCCATTACCGGGGCGGCCAGCATTGGCGGCTGGGTACTGTTCGGCATTCAGTTTATGTGGCAGTTTCCGCACTTCTGGGCCATTGCCTGGGTGCTGGACGAAGACTACCGCGCCGCCGGCTTCAAAATGCTCCCTTCGCCGGGCCGCAAAGACCTGCGCACCGCTTTCCAGATCATGACCTATACGCTGCTGCTGATACCTATGAGCCTGCTGCCGCTGCAGTTTGGCATCAGCGGCAAGGTGTCGGCGCTGGTAGCGGTGGTGTGCGGCGTGCTATTTTTGATGCAGACTTTTTACCTGATGCGTACCTGCACCAAAAAAGCCGCCATGAGCATCATGTTCGGTTCTTTCCTCTATCTGCCCATCGTGCAGATAGCCCTTGTTCTTGACAAACTTTAACGCAGCTTGTTGACTCTTTTGCCTGCTTGATTGTTGATATTCCGGAGGAAGCAATCCGCCTGACATACGCTGCAACTTCTCCCGCCAAAAGAGAGTAACAACCCCCATACTTCATGCAAACCACCGAATCCTTAGAAACCAAAGAGCCCGGCTCCGGCCTGCATCCCCTGCGGCTGCTGCTGATTCTGATGATCGTCAGCATCATCATGATGTTCGCCGCCTTCACCAGCGGCTTTATCGTGCGCCGCGAGGAAGGTAACTGGCGCGAATTTGACCTGCCTGTCAGCCTGCTTTACAATACGATAGTGATTGTGCTGAGCAGCGCCACCATGCAGTGGGCCTACGCCTCCGCCAAGCGAGACGAGCTAGGTCGTGCCAAGCTGGCCATGGGCCTTACAGTGCTACTGGGCTTCGCCTTTCTGGTGGGCCAGTGGTTTTCGTGGGGCGACCTGATTGCCGGTCGTACCTATTTTGGCGGGGTAGATGCCAACCCTTCCGGCTCATTTGTGTATGTACTTATGGGCGTGCACGGATTTCACCTAATCACCGGGCTCGTTTTTTTGGTCAAGACTTACCTGAAAACCCTTCGCTATCAGGTGCATTCGCGGCAGATGATGCCCATTGCCAACTGCACCATCTATTGGCACTTCCTGGGCGGGCTTTGGTTGTACCTGTATTTGTTCCTACTTTTGAACCACTAGTTTCGTCTTACCCCGCACTGTATGTCCACGATTTCCACGACGCAGCCCCTCTCTACTGCCAGCGCCGCCGACCGGCCGCGTAGCGGCAACTGGGACGGAGGCAACGAGCCCTTCAAGGCCAGCTACGGCAAGCTGATGATGTGGTTCTTCCTGCTGTCGGACGCCTTCACGTTCGCCGCGTTCCTGACCACCTACGGCCTGATTCGCCACCGCTACCCGGCATTTGATGCCGCTGCGGGCAAAGTCTTCGAATTCTCCACGGCTTATTGGCCGGTACCGGATAAGGTATTCAACGGTTTCCCCGGCCTGCACGGCATGGACGTACCGCTGGGTTTCGTGGCCTTGATGACGATGATTCTCATCTTCAGCTCCGTGACGATGGTGCTGGCCGTAGAAGCCGGCCACCGCATGGACAAGAAGGACGTGCAGAAGTGGCTGTTGTGGACTATCCTGTTCGGCGCTACGTTCCTGGCCTCGCAGGCCTGGGAGTGGAGCCACTTTATCCACGGCACGGAAGAAGGCACGAAGATGCTGGACGGCAGCACGGTATATGGCGCCAACTTGGCTGTCAATCAGTATGGTCCGGTGCTATTCGCTGATCTGTTCTTCTTCATCACCGGTTTCCACGGTACGCACGTATTCTCGGGCTTTTGCCTGCTGGTGTGGGCATTCATTGCTACCACCAACGGTACCTTCGAGAAGCGTGGTCACTACGAAATGGTCGAGAAGATTGGCTTGTACTGGCACTTTGTAGATCTGGTGTGGGTATTCGTTTTCACCTTCTTCTACCTCGTTTAAATTGTTTAATGGCTGAAGTGTTGAATGGTTGATCCTTCGACTGACTTGCAGAACCGTAAACCATTTAGCAATTCAACAATTTAACCATTCACTAAAATGGCTAACCACGCAGGCACTGAGCCTACCGCTCCCGGCGAAATCGCCAAGCCAAACACCGGTTGGATCTGGAGGACATTCTGGATTCTGGTCGGTATCACGGCTTTGGAATTCGTGTTCGTATTCCTGATGAATCCGAGCACGCTTCGCAACTCCATCTTCATCGTCCTCACGATTTTCAAGGCGTTCTTCATCGTAGCCGAGTTCATGCACCTGAAGCATGAAGTGAAAGCCCTGATTTGGACGATTCTTATTCCGATGGCTCTGCTCGTCTGGTTGCTGATTGCACTGGTGACGGAGGGTTCCTATCAGAACGCGTTCTGGAACGTATTCAACTAACTGCATGAGGCCCAAACACGTCCTGTTGTTGGGCCTCCTGCTATTGGTCCCGGTGCTGGCTTTTGTGTTTTTGTACACTTTCGGCACCAACCGTTACGCGCTGCCCACTTACCTGCCCACGGGCGTCGATTCGACGCTGGTGGAAGGGAAGTGGCGGCGCGATACTGTTTTCCACCAGTTGGCCGATTTCCGGTTCACGTCGCAGTCGGGCCGGATAGTAACGCAGCGTGAGGTGGTGGCGAACGGCCTGTATGTGGCCAACTTCTTCTACACCACCTGCCCCGGGGCCTGCCCGCGCCTAAGCAGCCAGATGGCCCGCGTGCAGGAGCGGTTCCGCAAAGACCCGCGCGTGAAGCTCGTTTCCTTCACCGTAGATCCGGCTCGCGATTCGGCGGCCGTGCTGGAGCGCTACGCCGAGCAGTATGGGGCCATTGCCGGCAAATGGTTTTTCCTGACCGGTGACAAAACGGCGCTTTACCGGTTAATCACCGATGAGTTTCGGCTAGAAGCTCCGCGGGGCCAGGCGCCCGGCATCGAGCACAGCCAGAATCTTTACCTAATAGACCGCAACCAACGGGTGCGCGGCATCTACGACGGTACCAAAACCAAAGACGTTGAGCGCCTCATGACGGAAATCGACGTGCTGCTCTACACCTATGAACACGAATAACCCTTCTGCTCCTGTCGGCGGCAACACCAAATTCAAAGTGCTGGCTGCCGTGCTTGGCGCGGTCATTCCGGTGGCGGTGGCGGTGCTCTACTACTTCCCCAATGTGTTCCGCATCGAAGGCGCGCAGGTGAAGTCGCTGCCGGCCGTGAATGCCGTGCTGAATTCCTTAACGGCGTTGCTGCTGATGGCCGGCTACTATTTTATTCGCCGCAAGGATATTGCCAAGCACCGCGCCATGATGGGGCTGGCGTTTCTGATGGGTTCCCTGTTCCTGGTGTCGTACGTGGCCTACCACTCGCAGGTGCCCAGCACCACGTTTGGCGGGCAGGGCCTGATCCGGAGCGTGTATTACTTCATTTTGCTGACGCACATTCTGCTGGCCGCCATAACGGTGGCACTGGTACTGTTCACGCTATATTTTGCGCTGACCGAGCAGTTTCAGAAGCACCGCCGCATTGCCCGCTGGACCTACCCGATCTGGCTGTATGTGTCCGTGACGGGTGTGATTGTGTACTTCATGATTTCGCCGTACTACACCTAAATAGTGGCTGGACAGCTGGACGCTTGAAGGACAAATTGTTTGATGTATTGCCAGAACAATTATCCATTTCAACTACGCAGCCATTTATCTGTTCAAGCAAACCATTACGCCGCAAACGCAGTTGGTAAGAGTATGAAAAAGCTGTTTGTTACCTCGGTTTTTGCCCTTCTGCTGGGCGTGCTGTTTAGCCTGGCCCCCAGCTCGGCGGCCGCACAGTGCACCATGTGCAAAACGCAGGTAGAGTCGGCCCGCAATGAGAAGGATGGCTATGACTTCTCGGGCCTCAATAAGGGGATTCTGTACATGGCGGCTATTCCGTATTTGCTTGTGGGCGCCGTAGGCTACTTCTGGTACCGCAACGCCAAGGCCAAGAAGCCGGCGCGCCGCTAGTGGCCATCCGGGCCGACTCGACGGTGGCGGCCATGCTGGCGCAGAAGTGCCCGCGCTGCCACCGGGGCCCGTTGTTTCGCTACTCAGCGCTGCATCTTACCCGCTTCGACGATATGTATGAGAGCTGCGCGGTCTGCGGGCAGCACTACGAGCCGGAAGTGGGGTTTTATTGGGGAGCCATGTACATCAGCTACGGTTTCTCCACGCTCATCGTCGTGCTGACCGGCGTGCTGCTGTTTTATCTGGCCCACGACCCGCCGGTGTGGGTGTATGTAACGGCCGTTGCGTTGGTGGTTATTGCCCTGACGCCGCTGCTGTTCCGGTATGCCCGCGTGGTGATGCTGTACTTTTTTGGGGGCATTCACTACAATCCTCGGTTTGCTGAAAGTCTGCCGCTGCGCCCTGCGGAATAGGGGGCAGCTAGGAAATGCCGCCAATTGGCGGCATTTTTGTTTGGTAGCGGCTTCTGCGGAGCCGCGTGCTGCCGCTCAACCCTGCGCCTGTTGAAGTTCGCCCGTTTCCTCCCACCTTTCCTGCTGCTGATTGCTTTTCTGTGTTTCGCGGGGGCTTTCCTGAGCAACCGCTACGGCCAGACCCCTGCTGTACTGCTGCGCGCCGATGCGCTGCGCCTGCAGAAGCTGGTGCGGGATGCCGAGCAGAAAGCCGGGCAGGAAGCCACTATGGTGCTGGGCCAGGCCACCCGGGGCGAGCTGCGCTTCGGAACGCTGGTGGGCCGCACCGTCTATCCGTGCTTCGTGTACCAGAACGGGCAGTTGCGCTACTGGTCTGACCACACCACCCGGCCCCAGCCCGAAAACGTCAGTCAGGACTTCCGGGAGAAGCTGGTAGATATGCAGTTTGGGCGCTACCTGGCAGTGCGGCGAGCTGCCGGCCTCTACGTGGTGCTGACGTATGTACCGCTGGAAAAGGGCTACGGCATCAGCAACCGCTACCTGCGCGACGGCTCCGAAAAAGCTTTGTTCCGGGGGCTGAACGTGCGGCTGGTGACGGACCGGCTGCCCAGGCTGCCGGCCATCAATGCTGAGGATGGTCGCTATCTGTTCTCGGTGGAGCGGCAGCAGCCCAACCCCATCACCGGCAAGTACATTCCGATGGTGCTGCTGGTGGTAGGGCTGCTGCTGTACCTGGCTAGCTGGCTGATCTGGGCGCGGCGGCTGTTTGCGGCGGGGCGGGTGCTGGCCGGCACGGCAGCGCTGCTATTGCCGCTGGGGCTGATTCGGGCCGGGCTGCTGCAACTGGGTTTGCCGTTTTCCTTTATCGAGCTGCCGCTATTCGACCCGCGGGTGTACGCGGCTTCCTGGCTGTCACCTTCCCTCGGCGACCTGTTCATCAACGCGCTGCTGCTGGCGCTGGCGGCTTACTGCGGCCTGCGGCTGTTCCGGCACTACAATCCTACCCGCTGGGTGGAGCGCCTGCCCAAAACCTCGGACCGCACGACGGTAGGCGTGGTAACTGGCGTGCTGTTTTTTGTGCTGCTGGAGCTGCAGTTTCAGTTCTATTCCAACAGCTTCAACAATTCGCGGGTCATTCTCGACATCACCCAGGATATTTCGGTGTCGGGCTTTAAGCTACTGCTCACGCTGGCCATTGCGCTGCACACGGGCGCGTATCTGGTCGGATTCTATCTGGTGTCGCAGCTGTTCAGCGCCACGCTGGGCACCGGCAAAGGGCGTGAGGGCGTATTTGGGCTGGGACTGGGGGCGCTGCTGTTTCTGCCGGTAGGCATTGCGCTGGGGCAGGTGCAGGTAATACTGGTGGGCATTACGCTGTGGATTTTCCTGCTGCTGCGCCTGACCGGATTGCGGCGCGTGGCGGCCATGGTTACTTACCAGGTGTATCTGTTCATTTTCCTGATGCTCAGCATCAGCGCGGCCGTGGGGGCGCTGGCGCTGTTCGAGCACTTCGACCGCCAGCTGGTGCAGAACAAGCAGAACCTGGCCGGCAACCTGATGACCGACAACGACCTGCAGGGCGAGTTTCTGCTTACGGAGCGGGCCCGTGAAATTGCGGCCGACCCCATCATCCGGAAAGGGCTGGCCGGCCCGTTTGCCAGTCCGGAAATGGTGCGCCAGAAAATCGTGAAGCACTACCTCGGCGAATATTTCGACAAATACGAAGTCACGGTATCGTTTTTTGATGCGGCCGGCCGGCCAATAGGGGCGGGGCAGGGGGCCGAAACCCTTTCGCAGGTGCGGCGCCGACTGCTGCAGAATTCCACCCGCACCGACCAGATGAACCTGTTTCTGGTGCGCGGCAGCAACTCGTTCAGTACCCGGCGCTACGTTAATTTCGTGCCCGTGCCCGGCGCGGCGCGCGGCACCAATACGGTGTTGCTGGAGCTCATGCTCAAGAAGCTGACCACCTACAGTGTGGTGCCCGAGCTGCTGGTCGACCAGAAGTTCTTTCAGCCCGGGCTGGGCGCCGAGCTGAGCTACGCCGGCTACGAGCAGGACCGGCTGGTGTACAGCGAAGGAGACTTCGACTACGTGAACCGCCTGCGGCGGCAGCAATACAACGACCCGCGCCTGTACCGCACGGGGCTGGTGGTGGGCCGCTTCCACCACCTGGCCGTGCGCGACGAAACCCAGCACCGCACGGTGGTCGTCACCACGTCTACTTACAGCTTCAGCGACTGGCTGGCCAACTTCTCGTTTCTGTTTCTGCTGCACGCCTTCTACTGGCTGCTGGGCATGGCGCTGTATCTGCTGCTGCGCGGCGAGTACCTGGCCGTGCTGCGCACCAACTTCAGCACCAAGATTCAGCTGTTTCTCAACTTCGGGATTCTGGTGCCGCTGGTGCTGGTGAGCATTGCCACGGCCAGCCAGGTGACGTCGTCGTATAAGCGCGACCTGCGCCGTACTTACGAGCGGCGCGGCCGCACCGTGCAGGACAACCTGCTGCAGAACCGCGCCCTGCTCACCGACTCGGCCGGCCGCCCCGCGCTGCTGGCCCTGGCCGACAACGTGGCCTCGCTCACCGAAACCGACCTCAACCTCTACGATGCCGCCGGCCAGCTCATCGTCAGTAGCCAGCCCATCATGTTCGAGTCTGGGCTGCTGGGGCCGCTGATGAATCCGCAGGCTGTGGCGGCACTCAAGGAGCGTGCCCAGCCGCGGGTGCTGCTGCTGGAGCGGGCCGGCTCGCTGTCGTTCAACTCGCTGTACCTGCCGCTGCGGGCCGCCGAAACCGAGGCCGGGCAGGCGGGCCGGGTGCTGGGCTACGTGGGCATTCCGTTCTTCGACTCCGAGAAAGAGCTGGATAGCAAGCTGATTGAGCTGATTTCGACCCTGCTCAATATTTTCACGGGCATGTTCATCGTGTTTCTGGTGCTCACGTTTGTGGCTTCGCGCATGCTCACCAATCCGCTCAAGCTGCTCACCCAGAAGCTCAAGCAGACCACGCTTACCGGCCAGAACGAAATGCTCGACTACCAGTCGGACGACGAAATCGGGCTGCTGGTGCGCGAGTACAACGCCATGCTGCTCAAGCTGGAGGAAAGCAAGCTGGAGCTGGCCACCCAGGAAAAGGAAGCCGCCTGGCGCGAAATGGCCCGGCAGGTGGCCCACGAAATCAAGAACCCGCTCACGCCCATGAAGCTGAGCTTGCAGTTTCTGCAGCGCGCCATCCAGGACCAGCGCCCCAACCTCGACGAGCTGATTGCCAAGGTGTCGCAGACGCTCATCACCCAGATTGACGTGCTAACGGACATTGCCACCTCGTTCAGCACCTTCACTAACCTACCCGCCATGCGCCCCGAGCGCCTCGACGTGGCCCCTATTCTGCGCCGCTGCGTGGAGCTGCACCAGGGCAGCCGCCCCGACGCCCGCATCGAGCTGCAGCTACCTGATATAGACACGCCCACCATAGTGTTTGCCGACGAAAACCTGCTGGTGCGCACGTTCAACAACCTGCTCATCAATGCGCTGCAGGCCGTGCCGGAGGGGCGTGCCGCCCAGGTGTCGGCCCAACTAAGCGTGCAGAGCAATAAGCGGGTGCAGATCAGTATCCAGGACAACGGCGCTGGCATTTCCGACGACGTGCGCGAGAAAATCTTCATTCCCAACTTTACCACCAAAGCCACCGGCTCCGGCATCGGACTGGCCGTGGCGCGCCGCGGCATCGAAAGCGCCGGCGGCAGCGTCTGGTTTGAGACGGAGGAAGGCACCGGCACCACGTTCTATATTGAGCTGCCGCTGGCGGGGTAACGCTAAGATCCGGCTTGGGGACGAGCCGCAGGCGAGTAGCCGGAACCGCGCCACTTGCGCCAACGCGAGGTACTCGCTCCGCTCGTTCGCCAAGCTGGAGCTTAGCGGTACAGCAGGCTGGCACGAATCCACGCTATTTTTACGTTGAGCTACCGGCAGCCCGCCGGCGTGTATATCTTTTCTATGAGTAGCAGCTTTCCGCCCCACTTTCTGCGCCTGTGCCTGCTGCTAGCGTGCGTGGTGGCGTGGGCGGGCGCGTGGGCCCAGCAGCGGCCCGAAACGCCACCCAACACGCGCCGCTGCGTGTGGGTGCGCCTGCTGCCGGGTCGGGATACCACGGACTTTGCGCTGCCTGATACGCTGACCGTAGTGCCAACTTCCGTGAGCGTAAAAGACCGTTCGGTGGCCTACGACGCCCGCCAGGACCGGTACCGCTACGTGGAGCCCGGCCGCCGGCTGCCCAGCCCCGAGCCCGGCCAGCCGGATATTGCGGTGCCCGGCCTCGATTCGGTGCTGGTGTGCTACCGGGTGCTGCCGCTGCGGCTGGCGGCGCCGGCGTTTCGGCGGCCCCGCGGTTTGCTGGATAGCCTGAGCTTTCCGCGCCGCACGTTCGGGCAGGAAGATTTCACGGTGAAAGAGCAGATTCTGAGCACGCCGGGCATCAACAAAACCGGCAACCTGGCCCGCGGCATCAGCTTCGGCAACGCCCAGAACGTGTTTGTCAACTCCTCGCTGAACCTGCAGCTCGAAGGCCGCCTCACCGACAACATCAACCTCACGGCCGCCATCAGCGACCAGAACGTACCCTTCCAGCCCGAAGGCAACACCCAGCAGCTGCAGGAATTCGACCGGATCTACATCACGCTCACCAGTCCGCGCTGGAACCTGACCGCCGGCGACGTGGTGATGCGCAACAAGCCCGACTACTTCCTGCGCTTCTACAAAAACGTGCAGGGTGCGGCCCTGGAAGTGAATCTGGGGCAGAATGCGGGCGGCCTCAGCGGCTTCAGCACGCCCCAGCTGACGCCGCTGAGCAGCTACCCGGGCGTTGGCTCGGGCTCGTATTCGACCACCACCATCACCAACGGCGGGCAGCAGGGCGCCACCACCGCGCCCGGCAGCCCGCTGGCGCCGGTGGGCTTGGGCGTGCCGCAGGCCACCGGCGCTACGGTAGCTGGCGAAACCCGCGGCCGGTTCGGGCCCGTTCGGTCGTCTACCACGGTGGCGGGCGGCGTGGCTAAGGGCAAGTTCGCCAGCATCGATGTGGCCCCGATTGAAAACGTGCAGGGACCGTACCGCCTGCGCGGCCCCAATGGCGAGCAGTTCATCATCGTGCTGGCCAACTCCGAGCGGGTGTACCTGGACGGGCGCCTGATGACGCGCGGCTTCGACAACGACTACGTAATCGACTACAACCAGGCCGAAGTCACGTTCTCGCCCCAGCACCTGATTACCCGCAATTCGCGCATCAAGATTGACTTCGAGTATTCCGATTTCAACTACGCCCGCTCGCTCTACCACGCCAGCCACTACCAGCAGGTAGGCCGCCTGAACGTGCACGCCAACTTCTACCGCGAAGCCGACAACCCCGACAACTCGCCCAACCTTCAGCTCGACACCTTGGACCGGCGGCGCCTGCGCGAGCTGCCCGACAACGTGGCGCAGGCCAGCACGCCCGGCGGCGGCAGCCCCGTGACCTACACCCGCACGCAGGTGCTCTACAACCGCGAAACCCGCACCATCAACGGCCTGCCTGTGGAGGTGTTCACCTATCCGGCTGACTCCACGCGCGACGTCTACAACGTGCGCTTCACGGAGGTGGGCCCCGGCAACGGCGACTACAACCTGAGCACGCGCTTTCCGGGCGCCAATGGGCGGGTGTTCGAGTTTGTGGCTCCGGTGGCGGGTGTGAGCCAGGGCCGCTACGCGCCCATCCGGCTGCTGCCGGCGCCGCTGCTCAAGCAGATTGTGTCCAGCGGGGCCAGTTTTCAGTTGGATTCCACGGCCTCGGTATTTGTGGATGTGGCCGTGTCGGAGCTGGATCTGAACCGCTTTTCGCCGGCTTCCGACAAGGGTCAGGCCATGCGCGTGGGCTATGCCGTGCAGGACCGCCGCCTACCTGGCCTGGGCTTCCTGCGCGACTACCGCTTCCGCAGCGCCCTCGACTACGAGTACACCAGCAGCCGGTTTGCACCCGTAGACCGGTTTCGCGATATCGAGTTTGACCGCAACTGGAGCACCGCCAGCACCGTGCAGGGCAACGCCACCCGCCGCGAGGCCCAGGCCGACAACATTCTGAACTTCGCGGTGGGCGCCGCCAAAGACGAGAACAACGCCGTCAACTACCGCCTCAGCCGCCGGTTTCGGTCGGGGGAAGTGAGCGGGCTGCAGCACTGGCTGGATGCCGCCCGCCAGATCGGCGACGTGCAGCTGCGCGGTAGCCTGTTTCTACTGAACTCGCAGGCCGGGCGCAAGGAGTCGCGCTGGGCGCGGGGCGAGGCGGCGGCGCGCTACGTGGGCGCGCCCATTGTGCCCGGCTACGCCTACCGGTTCGACAAAAACCGGGTGGCGCTGCCCGCCGGCGACTCCGTCACGTCGGCCAACTACTTCGACGAGCACAATGTGTTCCTGCAAAGCCAGGACTCGGCCCGCACCCGTTTCCGCGCCGACTATACCTTCCGCCGCGACCAGACGCCCAACCTGGAGCAAACCGCCATTCAACCGCGCAGCACCGCCCAGACCTGGCAAGGCACCATGACCACGCGCCTCGGCAAAAGCCAGGACCTGGCCATCCTGGCCACCTACCGCGACCTGGCTGTGCGCGACAGCGCCCGCCAGCGCAATGTGCTGGCCAAAATCGACTGGAACGCCAGCTTTCTGCAAAACCAGATCCGCTCAGAGCTGAGCTACCAGGTGGCTACCGGCCGCGAGCTGAAGCGCGACTATGCCTTCGTGGCCGTGCCCAACGGCCAGGGCACCCACTACTACGGCGGCGACACCAACGGCAACAACACCGAGGACCGCGACGAATTCCTGGAAGCCCAGACCTCGGATGCCGTCTACCGCACCCACATCAAGGTGTATCTGCCCACCGACGACTACATTCTGGCCTTCACCAACCGCTTCAGCTACCGCCTCACCACCAGCGCCCCGCGCACCTGGCGCGACGCCGGCGGCTGGCGCGCGGCCGCGGCCCGCTTCTCGGCTATCAGCACCGTCACGCTGGACCGCCGCACCACCGACAACAGCCTGTCGTCGCGCCTGAATCCGTTTGCGTTTCAGACTGAGGACTCGCTGCTGCTGAGCCTCAACAAGCTGCTGCGCAACACGCTGTACTTCAACCGCTCCAATCCTATTTTCGGGGCGGAAATGACCGTGCAGCAGACCCAGCAGAAAGTGCTGCTCACGCAGGGTTCCGACATCCGCAACCTGGCGGCGCAGAGTTTGCTGCTGCGCCGCACGCTGGCGCAGTCGTTTACGGGCCGCCTGAACCTGAGCCGCACCATTCGGCAAAACAGCTCCACCTATTTGGAAACCCGCAATTTCCGGGTGCTGGCCTACGAGCTGGCCCCCGAAATCAGCTACCAGCCTAACGGCACTTTCCGCTTCACCGGCACCTACCTGCGCACCGACAAAAACAACGTCGCGCCCATCAACGACGCCAACAAGGCCCGCGGCATCTTCGACGAGCTGGGTATCGAAACCCGCATCAGTCAGGTCAGCAAGCGCACCATCACGGCCACCACGCGCTACGTGCGTATCAGCTTCGACGGCTCCCAGGACTCGGTGGTGGGCCTGGAAATCCTGAATGCCCTGCGCCCCGGCAGCAATTTCACCTGGAACCTGAACGCCGAGCAGCGCCTCAGCAACGGCCTCAACCTGAGCGTAGCGTATGATGGCCGCAAAGCCAACGGCATAGGGGCGGTGCACACGGGCCGCATGCAGGTGTCGGTGCTGTTTTGAGGATCAAAGGTTCGCAACGCGAAGTTTCCGCTTCGCGGCGGACTTTGGGGTGGCACGTTCGCCGCGAAACCAGATTATTCGTTACTTACTACTAGGTTGTTGAACGGTGCGAAGCGGAAGCAGCGTGCTGCAAGTTGCGACGCTACATTTTCCTTCGCTATGTACTCCTGCCTGCTACGTCTGCTGCTACTGCTTACCTGCCTGCAAGCATCTTTCCTGACAAGTCACGGGCAAACCCCAGTTTCTAAGGCACCGCCCATTACCATGCCCGATCCTATCTATTTGCTGAACTCGAGCATTGTTATCAACGGTGCGTTGGAGTACATAGTCCCAAACGACATTGATAGGGTTGTGATTCATAAAACCGACACTGCGCCGGAGGCGTTGCACAACCTAGCATCAACGGGCATCGTGGATATAGCACTCAAAAAATCCAGTAAATCCATCAAAAGCAAAACGTTTAAGCAGGTCGCCCGCCAACAGAAGGTACGTGGCCCGTTTCGCGTGGTCCTTAATGGGCAGTTGCTGAGTGCCGCGCAAGCAACGACGTTGCGCATTGCCCCGGCAGCCATTGGGCAAGTTCAGGTAACGCCCGCCACGGCCGACGACCCGGTCGCACTGTTGTCCATCAAGCTGTCGAGGGAAAAGCCGATTCAGCACCCACCCGGTGCCATTATGATTCGGGGAATGGCAGTGCAGTAGCCAGTGCCTGCTGTTTGCGCTCCATCACCAAACAGGACCTGCCGAAGCTTCGACAGGCCCTGTTGCGGCTTCAAATAGAGCCCCGGCTGGATGAGGTGCGGCGTGTGCAGTATCCACTCTACTGCTTGACTGCTCTATAGAGCCAGCAGCTTCCGAAATCCGGCCACTACGGCCAGTTCTGTCTGGCCGGCTGGGGCTTTAGCAGCATCCAGCTGCTTCTGGGCGGCGGCCAGCCACACGGCCGGTGGCGCGGTGCCGCGCTCCAGCTGCGTGAGGCGCTCCAGGCCCAACGCGGCCAGTAGGCGCAGCTGCCCGGAAAGCGGGGCGTACTCGGTGAGGGTGGGGGAAGTGAGCAGCAGCGGCTGCAGGCGCGTATCGTTGGTTTGCCAGAGCTCCAGCTGCTCGCGCAGGCTCTTGTGCAGGTTGCGCACGGCGGCGGTGCGGGGTAGGGCGGCGGTTTTGGCGGGGCGCAGGACCAGCAGCGAATCCACGCGCCAGCTGAACTGCCGCGCCACGTCCGATTCGGCCGGCGCGGCGTCGACGAGGCGGGTGAGGGGCGTGCCGGGGGTGTAGCTGAAGCCCTGGAAATGACGCTTGTATTCCTTCACGGGCTCCAGCACAGCCGCAAAGGTGCGCAGCGGCGCCAGCGCGGCCGGATCGGGGCCGGCGAGCTGCTGTAGTAGCTGCAGCGGCGCCCGGCGGTGCTGCAAGCCCAACTTTTCCAGCTGCCCCGCTACGGCCTCCAGTCGGCGGTACATATCCGGCACGTCCTGCACCGTGCGCGCCGACCACAGCCGCTCGGCCACGGCCGCGGCGCGGGGCCAGATGCGCGAATCGATAACTACGCTGTCGGCAAACTCGCTCCACATCGTGGCCTCGCCGCCCAGAATCAGGGCCTGCTGCTCGGGCGTGAGAGGGTTGTCGGCGGGGAGTGGGTCGGTAGTGTAGCTGCTGGCGGCCGTCAGGTAGAGGTCGAGGTAGTAGCCGCTGGACAGCAGGGCCGGGTTGCCGGCCTTGGCAGCATCGTAGAGGCCCTTTTTGCCGCGCCAGCTCTGGATGACGGCATTCTGCGGCAGGCCGGGGCCCAGGATTTCGTCCCAGCCCACCATCTTCTTGTTGTACTTCGTGACGATGGCCAGCACTCGGCGGTTGAAGTAGGTTTGCAGGGCGTGCTTGTCGAGCGTCTTGTCGGCTTTCAGCATGCCGTTGACGCGGGCAAACTCCATGATGCGCGCACTTTTGCGCCACTGCCGCCCGTCGTTTTCGTCGCCGCCGATGTGGAAATACGGGTCCGGAAACAGCGCCGTCATTTCCCGAAACAGCATGTCAAGGAGGGTGTAGGTGGTTTCCTTGGTGGGGTCGATGGCCAGGTTGGCGGTGCGCCAGCTCTGGTACACGCCGTAGATGGAGTCGTTGGAGGCCAGCTGCGGGTAGGCCGCCATCCAGGCAATGGTGTGGCTGGGCACGTCGAACTCGGGCAGCACCCGAATGCCGCGGGCGGCGGCGTAGCGCAACACCTCGCGCACCTGCGTCTGGCTGTAGTGCTGCCCGCTGACCTCGTGCAGGCGCAGCAGCGTGCGGCTTTCCACCCGGAAGCCCTGGTCGTCGGCGAGGTGCCAGTGCAGCACGTTCAGCTTCATGGCGGCCATGGCGTCAAGGTTGCGCTTGATGACCGAAACCGGCATGAAGTGGCGGGCCGCGTCAATCAGCAACCCCCGCCACACAAAGCGCGGCTGGTCCTGGATGTCCACTTCGGGCAGCACCGTGCGGCGGCCGTCGGGCTGCGGCAGCTGCTCCAGCGTGGCCAGCGCCCGCAACACGCCCAGCGTGGTGGGCGCGTCAATCAGCACGCCGGTGGGCGTCACGCGGAGGCTGTAGCGCTCCTCGTCCTGCAGCTCGGGCAAACCCACGCGGCCGTAGCGAATCTGCAGAGGCGCAGCGGCCGGGCTACCGGCAGGTAGGGCGCTGCCGTTGCGGCGCAGCCGGTCCAGCGTGCGCCCGACGGCGGCCTTCAGCACCGGGTCGGCGGGGCCGGTGAGCAGGGGCCGCAACGCCAGCCTGGCGCCCAAATTGCCCGTTCCCCAGCGTACGGAGGTAGGCACCGGCAGCAGATTGCGGGTAGCGGCCGGGGCAATGGCCTGCGCCTGCAGCGGGCCGGCGGGCACCAGCGCCGCCAGCAGCAGCACAGCGAAAAAGCGGAAAAGCATAAGCAGCAAAAGAGCAGGGTGGGGGCGAAAGATACGGCACCCGCCGAATCAGCAGTGGCTACCCTGCACCATTCGTGCCGGGGTTGAACACCAGTTGAACCGCTGTTCAACCTCGGCCGCAACTCGACGGTGGTAAAGGCGCGGGCTTTTCCGCAATTTGCGCCAGCGTATCCCTCTTTTCCCTATTCATGATTTCTCCTTCCCGATGGGCGGCGTGGGCCAGCACGGCGCTGCTGCTGGTGCTAACCTGGTGGTATTATCCGGCTCCGCAGAGCGGCAATAAGTCGCCGGTGATTAACTGGGATGCTTCCGGCTACTACCTCTACCTGCCGGCCACTCTCATTTACCACGACCTGCGCGAGCTAAACTTCCGCGACGCCTACATGCGCGACTACGCGCCCACGCCCGATTTCTACCAAGCCTACCGCGACTCCGCCAGCGGCCATTTCGTGCTGAAATACCCCGCTGGCTTGGCGCTGCAGGAGCTGCCGTTTTTCCTGGCGGCGCACGCCGTGGCGGCCCCGCTCGGCTATCTGCCCGACGGTTTTTCGGCGCCGTATCAGCTGGCCGTGAAGCTGGGTAGTCTGCTGGTGTCGGTGCTGGGGTTCTGGCTGATCCGGCGGGCGCTGCTGCCGCGGTTTGGCGAGTGGCCCACGGCGGGCGCGCTGCTGATTTTGCTGCTCGGCACCAACTACCTCACCTACAGCGGCGCCGGCCACGCCGGCATGACGCACAGCTGGCTGCTGACCTGGTATGCTGCCTTGTTACTGCTCACGCCCGCCTTCTACGCCCGCCCCAACTGGGCCCGGGCCATCGGCATCGGCGCCATTATCGGGCTGATGACGCTCACGCGGCCCACGGCGCTGCTGGCCGTGCTGCTGCCGCTGCTCTGGGGGCTGGGCACGCGGGCCGCGCTACGGGAGCGGCTCACGTTCTGGCGGCAGCACTGGCCGTTGCTGCTGGCGGCTGGCGCGGCCGGTGGCGTACTGCTGAGTCTGCAGCCGCTTTACTGGCATTATGCTACCGGCCGCTGGATTGTGTATAGCTACCAGGAGCAGGGCTTCAACTGGCTGAAACCGCACCTGTTCGATGGTATCTTCAGCTTCCGGACAGGCTGGCTGATGTATTCGCCGTTGATGGTGGTGGCGCTGCTGGGCTTTGGGCCGCTGCGGCGGCAGCAGCCGGCGGCGTTCTGGCCGCTGCTGGTGTTTACGGTGCTGTTCACCTACGTCACGTTTGCCTGGAACGAGTGGCTGTACGGCGGCGGGCTGGGTGCGCGCGCCATGATTGACAGCTACGCCGTGCTGGCCTGGCCGCTGGCTGCGGCTCTGCGCTGGCTGCTGGCCCGGCCGCGCTGGGCCGTGGCCGCAGCGCCGCTGCTGCTACTGGGCTGCGCCTACGGCTACTGGCTGACGCAGATGGCCATTCCCGGCGGCCAGGGCCTGCTGGCGGCCGGCGACATGAACCGCACTTACCTGCGCCGCATCCTGTTCCGCTACGAAGTGCCCGACGAAACCCGCTTGCTGCTCGATAGCAACTCCGAATTCACGGGCGAGGCCCGCAACACCCGCGTGCTGTGGCAGCAGGATTTCGAGCAGCCTGCGCCGGGCCTGTGCGGCACGCCGGCCCTGCAAGGCGCCTGCTCCCTCTCCCTCGACGCCCAGCACCCGCACAGCACCGAATGGATGGTGCCGGTGCAGCCCGGCCAGTTCACCTGGGTACGCGCCTCTGCCCAGGCCCGCGCCGACCAAACCGAGTGGGACATGAACCGCATGACGCAGTATGTAGTGCGCTTCCGCCGCGGCCAGGAGGTGGTGAAGGAGCGCACCGTGCGCCTGCAACGCGCCCTGGAAGGCGGCTGGCCCCGCGAGCTGCACTTCGATATGCGGCCCCCGCAAGCCGATTTCGACAACGTCTCCATCACCTTTCTCTACTACGGAACCAGCACCAACCTGCTTCTCGATAACGCCCGGCTTGAGGCTTTCGACTGAATCACGGATTTTTGCGGATTAGACGGATTGGTCGGATTTCGTAGACGACGCGTTCTAGCGGTATTATGTATGGTGCTGCTGTCGGTGCTGAAACTACAAAATCCGACCAATCCGTCTAATCCGCAAAAATCCGTGATTCAGATCAGTCCTCTTGCCTTGAACTCCAGGTATTTGTTGATGGTGTTCACCGTCAGGTTTTGCGGTGCGGTGAGCAGGGCGTGGATGCCGTAGCGGTTCAGTTCGCGCACGATCTGGCGCTTTTCCTGCGCGAATTTCTCGGCAATGGTCTGGTTGTAGACGTCCTGCGGGGTAGCGGCGGTACCGTCCAGGAACTCGCGCAACTCGGTATTTTCAAAGAAAATTACCAGCAGCAGGTGGTCTTTGGCGAGGCGGCGCAGGTAGGGCAGTTGGCGCTGCATGCCGCTCAGCGTCTCGAAATTGGTGAACAGAATCAGCAGGCTGCGTTGCCGGACGTTGTTCCTGACGCTGATGTACAGCCGCTCGTAGTCGGTTTCGAGGTACTTGGTGCGCTGCCGGTAGAGCACTTCCAGCAGCTTGCGCATGTGGCCGCCGCGCCGGTCGGCGGGCAATACCGTGCCGGGCTGGTGCGAAAAGGTAATTAGCCCAGCCTTGTCGTGCTTGAGGATGGCAATGTTGCTGACGACCAGCGTGGCGTTGATGGCATAATCGAGCAAACTCAGCCCTTCAAACGGCATCCGCATCACGCGGCCCTTGTCGATCAGGCAGTATACCTGCTGGGCGCGCTCGTCCTGAAAGTGGTTGACCACCAGTGAGTCGGCGGCGTGGGTGGTGGTGCGGCGGGCGGTGGCTTTCCAGTTGATGGAGCGCGGGTCGTCGCCGGGCACGTAGGGCCTGATCTGCTCGAACTCCATGCTGTGCCCGACCCGCCGGATGCGCTTCACGCCCACTTCCGTGAGGCGGTTGCTGATGGCCAGCAGCTCGTACTGCCGCATCTGCAGAAACGACGGATACACCGGCACCACCCGTTTCTCATCGAACTGGAAGCGCCGCCGCACCAGCCCCAGCGGCGAGCACACGTACACGTTCAGCGCCCCGAATTCGTATTCGCCGCGCTTCACCGGCCGCAGCTGGTACCGGATTACCTGCGTCTCACCGGGCCGGATAGCAGCCCGAAACAGCACGTCGCGGCGCTGAAACTGGTGGGGAATCTCGTCGATGGTTTCGGTGCTGACCGGGAAGCGGTAGTGGTTTTCGAGGTAGAGGCTGATGTCGTTGTCGGAGCCGTTGGCCAGCTTGTCGCCCAGCACGCGCCGCCCGAACAGGTGGCCGGCGCCGCCTTTGGCCGGGGCGTAGAGCAGCAGCATATCCAGCGCCAGTAGCACCAGCAGCAAGCCCAGCGCCAGCTGCACCGGCGCCAGCCAGCCCGGCAGGAAAAACGCTACCACCAGCCCCAGGATAAGAGCGGTGAGCAGTAGAAAGAAGCGGCGGGTGAGAAAGAAGGATTTCATGTTTTCTGTCATTGCGAGCAGAGCGAAGCAATGGCAATGGGCTACCGGGGTACCTCAATCTGCTGCAGAATCTGCTTCACGATGTCGTCGGGGGTGCTGCCTTCCATTTCGCGCTCGGGGGTGAGCTGGATGCGGTGTCGCAGCACCGGCGCGGCCAGATACTGCACGTCTTCGGGCGTCACGAAGTCGCGGCCGCGGAGGGCGGCCAGGGCCTTGGCGCCGTTGAGCAGCGCCAGCGAGGCGCGGGGGGAGGCGCCGAGGTACAGGCCTTTGTGGGCGCGGGTCTGGCCCACCACCCGGGCAATGTACTCCAGCAGCTTCGGCTCGACGTGCTGGCGGCGCACCTGCTCGCGCAGGCTGCGCAGGTCGTCAGCACTGAGCACGGCCTGCACGGCCTCCAGCGGCGTGCCACCAAAACCGGCGTGGTGGCCCTGCAGAATGGCAATTTCCTCTTCCATGGTCGGGTAGCCCACGTGCAGCTTGAACAGGAAACGGTCGAGCTGGGCTTCGGGCAGGCGGTAGGTGCCTTCCTGCTCGATGGGGTTCTGGGTGGCCAGCACCACAAACGGCTCCGGCACGGCGTAACGGGTGCCGTCCTGGGTCACCTGGCGCTCTTCCATCACCTCAAACAATGCCGACTGCGTCTTGGCTGGGGCGCGGTTAATCTCGTCAATCAGCACAATGCTGGCGAAGATGGGGCCGGGCCGGAACTCAAACTCGGCCTTGTTGGGGCGGAAGATGGAGGTGCCCAGCACGTCGGAGGGCATGAGGTCGGGCGTGAACTGCAGGCGGCTGAAGGGCACGTCGAGGGTGCGGGCCAGCAGTTTGGCGGTGAGGGTCTTGGCCACACCGGGCACGCCTTCCAGCAGAATGTGCCCATCGGCCAGGATGGCGGTCAGCAGCAGCTCAGCCAGGGCCTGCTGCCCCACAATCACCTTGCTGAGCTGCTGCCGGATGGCTTCGGCGTGGCGGCTGAGCGCGCTCAGATCGGTGCGGGCGGCGAACGGGGCCGCGGTGTCCGGTGCAGTGGCAGGGGCAGCTTCGGTAGTCGGCTCCGGGGCGGGCTGTGCGTGGGACTGGGGGAATTCGTTTTCGGGCGTCAGATTATTTTCCATCTTGGCAGTCAAAAGCAGGAAGAAGCGAATTGGGAGAAAGAGGTGTAGCGGGATAATGTCATAGAGATTATTCTATGTGTAGAGAAAATGCCTATTTAGTGCGTTATATCAGGTATATTGGAATATTTATAAAAGGAAAAATTCAAATAGAACCCATAGTGCAATTTTAAGCGGCGGCTTTCCTGAACTCGTTGAAGGCCTTGTTGAGGGCTAGCAGCTCCGCATCGGAAACGCGCGGGGCAGTGAGCAGGAAATTGATGCGGCGCACCAGCGTGTCTACTTCGGAGCGGGGCAGGCCGGACTTTTGGGCCAGCCGCTCGCGGGCGGCTTCGTCGTTGAGGTCGAGGCCGGGCTCGTGGAAACGGGTGCGCAGATGCTCCAGAAATAGCTGAATCTTTTTCTCGGCAATGGGCGCGTGGCTGTTGCCCTGGCGGTAGAGGCTGGCCACGGTGCGCGTAAACAGCAGCGTGGTGTTGGGCAGGGGCCGCAGAATCGGGATGATGCGCTGCCGCCGCCGGGCTTCCACGCCCACAAATAGCAAGGCGCCCAAGAGGCTCAGATACAGCGCCCAGCGCAGGGCATCGTGGGCCAGCAGCACCCGCAGCAGCGACTGTTCTTCCAGCCGGCCCTGCTTCTGGTACTCGTCCCACCACACCGGCCGGCCCGTGGGCAGGTACGACAGCGCCGCAAACGCGAAGTTGCTGGTGGCTGGCTGCAGCACGAAGTAGTTGGTGAAGGCCAGCGGCACGGTGCACAGGTAGAGGTGGCCCCGGCCGTGCGGCACGCGCACCAGCACGGCCCGCCCGGCGGTATCGGCCGCGAGCTGGGTGGCGCGCATGGTGCTGTCGGGCAGCAGGCGGTAGGAGGCGCCCAGGGCCGGCAGCCGGAAGTAGGGGCGGCGGGTCTGGCGGGCCAGCCCGGCGTTGCTGAGCTGCAGCTGCACCGAATCGTTGAGCAGTTCCTCTGTTGAGGCCTTCTTCAGGCGCGGGCGTTGCACGAAGGGCGCCGTGCGGAAGCCCAGCGTGTCGGCAAACTGCCGGTCGAACTGCTCGGCGGCAATGAACACGTCGTTGCCGCGGGCCACGTGGCGCAGCAGGGAGCGGCAATCGGAGCTGCTGAGCGTGAATTCATCGTCCACGAACACGTAGGTGGCTTTGGGAAAGCCAGATTCCGCGAGGCCCGCCATGTAGTCGGCGTCGCCGGTTTCCACGGTTTCGGTGGTGCTGCGCTCGGGCGTGGCGGCGGTGCCGGCGGTAGCGTCTTCGGATGAAATGGTATCGGCTGCGCTGAAGGAATCGGTGGAATCAACTGCTTCGGCCGTGGTGTCCTCGGTGGGTTCGTCTTCGCCCTCAATCTGGTTGTAGATGGGCACGCGCACGGCTTTTACCTCGCGTTTGGCCACGCCCATTACCTCGGGCAGCACGTCGTAGAGCACGTAGGTGCCGTACGGAATCTTGTCTTTGTTCTGGAAGGTGGGCGTCCAGTCGAGCGGCTTGGGGCGGTAGTATTCCACGGCCACATAGGCCCCGAAGAGCAGCGCCAACCCCAGCAGATACCAACGGAAAGTGGTCATGGGCGAGGGGGAAATCAGGCGGCGCGGCGGCCGGAGGAAAGGAGTTGCTGGAAGGCCAGCCGCGTGGCGCGGGCTTGGGCGTAATGGCTGGGCGTGAGGTCGTCCTGCTCGCCGTACCACACATAGTCGAACTGCCGGGTCAGCTCCCGGAAGGCATCGGGCAGCGGGCCCGGGGGCAGCTCAAACAGGTAGTCGTGGTTGGTTTTGTCGGGCTGCCACCGGATCAAGCCTTGGTCGGTAAGCTGCTTGAGGATTTGCAGGTAGCCCAGGCGCACGGCCAGCCGGAAGTTGCCGGCGGTTTCGGCGGCTCCTATCAGCTCCTCAAACTGCAGCCCGTGGATATCCTCGCCCTCCACGTCGTAGGGCAGCGCGGCGGTATTTGGGGCCCGGCCGAAAGCGCGGGTGAAATCAATCTGGAGCAGCTTGAGCACCACAAATACCAGCGCCACCACCAGCCCGGCGTAGATGCCGTATTTCCAGACCACCTGGCCGGAACGGGTATCGAGCATCTCCGCCAGCCAGCGCCAGAACCGCGCCCAGAACAGGTCCCAGGCGCTTTGCTCGCTTTTCACCTCCACGTACTGAAACTCGCGCTGCTTCCGGAAGTCGCGCAGCCGCGCCGGGACCGGCTGGCGCAGGGTGGGCGTCGGCGCGTTGTCGGGTGGCAGCTGGCGCACGGCGGCGGTATTGCGAACCGGCGTCCGGGCTGCAACGGGCCCAACGGCCCAGGGCAGCATCAGCATCAGCGCCAGCAGCCACCGGCGGCTGTAGGAACGGAGCATCAGCGCAAATGAAAGGTAAGAAGCCACCAGAAACGGATAGAAAATCGGGCTAATTAGCGTCGGGTAGGGGGGAGCTTAGTATTCGCCTTCGTCGTCGGGGCGGTGGGCGTGGCTGTGGGCCACCGGGGCCGGGGTAGCACCCAGGCTATCCACCAAGCCCCGCAGGCCCACGCCTTCCTTGCGCTCCACTAGGTTGAAATACTGAAACGACAGCGCCAGCAGGAGCACCGGATACGTGAGCATGGCGCCGGCCACGTACACGCACTGCGCGGCCATGCCCACCACATCGGAGCCCAGCACCGGCACTTTCAGCATTTTGCCGAACATCACGGCGTACTGGGGCAGCGCAAACAGAATCGTCAGCATGCCCTGAATCATCCCGGCCACGATAACTAGGCCCAGCGTCGACCACCACTTGCCGCGGGCCAGCGCAAAGCAGCGCCGCAGCGCGGCTACTACACCGCCTTCTTCCAGCAGCAGCACCGGGAAGTACAGCATCAGCGGCACACCCACATACATCAGGACCGGAAATAGCACCAGCATCAGCACAAACGACATTTTTTGCAGCACCGCTATCAGTCCCACAAAGACGCCGATAAATGCCAGATACAGCCCCACGAACAACGCAAAAGACAGCAGAATACGGCCGATACGTTGCTTCATCAGGCTCCATACCTGCGCGGGCGTGGGTGGCGCCTGGGGCTCGGGAGTGAGCAGGAGGCGCACGTAGCTGTACACGGTGCTCATCACGGCCACGAACGAGAGCAGGCTGCCCACCATCACCAGGCCCATGCCGGAAAAGTAGGAGGCCCCTAACGAAGAAGTAGCTATTGGCATGGCCTGCGGGTTGGACTGCATCTTGCCCATCAGGTTGAACATATTGTTCATCACCAGGCCCAGGCCGATGCCCATCACCAGCGAAACGGGCAGCACGAAGTACAGCAGGCACTTGCCCAGCGGCCGCCAGTGGGCTCCCAGAAACTCGAACGTGGCCCCTATTTTGGCCCCAAAATCCCGTTCCTGGCGGAAATCGGCTTCGCGGGTAAATTTTGCGTGCATAATGCGGTAGTTGACAATAAAGAGAAAAGACTCAGGCGGGAGATTGGCTGGCCCGCTTCAGGCGCAGTGGGTACAGAATGAAATACCACCCGATG
The DNA here is from genome assembly GCF_027359925.1 of Hymenobacter canadensis. Classification (NCBI taxonomy): domain Bacteria; kingdom Pseudomonadati; phylum Bacteroidota; class Cytophagia; order Cytophagales; family Hymenobacteraceae; genus Hymenobacter; species Hymenobacter canadensis. The sequence goes on along the minus strand of NZ_CP114767.1, from coordinate 2,328,028 downwards.
AAAGCCGCCGACGAGCCGATAATGCCCAGACTCAGCCACAGCGGCATGCCGGTGTGCCGGGTCACGAAGCCTTCGAGAAAGCCGGCCACGATGAAGATAGGCACCAGCCCGAGGGCCAGCTTCAGGCCGTCGCGGGCGGCCTGGCGGAAGGCGTCGGTGCGGGAGTAGGTGCCGGGGAAGAGCAGGCCGCGTGCCATCACGAAGCCCGCGCCGCCGGCCAGCACAATGGCCGATATTTCCAGCGTACCGTGAATCCAGATGGTAAGCAGCGAGGGCAGCAGCACGCCTTTCTGGTAAAAGAAATACTGAAACGAGCCCAGCATCATGCCGTTGCGGAACAGCGCATACACGGTGCCCAGCCCCAGCGTGGCGCCCAGCGCGTAGGCCGTGAGGGCCACGTAGATGTTGTTGGCGGTGATGGCCAGAAACATGGGCGTTTCGCTCATGCCCTTGTACACGGCCATCGGGTCGCCGCGCTCAATGTTTTCCAGGGTTTTGTTGACGTAGGCATCGCCGAGCACCACGCGCACGAACGTGTCGTCGTAGGCCGCCGATAGCGCCCCCAGCAGCGTGAACACCGTGAACAGCACCAGCGAAACCAGCAGCGGGCGGTGGTGGCGGGCCACCAGCAGCGGCAGCTCCTGCCGCCAGAAGTGGGCAAAGCGGTTGGTAGTTTCGGGCTTGTTCTGGTAGATGGCCTGGTGCTGCTTGGCGGCCAAGTCGTTGAGGTAGTGGGTGGTGGGGGAGGTGGGGTAGAACGTCTGGGCGTAGGCCAAGTCGTCGGTCAGCTCCACGAAACGGGCGGCTAGCTCGTCGGGGCCGGCGGGCGGCTGCAGCTCATACTGCTTCCATTTAGCCTCATTCACCCGGAGAAACACTGCCTCGCGCATACGGATACCTGTTGAGAAGAAGAAGCAGCAACCAAGATAGAATAAGCAGCGCGGAAGTGGCCGGAATGTGGGCAGAACCCGTAATTTGCGGCTTTCCAGACGGGGCGAAGATTGCCAATTTTTTTGACCCCGCTGCTATTCGTTCCGCCTTATAAATTCCAGCCGGCCCGGCGGCCGGTTTCTGCTACCCCATGAGTACCATCCGCGTCCAGACTGCCCAGAATGTCACCCTCGAATACGAAGTCGCCAGCGTGGGCGAACGAATTGTGGCTGCCCTCATCGACGGCCTGATTCTGCTGGCCTGGATAGTGCTCTGGGGGCTGCTGGTAGGCGCGCTGGGGTCCAACAACGACGTACTAGTGGGTTTGGTAGTGATAGTGGCAGGCGTGCCGGTGGTGTTCTACCATCTGCTGTGCGAAATGTTCTTCAATGGGCAAAGCATAGGCAAAAAGGCGCGCCACATCAAGGTCATCCGTCTCGATGGCACCCGCCCCGGCTTCGGCGACTACCTGCTGCGCTGGATTCTGCGCATCGTGGACACCGGTATCATGAGTGGGCTGATTGCGGTGGTCGTGATTCTGGCCAACGGCCGCGGGCAGCGCCTCGGCGACCTGGCCGCCGGCACATCGGTGGTGAGCACCCGCCCCCGGCAGCAGGCCGGCCCGCTGGCCCCCGCCTTCACCGACGCCGACTACATGGTGGTGTTTCCGCAGGCGGCCCAACTCCAGGACCACGATGTGGCCACCATCCGGCAGCTGCTTTTCAAGGGTCTGGAGCGCGAAAACTACGAGCTGCTCAACGAAGTCGCCAACAAAGTGAAAGTCCTCACCGGCATCCAGACCCAACTGCCCGACGAAGCCTTTCTGCGCACCGTACTGCGCGACCACGCCCACCTGGCCGCCGTGCAGGGGTAGTCCGCTACACCCGCAACAGGCGCATTGTAGACACGAAAAAAGCCTCCGAAACAGGCATCTCACAGCGAGATGCCCGTTTCGGAGGCTTTTTTATTCAGGCGAAACCTATTCCGTCACGACGGCCTGGCGGGTGCCGGCGGGCTGGTTGTCGAAGCGCAGGTTCAGGAAGTAGGTGCCGGCGGCGCGGCCCTTGCTGTTCCACTTCACCGTTTGCATACCGGCCGGGCGCATCCCTGCATCCACGGTGTCCACGGTGCGGCCCAGCGCGTCCGTCACGGTCAGGGTGACACGGGCGGCGCGTGGCAGCCCAAAGCTGATGCTGGCAATGCCGCGTACCGGGTTGGGGTAGAGGGCCAGGTTGGTGGCCAGCTCGGCCCGGCGCACGCCCGTCACGCCGGCAGCGCCAGCCACCGCAATGTCGCGGATGGCGCTGCCGTTGCCGATTGTGCCTACTGCGGTAGTCGCCCCAGTGGTGGTGTTGAGGGTGTAAAGCGTGCTGTTGCCATTAGTCGCGGCATTAGCCACCAGATAGGCGGTGTTGGTGGCACCAGCAGTGAAAATGTCCATATCCACGTCGCGGGCCGCGGTGGCGGTGAGGCCCGTGGTGCCCAGCGTGTTCAGCGTCCCGTCGTTTGGCGGGTTCTGCAGGGCCAGCACGTTGCGGGCCTCATCGTAAACGAAAAGCTGGGTGGCAGTAGCGTTGGCTACGCTGTTGGTGTACGCTGCCGCTCCGATTGAGGGCGTGTTGGCGGCGTTAACGTCGCCGGCGGCGTAGGTAAGCTGGCCGTCGGTGGCGGCTACGGTGCCGTCAACGGGGTTGAGGCGGAAATTGGCGCGGTTGGCGCCTACCACCCGAATCCGGTCAACGGTGGGGTTGAAGTCGAAGCCGATGCTGCCCGTGCCCAGCGCCAGCGCCACCGGCGTGGTGTTAATGGCGCGAGCTGCTCCCGTTGCGGCATTGATGGTGTACACCGTAGCCGTCTGGGCCGTGGCGTTGTAGCCCAGCGCGTACAGCGAGTTGGTGGCCGGCCGCACATCGAGGCCCACCAGGGTCTGGGTGGCGTCTACGCCCGTAATGCCAACGGCGGCCCGAATCAGGCTGGGGTTGGCAGAGTCAAACGTAATCAGGTTGGTGCCGCCCAGCGCGTACACCAGCTGGCCCGTAATGGCCGGCAGCGAAGCGGGGCGGGTGATGGCAAACGTAATGTCGGTAATGGCGACCAGCGGCCCGGTGCCCAGCGCGCCTACCGCCGTGGCCGCGCCCGTCGTCAGGTTCACGGTGTACAGCGTGGAAGTGGCAGCCGTGGCGCTGGCAGAAATGGCGGTGGTCAGGTAAGCCACGTTGGCCCCCGTAGTCGGGTTGAAGTAGATGTCGAGGTCAGAAGCCTGGCTCACGCCGTCGGTGGCCACGCCCAGTGCACCCACCGTGTTCAGGGTGCCGTTGTTAGGCGGGTTCTGCGTCACGAGGCGGCTGTTGGCCTCGTCGAGGTTGTAGAGCGTGGTGCCGGTAGCACCAATGTAGCTGTTGGTATAGGCCGACGAGCCGATGGTGGGCGTCTGGCTGGCGTTGGTATCGGTGGTGGCGTAGGCCAGGGCGCCATCGGTAAAGGCCAGGGCGCCATTGTTGGGGTTGAGGCGGAAGTTGGTGCCCGCGCCCGACGTCACCCGGATCCGGTCAACGGTGGGGTTGAAATCGAAGCCGATACGGGAAGTAGTAGTGCCCAGATTGAGCGTCAGAGCCGCCCCAATGGCCGTGGCTACCCCGGTCGTGGGGTTGATGGTGTACAGCTGGCTCTGCGTGCCGGTGGGATTGTAGCCCAGCGCAAACAGCTCGCCCGTGTTAGGCCGCACATCGATGCCCACAATTGCTTGGCCAGCCGTGAAACCGGTGATGGGCACCGTGGCTGTGAAGGTGCCGGGAGTGGTGGCGTTGAACGTCACCAGATTCGCCACGGCCGGGCTGCTGGTGATAGAAAGACCATATACGGTCTGGGCCTGGGCGGCCCCGCCGGACAGTCCGAGCGCGGCTAAACCCAGAAAGGCGGAACGCCAGGAAGAAGTGCGCGAAGTAGCTTTTTGACGCATAACGAAAAATGAAAAGGGGGTAAAAAAGGAAGCAAATCAGGGGCCTAAGGCCTTCCTGCGTGCTTTCTCTACGAACGGATTGATAATTCGGACTTGTTTTAATGGGTTTTTAATGAAATAGATAGCCTTTATCGAAGTGCAGCAAGACACAAAAGCCAGCTGTGGCGCTTCGGTAAACGAAAAAGGATGGCCCCTGTGCAAAGGCCATCCTTGTCATGGTTGTGCTTATTAATTCGCAGGCTACCAGGGCACAAACTCGTTTTGCCAGGTCACGAAGCTGCCGTTTTCCTCGTCGTGCAGCTGCTCAGCGAGACGTAGGATGCCTTTGGCCGCCACGGCCGGATCCTGCGCTGCGGCGGTGCCGCCCATGCCGGTGCGCACCCAGCCCGGGTCCACCAGCATCGACAGCACGCCGTACTGCCCGATTTCGGCGGCGAGGGCGCGCATGTACATGTTCAGAGTGGCCTTGCTGGCGCTGTAGTGGTACGGGTCGCCGGCCGCTTTCCAGGTAATCGAGCCCTGCCCCGACGACAGGCTGAGGATGCGTGGCTTAGTGCCGGCGCGCAGCAAATCCAGGAAGGCCTGCGCCACCAGCAGCGGCCCCACGGCATTCACGCGCAGTACCTGTAGCGCCACTTCGGCCGTGAACTGCCCCAGGCGCTGGTTTTCCGGGTCTTCGGGCCCCGCCCCCGGATACACGCCGGCGTTGTTGATGAGCAGATCGAGGCTGCCGGTAGCCGCTCTGACGGCCGCGTGAGCGGCTTGGATGCTGGTCTCGTCCGTAACGTCGAGGGCGACGAGCGTCAGGCGGTCGGGGTAATGACCGGCCAGCGCGTGCAGGTCGGTAGCGGATTCGGGCCGGCGGCAGGTAGCAAAGACCAGGTCGCCGCGCTCCAGTGCCTGCCGGGTGAGCTCCAGGCCCAGGCCGCGGTTGGCCCCAGTAATGAGGACGCGTTTCATAAGAAGAGAAAAATGAAAGGGTACATTATGGGGGAGGGGCCCGCAGTTTAGCGAAAAACTGCCAGGCCGGCGCGCCAGCCCCGAATTCTGCACAACGCCAAACGGCCCGCCAGAACCTGGCGGGCCGTTTTCAAAGGAAGGTTGCATTTGGTGCTACTGGGGCCGACGGATCGGAGTGGTAGTGCGCGTAACCCCAAAGGCAGTCACGACCACTTCATCCACGTATGGTGGGCGCCGGGCCGGCGCGGCAGCGGAGTCCGGCTGAGTAGCTGCCGCCTGAGCGGCCTGTTTGCGGGCATTGGCCAGATTGAACGGGCTGTTTTTAATCTCAAATGTCACCTTGAGATAAAAGCGTGTATCCACCGGCTGGCCACGGTATATGGCTGGTATCCAGGTGTCGGGCATCTGATGCACCACCCGCCAGACTTCCTCCGTGCAGCCGCCTCCTACGCCGCTTATCACGGAATAGTCGCGGCTGTGGCCATCGGCGCCTACTGTGTAGGCCAGCACCACGGTGCCCTGCAGCTGCTGCTGAAGCGCCGCTACCGGGTAGCGGATCTGGCGCCCGATCATTATTGTCCGGTGTTCCTGGCTGCCCAGAATGCGGGGCGGTCGGTTCATGGCCGTCAGGGCCCATTGGTCGCCAGTGAGCATGGCGTAGCGGGCCGTATCGGGCGGCAGAAAGCTGATGCGGCTGGAGTCGTAGTCGAACGTCAGCTCCAGTTGGTGCTTGTAGTCGTAGAAATTCCACTTGCCCACTCGTTGGCCGTCGGCGCCGGTCTGGCCCTGCTCCAGCGCCGCCAGCGCGGCATCCGCAGATTTATTGTTCTTTTTCTGTGCCTGCGCGGTGGTACCAGTCAGCAGAATGGCCCCCAACAGGACCAATAAATTCTTCATTGCAGAGAAACTATAGAGGTATAAGGATTGCCAAATGTAACAGAAGTAGCACAAGGTACATAGTGCTGGTAGCGGCGGCGCCCACGGCATAAAAAAAGCGCCCTACCTGGATGGTAGGGCGCTTTAGTCAGGCAATAAACAACGTCAGAAATACCGCCCTTACCCCGCCGATACGGCCTTGCGCTTGCTGGCGGTTTTGGGGGCGCGCTCCTCGCCCTGGGCCAGCAGCTCGTCGTCGCGCTCGGTCTTCTTCGACCAGCTCAGCGAGTACAGGTCCTTGCGCCGGTCGCGCAGGTTGCGGACCGCGCCGCTGGTGTTCAGGTCTTTGAGCAGGTCCAGGTCGAGGTCGGCAATGAGGGTCATTTCCGTGTTCGGGGTGGCCTCGGCCACGATGGCGTCGTGGGGGAAGGCGAAGTCGGAGGGGCTGAACACGGCCGACTGCGAGTACTGGATGTCCATGTTCTCGACGCGCGGCAGGTTGCCCACCGAGCCGGTAATGGCCACGTAGCACTCGTTTTCGATGGCCCGGGCCTGGGCGCAGAGGCGCACGCGCTGGTAGGCGTTCTTGGTGTCGGTCCAGAAGGGCACGAACAGGATTTTCATGCCTTCATCCGAAAGCATGCGGCTCAGCTCGGGGAACTCCACGTCGTAGCAGATCAGGATGCCGATTTTGCCGAAATCCGTGTCGAAGCAGCGCAGTTTGTCGCCGCCGCGCATGCCCCAGTAGCTGGCCTCGTCGGGCGTCACGTGCAGCTTGTACTGCTCATCCACGGTGCCGTCGCGGCGGCAGAGGTAGCTCACGTTGTAGAGCTTGCCGTCCTCGTAGAGCGGCATCGAGCCGGCAATGACGTTGATGTTGTAGCTCACGGCTAGCTCCATCATCTTGGTTTTGATGGGCTCGGTGAAGGCCGCCATCGAGCGGATAGCCACCGACGGCGACTCCTCATTGGTGAGGGCCATCATGGGCGCGTTGAAGAACTCGGGGAACAGCACGCAGTCGGCCTTGTAGCCGCTCACGGTGTCTACGAAGAACTCAATCTGCTGGAAAAAGTCCTCCAGGTTCTTGGTGGCGCGCATCTGCCACTGCACAATGCCGATGCGCACGTTCGACTTCTGGTTGCCGATCAGCTTGTCGAATTCCTCGTCGTAGTACACGTTGATCCACTCCAGCAGCGTGGCGTAGGCCTTGCTTTCGGAGTCGTAGGGCAGGTAGCCTCGGATGAGCTTGCGGACGTAGAAGTCGTTGGAGAGCTGGAAGGTGAGGATGGGGTCGGTGAGCTCCTTGTTGCGCACCATCTCCACGTACTTGGCGGGCGTCATTTCCTCGGCGTACTGGTTGTAGCCGGGAATGCGGCCGCCGGCCACCATGGCGCGCAGGTTCAGGTTCTCGCACAGCTCCTTGCGGGCATCGTACAGGCGGCGGCCCAGGCGCAGGCTGCGGTACTCGGGGTCCACGAACACGTCGACGCCGTAGAGCGTGTCGCCGTCGGCGTTGTGGGTGTCGAACTTGCCGTTGCCCGTGATTTTGGCGTAGGTGTGCCGGTCGCCGAAGTCGGAATACTGCACGATGATGGCCAGCGCGGCCGCCACCACCTGCCCGTTGTCCTCGATGCAGATCTGGCCCTCGGGGAATTTCTTGAGCAGGGCGTTGTACTCTTCCTGCGACCAAGCGCCTTCCATGTTGGAATACACCTTGTCCATGATTTGCTGCACCACCTTGAAATCAGAGCGTTTCAGGGCGCGCAGCACCAGTTTGTGGGCGGGTACGGCCGTGGGCGTCAGCCGCTCGGGCGCGGCGGCAGCGCCTTTTTTAGCGTGGCTACCGCCCGTTTTGCCAGTGGAATTCGTGGCCATAGTAAGTCAGGGAAAATGAACGTCAGAAGAAGAGGCGCAAAGATACCTCCCCGGCGGGGCCGGTACTACCTCTTACGACGCCACAACAAAACCGGCGGCAAAAAGGCTCATCCGGGGCCGGCGGGCGGCGTCCGGGGGCTTTGGCGAATCGGCGCCGCTACTCCCGCACCACACGCCGCACGGCCACGCCGGCCTCTGTTTGTACCCGTAGCACGGCCACGCCCCGGAAGTCACCAAACAGTGCCGCCGGTAGCTCCGCTGCCGTGGCTGCTGCGGGTAGCGCGTACCGAAACAGCTGCCGCCCGGCTAGGTCAGTAGCCGTGACGGTGGCCACGCCGGCTGCGGTGCGCAGCAGGTGCAGCGGGGTTTGCGCGCTGCCCGGATTGGGGTAAACCTGCACCGCAGCGGCGGCCAGGGCTGGGCGGGTGCCCAGCACGATGCGGCGGTACACGTCGCGGTATTCCACGCTCGATATGACTTCCTGCGCGCCTACCTGCGCGGTCGTGATGGTGAGTAGCGGCACGTGCTGGCCGGTAGCCAGCCACTTGTACTCGCGCCGCACCGGCAGATCAAACCCCTGGCTGGTAGTGCCTACCGATATGCTGTCGTGGTCTTCGAGGCGCGTCACGACGCGCACCGCCGCAAACGTGCCGAAAGGCGTGGTGAGCGTGCCCCAGGCATCGGGCCGGTTTACGCGCTTGCGCTTCTGGCTGAGGTAGCCGGCGCCGGGCACGCTGATGCTGAAGAAGGAATTGCTGGAATCGGGGGCGCTGGCGTAGCTGAGCGGAAACCGGTAGATGATGTCCTGCTGCGTGGGGCTGGCGTACGTCACGGGCACGGCTGTGCCGGCCAGTGTGCCGCCGTAGCCCACCGACCGGAAGTCGGCCGCCGAGGCGTTGAAAAACTGATACGGGTCGGTGAGGGGCAGCGCGAAGCCGGGCGGCAGCGGCACAGATTGCGGCGAGGCTACCGTGGCACGGTTGGCGCCGCTCAGGGCCGAGTTGAACGTAAACGTGTAGAGCGGCTGGTTCGGGACGGGCGTGAAGCGGGCCACGTTCTGGGCCGTGGCGACCAGGGCGCCGTAGTTCCAGGTCTGGTTGGGGCCGCGCCGGCTCAGGGGCGGGGCGCTGGCCGGCAGCTGCACGGCGGCCGTACTCTGGCGCAGCGTGTCGGTAGGCACCGGCATGTCGGCGCGGGTGAGGGTGGGCGAGGTGGCGGTTTGGGCCTGGGCGGTAAGCGCCGACACGGTAAGTAACAGAAGGTAGCAGTAGCGCATAGCAGCGGGGAAAAACGCGGAAACCCCAATATAGTGCTTACGCGGTTCGGAGTAGCATCCGGGTGCGCCGTCGTACCTTGCAGGCATGCTTCCGCCCGAAGAACGCCGCCTCCAGACCCTGGGCCGTCTGCTTGCTCAGCCCGAAGGGTTTCCGCCCACGGCCTGGCTGTGCGCCCCGCCCGACGCCCGCCGCTGGCAGCCCGACATGCCCGCGGCCGTGCTGCTGGTAGCGGCGGCCGGCCAGCTGGTGCCCGCGCCGCCCGGCCTGGTGCGCACCCTGTTCATGGACGAAGTGCAGCTGGTGATGGAGCGCCTGCTCACGCAAGTGCCCGGCGCTTCCCCCGAGCTGCGCGTGAATATTCTGGCCAGCTACAAGCTGCAGCACGAGTTTCCGGCCCTCACCGGCCACCCCGACCAGTTGGCCGACCACCTCGCCGACGCCGTGCGGGCCGGCGGCCTCAGCCCGGCCGCCGCGCTGGCCCACCTGCGCCGCTATTTCGGCCATTTCACGGCTGAAGCCGCCGAGCGCATCATGGCCCAAGCCTTCCGGCGGCTGAAGTAACGCGAAGCTCCAGCTTCTGCGAACGAGCAAAGCGAGTACCCGGAACCGCGCCAGTTGCGCCAATGCCGGATACTCGCTTTGCTCGTCCACCAAGCAGGAGCTTGGTGCTACACGCCCGTCATTTCCGGGATTTCGCCGCGCACGACCAGTTTGCCGGCCGTGGCGGCCTGAATCTGCTCTACCGTGACGCCGGGGGCGCGCTCGCGCAGCACGAAGCCGTCGGGCGTCACGTCGATGACGGCCAGTTCGGTCACGATTTTCTTTACGCAGCGCAGGCCGGTGATGGGCAGCGTGCAGGCGGGCAGCAGTTTGCTGCTGCCGTCGCGGGCCACGTGCTGCATGGCCACGATGATGTTTTTGGCCGAGGCCACCAGGTCCATGGCGCCGCCCATGCCTTTCACCATCTTGCCCGGAATCTTCCAATTGGCAATGTCGCCGTTCTCGGAAACCTCCATGGCCCCCAGAATCGTCAGGTCCACATGCTCGCCCCGGATCATGCCGAACGAGTCGGCCGAAGAGAAGATGCTGGAGCCGGGCAGGGTGGTGACGGTTTGCTTGCCGGCGTTGATGAGGTCGGGGTCTACTTGGTCTTCGGTGGGGAAGGGGCCCATGCCCAGCAGGCCGTTTTCGCTCTGCAGCTCCACGTTGATGCCTTCGGGAATGTAGTTGGCTACCAGCGTTGGGATGCCGATGCCGAGGTTGACGTAGGAGTTGTTCTGGACTTCCTGCGCAATGCGTTTCGCAATGCCGTGTTTATCGAGCATAGATTTTAGGGCTTAGGGGCGTAGGGCTTAGTGGGGGTAGCCAACACCCCAATGCGCTTTTTCAGAGTTTGGATGAATTGGGTAAGCATTTTCCGAATTTCAGTGAGTTCATTCGCTGTAGATACCCACTCATCTGGTGAAAGGTAACCAAGCTCGTGAGACAGTAGCAGCTGGTAGTCCAGTTCACTGGCAGAGCCGGCTGCAATGGTCAGAAAACGCGCCAAATCGGCGTCGGAGCCGCGTCCACAGCCTTCCGCAATGTTGGTTGGAATGGAGGCAGCCGAACGTCGCATCTGACTGACAAGGCCGAACAGTTCCTCGCGCGGAAATGCTTTGGTTTGTGCGTAAATCAGAAGTGTAAGCTGATGACTACGCTGCCAGATCAGCAAGGAATGGTAGTCGAGCATGGAGCAGGGCCTGGGTAGTAGAGTTCAGTAAGTTGGGTAATATGTACTCTAAAACCTATGCCCCTAAATCCTAAGCCCTAACAGTTCTCTGCTCGATGCGCTTTTCGTAGTTCTCGCCCTGATAGATGCGCTGCACGAAGATGCCAGGCGTGTGAATCTGGTTGGGGTCCAGCTCGCCGGCGGGCACCAGCTCCTCCACTTCCGCCACCGTGATTTTGCCGGCCGTAGCCATCATGGGGTTGAAGTTGCGGGCCGTGCCCTTGAAGATGAGGTTGCCGGCCGTGTCGCCGCGCCAGGCTTTCACAAAGGCGTAATCGGCGTGCAGGGCGGTTTCCAGCAGGTACATCTTGCCGTTGAACTCCCGGCTTTCCTTGCCGTCGCCTACCTCCGTGCCGAAGCCGGCGGGGGTGTAGAAGGCCGGAATGCCCGCGCCGCCGGCCCGGCACCGCTCGGCCAGCGTGCCCTGCGGAATCAGCTCCACTTCCAGCTCCCCCGACAGCAGCTGGCGCTCAAACTCGGCGTTTTCGCCCACGTAGCTGGAAATCATCTTGCGCACCTGCTTGGTCTGCAGCAGCAGCCCGATGCCAAAATCATCGACGCCGGCGTTGTTGCTGATGCAGGTGAGGTTCTTCACGCCCAGGCGCAGAATTTCCCGGATGCTGTTTTCGGGGATGCCGCACAGGCCGAAGCCGCCCAGCATCAGGGTCATGCCGTCCGTCAGGCCCTGCAGGGCTTCTTCCGGGCCGGCTACTACTTTATTGATCATAGGAATTGGGTGGGATGTTTGGGAGCGGAAAGGTAAAGTTTCTCACTGCGAAACACTGCGGGAAATCTATAAAAACGCTGCCCGCGCCGCATCGGCATCCAGTGCCAGCTGAGCTTTCAGCTCATCCAGGCCGTTGAACTTCTGCTCGTCGCGCAGGCGGGCTACGAACTGCACGGTCAGGGGCTGTTCGTACAGGTCGCCCTCAAAGTCCAGCAGGTGGGCTTCCACGGTCTGGGCCAGGTCGCCGCCGATGGTGGGGCGCACCCCGATGTTGAGCATGGCCGGGTGGTGGGTGCCGGCGGCCGTGGTGGCCAGCACCGCGTATACACCCCGCGCCGGAATCAGCTTCAGCGGCTCCTCGCACACGATATTGGCCGTGGGCCAGCCAATGGTGCGGCCCAGCTGCCGGCCCTTCACCACGGTGCCCGTCAGCGGGTAGGGGTAGCCTAGGTAGCGGTTGGCGGTGGCCACGTCGCCGGTTTCCAGGGCCCGGCGGATGCGGGTGCTGCTCACGCCCACGGCGTCCACGTCCTCGCGCGGAATTTCCTCCACGCTCATGCCGTAGCGGTCGGCGTGCAGGCTGAGGTAGTCGAAGCCGCCTTCCCGGTTTTTGCCGAAGCGGTGGTCGTAGCCAATCACCAGCTTGTGCGTGCCCACGGTGCGTAGCAGGATATTCTGGATGTACTCTTCGGAAGTCCACTGCGCAAACTCGCGGGTGAAGGGCACCACCAGCAGGTAGTCGACGCCGAACTCGGCCAGCTTGGCGGCCCGCTCTTCCAGGGTGCTGAGCAGCCGCAGCTCCAGCAGCTCGGGGTGGGAGGGTGGCGGCCCCAGCACCAGCCGGGGGTGGGGCCAGTAGGTGATAACCACGGCCGGCCCGCCGCTATGGTGGGCTACTTCGCACAGGCGCCGCAGAATCTGCTGGTGCCCGACGTGCACGCCGTCGAACGTGCCGCTGGTCACGACGGCATTACCGAGGTGCGGAAATTGCGCCGGATCGTGGATGACGTGCATAAATCGCTGATTTGCGCTGATTAAAGTGATTTCGCTGATGGCCGGACGGCCAATACGACGCGTTTGCCGGCTGCCGTTCGCCGCCCGCAGCAGCTATTCGGTGGCGTCTGGCGCGGCAGAGGATGGCGCGGTATCGGTTTGGTTGGCGCTGTAGTATTCCAGGCCGGCGCGGCGCTCGGGGCGGGGCTGCCGCTGGCGGCGGGGCCGTTCGGTTTCGCCTTCGGGGCGCGGCGGCCGCATGGCTTCCACGGCTTCCATGGTTAGGGCGTCCTCTACTCGGTACTCGCCGATGCGGGTGCGCACCAGTTTGGTGAGGTGGGCGCCGCAGCCCAGGGCCGCGCCCAGGTCGCGGGCGAGGCTGCGGATGTAGGTGCCTTTGGAGCAGGTCACGCGGAAGTCCACCTCGGGCAGCTCAATGCGCGTGAGCTCAAACTCGCGGATGGTGACCTGCTTGCTCTTGATTTCGGCCTCACCGCCGCGGCGGGCCACTTCGTAGGCCCGCTCGCCGTTCACTTTCACCGCCGAAAACAGCGGCGGCGTCTGGGTAATCAGGCCCACGAACTGCGCGGTGGCGGCCCGGATTTCGTCGTCGGTGAGGTGGGCGTACGGCAGCTCGGCATCCACGGGCGTTTCCAGGTCGAAGCTGGGCGTGGTCTGGCCGAGGCGGAAGGTGCCAGTGTACTCCTTTTCCTGGGCCTGAATCAGGTCAATTTCCTTGGTTTTCTTGCCGGTGCACATGATCAGCAGGCCGGTAGCCAGTGGGTCGAGGGTGCCGGCATGCCCGATTTTCTTGATGCGCAGCGTGTTCTTCACCTTGCGCACCACGTCAAACGACGTCCAGGTGAGCGGCTTGTCCATCAGCAGTACTTCGCCGGCTTCAAAGTCGAATGAGCGGGGATTTTCCAAAGGAGTGGTTGTTATTGAGTACTGAGTAGATAGTATTAAGTAGTTAGTATCTAGTGCTGAGGTTGCCTGTAGGGTTCCTGACTTACATCTAAGTACTCAATACCAACTACTCAATACTGTCTTCTCAGTACGTAGTTAAATCAGCTGCATCGGAATGCCCAGCGCAATCATCACCAGGATGATAACGCCCACGATGATGCGGTAGAAGCCAAACGCCCGGAAGCCGAAGCGCGACACGAAATTCACGAACGACTTGACGGCCAGCAGCCCTACAGCAAAGGCCACCACGTTGCCGAACAGCAGGTATTTCAGGTCCTCGACGCCGGGCGCGTCTACTTTGTAGGTCTTGTAGAGCTGGTAGGCCGTGATGACGACCATGGTGGGCACGGCCAGTAGAAACGAGAAGTCGGCGGCCGAGCGGCGGTCGAAGCCCTGGGCCAGGCCGCCCACGATGGTGGCGGCCGAGCGGCTCACGCCGGGCACCAGCGCCAGGCACTGAAACAGCCCAATGCGCAGCGCTTGCACCAAACTGGGTGTGGTTACGGCCTTGCGCTCCCCGGAAAACCAGCGGTCCACGAACAGCAGAATCACGCCGCCCACTACCAATGATATGGCTACCACCGTCACGCTTTTCAGGAGTTCCTGAATGACATCTTTCAGCAGAAAACCCAAAATGCCGAATGGCAGAAAGGCCACAAACAGCTTCACGTAGAAGTCGAAGCTTTGCAGAAACCGCCGCCAGTACAGCACCACCACCGACAGGATGGCACCAAGCTGAATGGAGGTGATGTAAGTTTCAGTGAAGGGCAGCTGGCCGATACCCATCAGGTTGGCCACGATAATCATGTGGCCGGTGCTGGAAACCGGCAGAAATTCCGTCAGGCCTTCGACGATAGCCAGAATCAGGGCGTACCAGTAGTTCATGCAGGGGAGAATTAGAACATTCCGTCATCCTGAGTTTGCAAAGGATCTTGTCACGCGTGAACGAGCCGGTGCTATGCAAGCTGGCTTAACGTGATAGGATCTTTCGCAAACTCAGGATAACAGATATAAGTGACTGACTACGCTTGTCAATCAGCGCTTGTAGGTGGGCGCAACCGGGGCCACGGGCGCGGCCGGCGCGGGCTGCTGCGCCAGGGTCTCGCGGGTGGCGGGGTCCTGCGCTACCGGAGCCGGGCCGCCGGGCTTGGCCATAATGGCCCAGAACTCAATCAGAAAGCCGGTAACCAGTAGAATGGGGCCGAGCGTGATGCCCAAAAACCCCTCGCCGTAGTCGGCTGTGTCCAGTGTCATGGTGATGAAGCCGGCGGCCAGCACGGCCAGGCCCACGAACATCAGGCGGTAGTTGCGCGGCCCGAAGGCGAAGCGGGGTGTTTGTGAGGTGGTAGGTTCCATATGGTTGGGAAAGGAACGTCATGCTGAGCTTGCCGAAGCATCTCTACCGAGTAGTAATCAGATTACTTCAGCAACGAGGCGGTAGAGATGCTTCGGCAAGCTCAGCATGATGTTCTGTTATGCACGTTCAAACAGGTTAATACAGCTCATCCAGCGACATGCCCAGGTACTTGCGCACGGCGCGGTAGGAGCTCAGAAAGCCAATGCCGCAGCCCAGCGCCACCATCACCAGCAGCAGCGCCCCAATGAGGCGGTCGTCGCGCAGGGCGCGCAGGTCGGCCACCTGCAGGTAGGCGTATTGGAGCAGCGCCAGCAGCAGCAGGCTTGCTAGAATACCGCTCACGAGGCCCTGCCAGGTGGCGCGGTTCAGGAAGGGCCGCTGAATGAAAAACGAGGTAGCGCCCACCAGCTGCATGCTCCGGATGAGGAAGCGTTGCGAGAAGAGGGCCAGCTTGATGGTGTTGTTGATGAGCACCGTCACGACGAAGGTCAGGACCACGGCAAAGCCCAGCAGCACCAAACTCAGCTTGCGCACATTCTGGTTGATGGAGCTGATCAGGCTCTGCACGTACTGCACCTCGTGTACGCCCGGCTCGGCCTTCAACTCGCGCTCAATGCGGCCCATCTGCAGCGAATCGGAATATTCGGCGTTGATTTTCAGGATGTATGCGTCGCGCAGCGGGTTGTCGCCGAGGAACTGCTGGAAGTCTTCGCCGGTCTGCTCAATGAACTGCTTGGCGCCTTCCTCGCGGCTCAGAAACCGCACCTGCGCTTGGCCGTCGCGCTGCGCGATGTAGGGCTTGCGGGCGAAGTCCTGCTGCAGCCGCAGCAGCTCGGTGGGTGGCAGGTCGCGGTCCAGGTACACCTGCATCTCAATGTTCTCCTTCACTAGGTTGGAGAGCTTGTGCGCATGAATCAGCAGCAGCCCAAACAGCCCGACAACCAGCAACGCCAGCGTGATGCTGAACACTACCATCGTGTGCGGGTAGCTGCCTAGCTTCTTCTTGCGGGTCGGGCGGGGTTGGGCCATAGAGGGCAAAGGTAATTGTTGGAATGGTTGCGGGTTTGTTATTGATTGTTAATTGTTGGGAGCTGATAGGTAGTAGTAGCTCAAGTCAATGGTTTTAGGTCGTGGCAAAACGCAGTCAACCGAACCGTTGCGCAGGCGTGTGAACCGCAAACGAGCCAGTGGGCCAGCCCGTTTGCGGGATAGTGGGTAGCACCGTAAGGGCTTGTGCGCCTGCCTTGGAATCCGGCAATTAGATACTCGTCCGCGGATCGTCGTCCACGTTGAGGACTTCGCGCGCTTTGCGGGCGTTCTGCTGCTTGCGCGTAAGGTGTTTGCGGGCAAACAGCTCCGTGAGCGAGTCGAACTGCTCGGTGTGCAGCAGCGAGACGCCGGCCCGGGCTTGGTTCTGGCCGTTGCTCAGGGCGCTCAGGTCACGCGGGGTGGTTTCGTAGCGCAGCTTTGCCCGGAACTTGCCGTCGGCGCGCAGGTAGTATTCCAGCGTCAGGTCGCCGAGGATGGACGAGTTGTTGCCCACGGTGGTGGTAGTGCCGGTGTTGGCGTCGGTTACCACGCCGTTGTTGAAGCCGCCTTCCCGCGTCACGCGCAGCCGTCCGTTCAGGAACGAGTAGCTCAGGCGCACCTGCAGGGCCTGCAGCTGCTCGGCCGAAATGCCGTTGAAGTTGAAGCTGATTTCCAGGTTGGGGTCGAGCTGCGAGGTGAGGGCGCCCAGCTGGGTGCTGATAATCTGGCCCAGGCTGTTGCCCAGAGCGTTATTCTGGCCCTGAAACGAGGTAATCGACGACAGCGAAGAGGCGGGCGCCAGCTGCCGGAACACCACCAGGCTGAACACCTGCCGGCTCAGCTCCTGCTCGTCGTTGCGCAACGACGACAGGAACGGCACCAGGTCGCTTTCCAGCGACGACGGAATATCGTTGAACTCCAGGTTGAGCTTGATGACGGGCAGCAGCAGCGGTCCGGTCAGGTTCATAACGGCCGTTACGGGCACCACGGCGTTGTTGGTAGCCAGAATGGGGGCCAAGGAAGTGCGCTGGGTGTAGGCGGCCGTCACGTTCATCTCGCCAGCCAGCGGGTCGCCGTTCCAGGCAATGGTGCCGCCGGGCCGCACCACAAACTCCTTGTTCACTAGGCCCTGCAGCGTGAAATTGTAGGCCCCGCGCACAATTTCAATCTGCCCGAACATATTGAAGTCGCCGCGGGTGTCGATGTTGAGGCGCAGCCGCCCGGCAGCCGTCCCGCGGATTACGTCGCCGGTGCTTTCGTCCAGCAGAATCTCCACGTAGGCGTCGGGCGTCACCTCCAGGTTCATGTTCAGCCGGATACCCGACAAATCGACTTTCTCCTGCGCCCCAATGGGAATGGGCGTGCGGGCCGTGTCGGTGAGGTTGCGGTTGACGAAGCGGATGTAGCTGGCTTTTTCGGCGCGGGCAGCATTGTCGAGCGGCAGCGAGAGGCGCGTGCCGGGCTCCGATTTGGCCTGCACGTTCACCACCAGGTTGTTGGCGGGCCCATTTACGCGGGCCGAGCCGGTGGCGTAGGCCGTGCCAAAGTACAGCTCGTTGTCTTTGCGGGTGGTGTTGAGCACCAGAAGCTTACGGAACGAGGCCTCCAGCGCCAGCCGCATGTTCTGAAAGCCGTCGTGGAAAATGTCGCCTGTGATAACGCCGGTGTTGCCCAGCGGGTCCTTCATCCGGATGTCGCGCAGCACAATCCGGTCGTCGGTGAACCGGATTCGGTCGGCGAAGGTGTAGGTGGTGCCCAGGTAGATGAACGTCAGCTGCCCGTCGCTCACGTCGAGGGTGCCCGTAAGGTGGGGCTGGCTGAAGCGCCCCGCCAGCCGCAGCGTGCCCACGGCCGTGCCGCCGATATCTTTAAACAGCGTTTTTAGAAACGGCTCGGCCAGCTTTATGGGCGCTTTATCGAGGGTGGCGGTGAGGTTGAGCTGCTCGTTCTCGCGCGAGGGCGCAATGCTGCCCGCCACGCGCACCACGCGGCTGCCGTCGCGCAGCACGTCCAGGTCCACGAGGGCCTGCTTGGCGCGGTTGTCCCAGTTGCTTTTGCCCGCCACGTTGCCAATCAGCACCTTATCCAGCGCCAGCGAGTCGACGGTGAGCGTGGAGCTGATGGCCAGCGGGCCGTACACGCCGCTCACGGTGCCTTCGGCATTCACGCGGCCCGTCATGTTCTGCGAGGTCAGGGCCGTGAGCGTGGCCAGCTCCAAATCGCGCACCGTCAGCTTGAGCTGCTTGGCCGGATTCTGCGAGATGAAGCCCTGCGCACTCACGCTCTGGGCGCCGTTGCTGAGGCTCAGGTTCTGAATATCAAACTCTTTGCCCTGCTTGGAGATGATGACCGAGTTGTCCTGCGCAATCGTCCAGTCCTTGCCCAGCAAATTTACGCCCGACTGGCGGAACACCACCTTCACGGCATCAGGCAGGAAGCTGAGTGCGCCGTTGATCTGGGCTTTGTTGGTGGTGTTGGTCTGGACCAAGGCCGTGGAGAAGTTGATGCGTTCCTGGTCCCAGACGCCTTCCACGTAGAAGCCCTCGGTACGGCCCAGCCCCGGCAGAACCTGCCGCTCCGACGTTACGTTGGCCTGGGCCAGCACCTCGGGCCGGTAGGGCAGCTTGGAGGTGTTGAATTCAAAGGCCGTGCGATACGTACGCACGCTGTCCACCGTCAGCGTGTCGAAGCTGCCGCCGAGCTGCAGAATCGAGGTCTGCCCGTTGCGGAACGAGCCGTCGATGCGCGAATAGTTGGCCACCTGCAGGCCCGGCATAAACAGGCGCAGCAGCGGATTCGGCTTCTTCAGGTACAGATCCAGGTCGATGGCGTACTCCGGAATAGCGCGCTGGCGCTTGCGGCGGTAGTAGTCGGCAATGGCGGCGTCGTTGCTCTCGAAGTTGAGGCGGTACTCGGTCAGCAGCACCTCAGTGCTCCGGATGACCTCCGTGAAGTCAAAGTTGCCGGTGGCCGTCAGGTTGAGCGCCTCCGAGCGGACCGCCAGCCGGCGCTGGCCGGCGGTTTTCTCACTCACCACGTCCAGCGTATCCACGGCCACGGTGCGGCCGGCGTAGCCCACCCGCGAGTTGCGCAGTTGAATCCGCCCGATCAAATCGTCGAGGCGCAGGCCGCGGAACTTCACGTCGGCGGTGGTGGCCACCACCACGCTTTGGTTGGTCAGGCCCAGAGCGCGCAGGTCGGCGCGGCGCACGCGGGCCCGCAGGTCGAAGGCCTGGCGCTGCCGGTTAAGGTCGATGCTGCCGTCGGCATCGAACTGCAGGTTGGGGTCGTTGGCGGCAATCTTGCCCGTAAACGACTCCCGGCTGAAGCGGCCGTTGGTGGTGATGTTGCGGTAGCGGTAGCCGTTCAGCCAGATGCTCTGCACCGTGGCGTTGGCCGTGAGGCGGGCGCCTTCGGGCGTGAAGCCCACGCCTTCCACCCGGCCGCTGAAGGTCACGTCGCGCACCACGTTTTCCTGCCCCAGCAGCTTGCCCAGCTGAAAGCCCGTGGTGCGGATGTCGCCTTCATAAGACGAAAAACGCGGGTCGTCTTTGAACTTCAGGTTTACGTCGGACACCACCGAGCCCAGCGCCGTCTGAAACGAGCCGTTAGCCACAAAGTCGTTATAGAAGCCCAGAAACTGCCCTTTCAGCTTCACGGTGCCCAGCCGCTGCACGTAGGGCCAGCCCGAGGCCGGAATGAACTTGCGGATGTCGCGCCCGTCCACCACCGAGGGCTGCAGGCGCATCTCCACGAAGCTTTCCTTGAGATTAGGCAAACCCTCGACGTTGATGTTGCCCACTACCCGCGTGTTGCGGCCGTAGGTGATGTCGAGGTTCTTGGTGGTGAAGTTGCGCACGTAGCCCTTGGCCTCACCGGAGAGCAGCACCGTTTCCTTTAGTTCGCGCATGAAGGGCTGGGGCGCAAACAGGGCAATGTCGTCGGAGTAGATGCGCGAGGGCTGCAGGCGGGCCACCACCCGCACCGAGTCGTTGAAGCTGGTGAAAGCCAGAAACCGCGGGTATTCAAACCGCAGGTAGTTGTGCAGCTGGCTGTTGCCCACGCGCAGGTTCAGGCCCCCGAATTCCCAGAACTTGCCGGCGTAAGTCATGTTGGCCGTCAGCTCGCGCAGGCGGGTTTTCGACGGCAGATCCACGGCCCGCAGCCCATCAATCTGGGAGTGAATGGTGTCGCCGCGCAGCCAGATCCGCGAAAAATCGCCGTAGATGCTGTCCACGCGCATGTGGCCGTAGTCCATCGAGCGGCCATAATAAGGCTCCCGGGCTTTGTCCTGGCGCTCCAGAATGAAGCGCCCGTTGCGCAGACTGATGGCCTCAATCTTGAAATCGAACGGCTTGCTGACCTTGGTGGTGTCGGAAGGGCCCACGAGGCGCTTGATGGCCGCCAGAAACTCGGAAAGGTTGGTGGTGTCGGGCCGGTCTTTGTAGGTGACGAGGGCAAAGCGCGGCTCCTCCAGCGTGAGCTTGCCTACGTGCAGGCGGTCGGGGCTTAGCACGCTGAACAGCGTAATGTCGGCGTCGGCGCGGCCCACACTGAACAGCTCGTCGCCGCGGCGGTCCAGCACCCGAATGCCTTCCAGCAGCACCCGCGAAAACGGGCGGATGTCCACCCGGCCCACGGTCACGCGCTGGCCCAGCTTGTCGGTGAGCATCTGGGCGGCCTTCTGGGCCAGGCGCGTTTGCACGCTGGGCACGCGCAGGGCCACCAGCGCCCCCACCACAGCCAGCACCACCACCAGCACGAGGCCCAGCAGCACTTTCAGCAGAATGGAGACGAAACGGGGCACGGCGAGCAGGGGTGAAGAAGATTATCCGAGCGAAGATACAGGGTTGGCAGTTGCCCGACAGACGCCGGCGGCCGGGCAACCGTTGCCGCAACAACGAAGCAGTACGGGTACAGGTTAGCAGTTTTAACGAACTTTGTAGCCGGTTGCGTCTGTAGAAGCGCGAAGCGTACGCCTCGAGCCCCAGCCGTGCCGCTCCCCTAATTCCTTCAACGCTACGCCAAGCAGGTGCTTAGTGCTACTTTCCAATTATGCAGCCCACCATCCTCGCCATCGAATCTTCCTGCGACGACACTTCCGCGGCCGTGCTGGTTGCCGGCGAAATCCGGGCCAATGTGGTGGCCACCCAGCAGGTGCACGAGCAATACGGCGGCGTAGTGCCCGAGCTGGCCTCGCGCGCCCACCAGCAGCACCTCATTCCGGTGGTGAATGCCGCCCTGCAAAAGGCCGGCATCCGCAAGCAGGACCTCGACGCGGTGGCCTTCACGCAGGGGCCGGGGCTGCTGGGCTCCTTATTAGTAGGGGGCATGTTCGCCAAAACCCTGGCCCTGGCCCTGAACAAGCCGCTGATTGCCGTCAACCACATGCGGGCCCACATTCTGGCGCACTTCATCGAGGAGCCGCGGCCGGTGTTTCCGTTTCTGTGCCTTACCGTGAGCGGCGGCCACACGCAACTGGTGGTGGTGAAGTCGGCACTGGAGATGGAAATCATCGGCCAGACCATCGACGACGCGGCCGGCGAAGCCTTCGACAAAACCGCCAAGCTGCTGGGCCTGCCGTATCCCGGCGGCCCGCACCTCGATAAGCTGGCGCGCGAAGGCAATCCCACGCGCTTCCCGTTCCCGGTGGGCGCTATGCCCGGCTACGACTTCAGCTTCAGCGGCCTGAAAACCTCGGTGCTCTACTTCCTGCGCAAGGAAACCGCCCAGAACCCTGATTTCGTGCAGCAGAACCTGCCCGACCTCTGCGCCAGCATCCAGCACACCATCATCCAGACGCTGCTGCGCCAGCTGCGCCGCGCCGCCGCCGACCAGGGCCTGACCCAGATTGCGCTGGCCGGTGGCGTGGCCGCCAACTCCGGTCTGCGCCAGGCTTTGCAGGACGAGGCCGTCGCCCAAGGCTGGCAGGTGTTCATCCCGGCCTTCCAGTTCTGCACCGATAACGCCGGCATGGTGGCCAAAACCGCCGAGTTCCAGTATCAGGCCGGCGACTTCGCCGACCAGCTCGTAAGCTCCGACCCGCGCCTGAAGCTCATGTAGCATAAGCTTCAGCTTGTGCCGACTGAACGGCCCGGCCCGGTATTCGCGCCGGCCTGGGTTGGTCGGGTCAGCCGCTCGCCGGCTACTTTGCGTACCACTGCGAGAAACACTTTCTTACTTTCCGGCACAGGCTGAAGCCTATGCTACATTTGCCGTTCTATGGCTTCCAAAAAAGACGACGCGCCCAAGCGCATCAATATCCAAAACCGCCGCGCCAGCCACGAATACGCTTTCCTGGTGAAGTACGACGCCGGCATCATGCTGCAGGGTACCGAAATCAAGAGCATCCGCGAGGGCAGCGTGCAGCTGCAGGACGGCTTCTGCACGTTCCACACCGACGGCAGCCTGTGGCTCAATCAGGTGACCATCGCTAAGTACACTGAGGGCACCTACAACAACCACGAGCCCATGCGCGCCCGTAAGCTGCTGCTCAACAAGCGCGAATTGAAGCAGCTGGCCAACAAAAATCAGGAGCAGGGCCTCACCATCATCCCGCTGCGCATGTTCGTCAGCGACCGGGGCTTTGCCAAGGTGGAAATTGCGCTGGCTAAGGGCAAGAAGCTCTACGACAAGCGCGACGACCTCAAGGCCAAAGACCAGAAACGCGAAATGGACCGCGCCCGGGACTATTAATTACAGATTGCACAGATTTTTGCGCAGATTTCGCAGATCAGGGATCTTACTCTATGGGGCTTTGGCTCTGGCAGGATAAGAAAGTTGTACAATCCGGTTTTTACTTGGAGCTTCGCTTATCTATTCAAGCTGAATCTGCGAATCTGCGCAGAAATCAGCGTTAATCTGTGATTGTGGAACACGGAATCTGCGCGTTGAGCGTTGTGCCGGTGCGCGCGGAGCCCACCGATAAAGCCGAAATCGTCACCCAGCTCATCTTCGGCGAGTGCTATTCCATTCAACTCACCCAGGGCATGTGGATCCAGATCCGGACCACCGCCGACCAGTACGTGGGCTGGATGGACCTCAAGCAACACACGCCCGTGAGTTCGGAGTACCTGGCCGCCTGGCAGGCCCAGGACCACCCGCGCACGTTGGATGTGGTGCAGATGGTAAGCTGCCCCAACACGCGCATTCCGGTGCAGTTGGGCTCACGCCTGCCGTTTTTTGATGGTATGACACTGCGCGTCGGCGAGCAGCAGATGTTTTATAACGGGGCCGCCACCAACCCGCTGAACGGCCACGGCCCGCACGGCCCCGTGGACCAGCGCCTGCGGCTGCTCCAGAAAATGGCCCTTACGTATCTGAAAGCGCCCTACCTGTGGGGCGGTAAAAGCCTGTTCGGCATCGACTGCTCGGGGCTGATGCAGCAGCTCTACGGCCTGATTGGGGTGCAGCTCCCGCGCGACGCCCGCCAGCAGATCAACCTAGGCCTGCCCGTGCACTTCGTGGCCCAGACCCAGCCCGGTGACCTGGCCTTCTTCGACAACGCCGACGGCAACATCGTGCACGTGGGCCTGTTGCTGGAGGATCAGCAGATTCTGCACGCCAGCGGCGAAGTCCGCATCGACCCGCTCGACCACAACGGCATCTTCCACCGCGACCGGCAGAAGTACACCCACAAGCTGCGCCTCATCAAGCGCCTGCTGGCCGAGTAGGAGGGGAGCATGAAGAGGTGCCTAGTTGTGGGGCGCCAGTGCCGATTGGGCATCCGTGCAGCTTGCGGCGTTACCCCAGAAACTAAACTTTCCGGCTGTTGTTAATGCGCTAAGAATCATCTAGCTTTCGCTGTACCCGATGATTCCTCCCCAAGCGCGTATGGATCAAAAAGTCTTAGTCCTGAATGGCGACTATACCGCCATAACGCTGTGCAGCGTGCAGAAAGCCTTCGTCCTGCTGTTTCTCGATAAAGCCGAGATGATAGCCCGGTCGGAGAGTGGCGTATTGCGCACCGTGAGCACCACGTACCCCAAGCCCAGCATCATCCGGCTGCAGCGCTACGTGCGGGTGCCGTACAAGGGCATTGCCCTGAGCCGCCACAACATCATGAAGCGCGACCATTTCGAGTGTCAGTATTGCGGCGCCACCAAAAACCTCACCCTCGACCACGTGCTGCCCCGTTCCCGCGGCGGCGACAGCAGCTGGGGCAACCTGCTCACGGCCTGCTCGCGCTGCAACCACGCCAAAGGCCACCGCACGCCGCAGGAAGCCGGCCTCACCATCAGGCAACAGCCCAAAAAACCCACCTTGTCCGGGTTTCTCAGGCTCAGCGCCGGCACCATCGACCAGAACTGGCACGCCTATCTCACCCACTAAACCGGTAGCATTTGCTGCCGGTTTTTTTGTGCTGTGTCGTGGCCGGTGGCTGGCCGCGGTGCGGCGCTCTTGCAACCGTTTTTCAGCGGGCGGGCTCTCCTGGGAGAACTTACCCGATACCTGTTATGAAAAATCTGTTGCTGATTCTGGGCCTGTTGCTGAGCTGCGCGGCCTGCAAAAAAGAAGACGATGCCACCCCCGGTGGTGTGAGCATCCGGGTGCGCAACACCAGCCCGTTTGCTTTCGAAAGCGTGCTCGTCAACACGTCAGATGGGGAAAACAGCTACGGTCAGCTGGCCGCCGGGCAGAGCACCGACTACAAGTCGTTTGCCAGCGCCTACCGCTATGCCTACGTCAGGGTATTGGTCAATGGGCAGGAGGTAGTGTGGCAGCCCATCGACTATGTGGGCGAGCAAAAGCTGGCAGACGGCAAATACACCTACGTGCTGGGCATTGAAGACCTGGCCAACCGCCGCATCAGCCTCGTCCTCGAAAAGGAATAGCCTGACGCAAAAACACATCGGCCCGGCTTCCTTGGAAGCCGGGCCGATGTGTTTGTCAGATGCCTGAACGGCAGAGAGTGTGGACTAGCGGTTCTCGTCGCTGCGCACTGTGCCGCTGGTAGCAAACTCCACCAGGTCGCGGTTCAGCTTGTCTTTCTCCGTGATGAACAGGCCGTGGGGCGCGCCGTCGTAGGTTACGTACGTGGCGTGCTTGAGGTGCTGGTTCATCCGGTCACCGCTGTTCTTGATCGGCACCGTCTTGTCGTCGTCGCCGTGAATGACCAGCGCGGGGACGCTGATGGTTTCCAGGTCGCGGCGGAAGTCGGTTTCAGCAAACGCCTTGGCGCAGCCCAGCGTAGCCTGCTGCGAACCCAGGGAACCCATATTGAACGACCAGTCCAGTACCGCCTGGCTGACGGGGTTGCTGAGGGTACTTACACCGTAGAAGTCTTTACCGAATGCCTGCAGGAATCCGAAACGGTCGTCTTTCATCTGCTCGGTCATGCCCTCGAACACCGACTTGTCTACGCCGTCGGGGTTGTCGTCGGTTTTGAGCAGGAATGGCGTCACGGCCGACACGAATACCACTTTGGCCACGCGGGCACCGCCGTGGCGGCTCATGTAGCGGGCTACTTCACCGCCGCCCATCGAGAAGCCGACCAACGTTACGTTCTGCAGATCCAGCTCATCCAGCACCGCCTTCAGGTCGTCGGCCAGCGTATCGTAGTCGTAGCCTTCAAAAGGCTTGGTAGAATTGCCGAAACCGCGGCGGGTGTAAGCCACCACGCGCAGGCCATGCTTGGGCAGCTCGCCCAGCTGGTAGTTCCAGGCCTCGTGGGTCTGGGGCCAGCCATGAATCAGGACTACCGGCTGGCCGGTGCCTTGGTCGGTGTAATGCAGTTTGATGTCGTTGCCGTTGGCGTCCTGGCCGGCTTTGATGTAGCTCATACGAGTAAGATTGGCGTGGTTGAGAGATTAGTGTTTATACATACGCCGGATCGGGCCATTGGATAGGGGCTCGCCAAGATTTTGTACACCGCCTCCGAATATGCTTCCTTTGACCTGATGCGCTATACCCTTTCCTCTGCTCCGACGGCTGCCCGCCTGGCAGGCCTGTTGCTCGGCACCAGCTTGGCTGCCTGCCAGTCCAACTCCTCCGATAAGGCCACCACGGCCAGCAAACCCGCCGCTGAAGTTGCTGCCGCCGCCACCGCCCCACCCGACTCGCGGGGCGCCTGGTACCGGCAGTACCGGGGCGTGCTGCCCGGCCAGCCCACCGATACCATCACGCTACACCTACAGGTGTGGCCCGCCGGAACCGAGTTCGGCGGCGTGGCCGCCAGCTACACCGGCCCCGACGGCCACCCGTTCGATCTGAACGGTACGGCCGGCCCCGCCGATAGCCTCACGTTGCAGGACTACGCGCCCGAGCACGGCGCTAGTGGCAGCCAGCCAATCGTGTGGCGGCTGCGCCGGCAGGGCAGCCTGCTTACGGGCACCGTTGGCGGCCGTCCCGTAGAGCTTCGGCAGGGGCAGCCCGCTGGTAGCATCCAGCTGGGGTCGCGCTTTTTCCAGGATTCTGTGGCGGCTTTTCCCGAAACGCCCGGCACGCCCTACGCGCAGCAGCGCCTGCTGGCCTTGCTGCCCGCTTCAGCCAGTACCTCCGGCACCCTGCAGGAAAGCCTGCTGCGCGGCCTGCGCGCCGATACCGTGGATACCCAGCCGGCCCCGACCCTGCCAAAGCTCTGGCAGCAGCGCCTCCAACAATTCACCGAGGACTACCGCCAGGACGCCGCCGGCAGCCGCCCCGAGCCCGGCGACACCTCCTCGCCGGCCTTCGGCATCGGCCTCCGCTACGATGAGCAGCAGCTGATGCACGTGCTTTGGAATCAGGCACCACTACTCAGTATCGGCTATTTCAGCTACAGCTACACCGGCGGCGCGCACGGCATGTACGGCACCAGCGCCGCCACCTTCGACACCCGCACCGGCCGCCGCCTCCGCTACGACGACATCTTCCGGGCCGGCACCCAGCCCCAGCTGGTGGCCCTGCTCGACCAGGCCGCCCGCCGCATGTTGGGGTTGGCGCCCGGCGCTTCGCTGGAAGGTCCGCTGTTCGTGAAGCACCTGCCTGCCACCCGCAACGTCTTCCTGACCAGCGGTGGCGCCGTGTTCATCTACTCGCCCTACGAAGTGGCTTCCTACGCGCAAGGCGAAATCCGGGTGTTCGTGCCGTTGGCGGAGTTGCGGCCGTTGTTGCGGCCGGGGCTGCCGGTAGCGGGCGGGGGCGAGGTGAGCCGGCCCTAGCCGCTGGCGCCAGCGTACATAATACCGGGATATGGACCGTTCGGCGGCCGCCTCGGGTTATGAAGCGGTATATTTACCGAATTCCTATTCACTGCCCTTCATGCACGCACCCAAATTTGCTGCTTCCCGCTCCTTTCATAAAGAGTTGAAGCTTCGCACCAGCGCCTACTTCGCCGAAGCCGGCAAAGACACCACCGGCGACTCCCGCCTGTTCGCCAAAGCCATCATCCTCACGGTGGCCTTCGTGGCGGTGTACCTGCACCTCGTGTTTCTGACGCCGCCCACGTGGCTGGCGCTGGCCGAGTGCGCCCTGCTGGGCCTCGTGGGCTCGGCCATTGGCTTCAACGTCATGCACGACGGCGCCCACGGCTCGTTCAGCAAGTCCCGCTGGATCAACCAGTTTGCGTCTTTCACTCTCAACGTGTTGGGTGGCAATAGCTTCATGTGGAACGTGAAACACAACCTCATCCACCACATGTACACCAACGTGGACGGCGTGGACGACGACCTCGACGCCCAGCCTTGGCTGCGCCTGAGCAGCACGCAGAAGCGCTACGGCTTCCACCGCTTTCAGCACCTGTACTTCTGGTTTTTCTACGCCCTGCTCTTCATTGCCTGGATTTTCTTCATGGATTACCAGAAGTATTTCAAAGGCAAAGTAGGGGAGATGCCTATCAAGAAGATGACGGCCACCGACCAGAGCGTGTTCTGGGGCTTTAAGGCGCTGCACCTGTTCCTGTTCGTGGCGTTGCCCATCTATACCGTGGGTTTCGTTTTCTGGATTGTGGGCTTCCTGGTGTTTGCCACCGTGGTTGGTTTCACCATGAGCATCGTGTTCCAGCTGGCGCACACTGTCGAGCACACGTCCTTCCCTATGCCCCACGAAATCACCAACAAGCTGGAAGACGAGTGGGCCATTCATCAAATCAAAACCACCGCCAACTTCGCTACCGATAGCAAAGTCATCAGCTGGCTGGTAGGCGGCCTCAACTTCCAGGTGGAGCACCACCTGTTCCCCACCATCTCGCACGTGCACTATCCCGCACTCAACAAAATCATCCGCCAGGCCTGCCTGGAGTTCGGCGTGGAGTACAACGAGTACCCCAAGATGCGCTACGCCGTAGCCTCCCACGTTGCGCATTTGCGCGAGATGGGCCGGGCGTAGAGTAGCAAGACGGTTTTATCAAACGAAAAAAGAGGTATCATGCAGTTGATACCTCTTTTTTCGTTTGATGAAATCGTCTACTATCTCAGGCCTTATTTTTCTAAGCTACATATCACTATTCGGCTGTCAAAAAGATGATTCTGTAGCAAAAGAAATCCGAATAGGCGGGCAAGCTATTGAATTACGAAAGGTTGCTGTAGCCAATGATTCTATACAAATATGGGTGCCAAGCTCGTGGGTAAAAATGGAAGTGCTACCCCTATTCGGGCCTTGTTATAAATGTGGCCCAGAAACTGAAATTAATACAAGAGTAAGTGACGGAAAAGCAGAAAAGCTGACTCTTTCAGTAGTGTCCTATTGTCGAGAAGCTAGCGTCATTCAAGCTGACAACTACAAGCAAACGTTTCTAAAAACTCTAGTAGAACAATATCTAGATTCGGAAAGAGGTAATGCGGTTCTATTGGATTCAGTGATCCAAGGACCAATAACAGCTATTGGAGTGAGGACAATTCGGAATCAAAAGGTTTCTTATGTGAAGCGCATAACAGCCAGAGGTCGGCGCAGAAGTGTATCCTTGATTCTCGAAGGACCGACGGATAAGCATACGATAGAGGCTTTTCAGGGTATTCAGCAAGAGATTATAATCAATCCTGCTTACCTCAATTAATCTGGTAAAGCCAGACACTGTTTACTGCCCCAAACTCCGTATCTTTGCCGCCCCGCCAGGGTGGTGGGCCGGCGCGTTTGCGCTGTGTATCAAACAAAAACGCGTTCCGGAGGCGGGCCCTGCGCCGGACGTGTACATGAGGGCCACTGCACAACACTATGGCAGAAGTAGTAGACAATTTCGACTGGGACAACGTTGGAGCCAGCGGCTTCGGTGGTAACTATACCGCTGAGCAGCGCGCCGAAATGGAGCAGATGTACAGCGACACGCTGACCACTGTCCAGGAGGAAGAAGTAATCAAAGGCACCGTGGTAGGTATCACCGACCGCGACGTAATCCTGAACATCGGCTTCAAATCCGATGGTTTGGTGCCCCTGTCGGAATTCCGCGACCTGACCGACCTCAAAATCGGCGACGAGGTAGAGGTGTTCATCGAAGACCAGGAGGATGCCAACGGCCAGCTGATCCTGAGCCGTAAGAAAGCCAAAATCAAGCAGGCCTGGAAATCCATCTACGATGCTCTCGAGAACGACACCGTTCTGGAAGGCGTAGTAAAGCGTCGCACGAAAGGCGGCCTGATCATGGACCTGGACGGCGTAGAAGCCTTCCTGCCCGGCTCGCAGATCGATGTGAAGCCAATCCGTGACTTCGACATCTATGTTGGTCGTCGTATGGAAGTGAAAGTGGTGAAAATCAACGCCGCTTTCGACAACGTGGTAGTTTCGCACAAAGTCCTGATCGAGAAAGACCTCGAAAAGCAGCGCGAAGCCATCCTCAACAACCTGGAGAAAGGCCAGATCCTGGAGGGCGTTATCAAGAACATGACCAACTTCGGCGTGTTCATCGACCTCGGCGGCGTAGACGGCCTGCTGCACATCACCGACATTTCGTGGGGCCGTATCGCTCACCCGAGCGAAGTACTGCAACTCGATCAGAAGCTGAACATCGTAGTTCTGGACTTCGACGAAGCCAAGAAGCGTATCAGCCTCGGCCTGAAGCAGCTGACTCCTCACCCATGGGATTCGCTCGGCGCCGACATGGGCGTTGGCTCGAAAGTGAAAGGCCGTATCGTGAACGTAGCTGACTATGGCGCGTTCATGGAAATCATCCCCGGCGTAGAAGGCCTGATCCACGTTTCGGAGATGTCCTGGAGCCAGCACCTGCGCAACCCGCAGGACTTCATCAAGCAGGGCGACGTAGTAGAGGCTCAGATCCTGACCCTCGACCGCGAAGACCGCAAGATGAGCCTCGGCATCAAGCAGCTCAGCGAGGATCCATGGACTCGTGGCGACTTCTCCGAGAAGTATGCCATCGGCAGCAAGCACAACGGCCTGGTGCGCAACCTGACCAACTTCGGCCTGTTCGTAGAACTGGAAGAGGGTGTAGACGGCCTGGTGCACGTGTCGGACCTGTCGTGGACCAAGAAAGTGAAGCATCCTTCGGAAGTCGTGAAAGTTGGCGACCGTCTGGACGTAGTGGTACTGGAGCTCGACGTGAACAACCGTCGTCTGGCCCTGGGCCACAAGCAGCTGGAAGAAAACCCATGGGATACGTTCCAGACGGTATTCACTCCCGGCTCGGTTCACAAAGCCACCATCACCGAGAAAACCGACCGTGGTGCCGTGCTCGAGCTGCCGTACGGCATCGAAGGCTTCGCGTATCCTAAGTCGCTGCAGAAGGAAGATGGCTCGCAGGCTGAAAACGGCGAATCGCTGGACTTCCGTGTAGTGGAATTCTCGAAAGAGGATCGCCGCATCGTGCTGTCGCACAACGCCGTGTACAACCAGCAGGCTGAGGAAGAAGGCCGCGCTTCGAAGTTCACGAAGAAGAAGCCAGCCGGCGCCGCCGGTGCTTCCACCCAGGGTGAAGGCAAACTGAGCGACCTCAAGAAGCCCGCAACGGCTGAAAAGTCGACCCTCGGTGACCTGGACGCGCTGAGCGCTCTGCGTGACAAGATGATGGGCAACGAGCGTCAGGCTGGTGAGCAGAAGCTCTCGGGCAAGGCTGCTCCAAAGGCTGAGGCTGCTGAAGCTGCTACCGAGGCTCCGGCCGAAGGTGGTGTGCTGGCTGCTGTGACGGGTGCTGCTTCGGCTGCCTTCGACAAAGCCAAGGAAGTGGTAGGCGACGCCGTAGAGGCTGCCTCGCACTCCGAAGCTTTCGAGAAAGCCAAAGGTGTTGCCGGTGACGTAGTAGACTCGGTGAAAAACGCCCTGTCGAGCGACGACGCTGCTGACAAGAAAGACGAAGAGAAAGCCTAAGCTTCCTGTTCGTTAGTGCAAGAAGGGCCCCGGCGCAAGTCGGGGTCCTTTTTTGTGCGGTTGGCCTGCTGGCTCTCGTGATGGCAGCAAGCCAGAACGGGTATTTGCGGGCTGAGCCGCAAGGTAGCGTCGGTGGTAACAGAAAATTTGCCGCACGATGCCAGCTACTTACCAGCTTCACCACGAAAACCTGGCTGCTGGCGTTGGCAGAAGCCGGAATATGCCGTATGTTTGCATCCTCAAAGCCCTGGTGACGTGACCGAGCGGCTAGGTAGAGGTCTGCAAAACCTCGTACAGCGGTTCGAATCCGCTCGTCACCTCTAGTTCCGCAACCCCCGCTATAGCCTTCCGGCTGGTAGCGGGGGTTGTTTCATTACGGCGAAGGCGCAACTCATCATTTCTACAGAATCGTTGCGTATCCTGCCGGTATGTATGCCGGTATGTATGCCGGTATGTATGCCGGTATGTATGCCGGTATGTATGCCGGTATGTATGCCATTGGCGTTAGATTCAGAACTTAAGTAGAACTCAGTATTCGATGAAAGCAGTCTTATCTCGCTGGGCGCTGGTGGTTGCGTTGGCTACTGCCCCGCTTGCCCAAACGGTAGCCCAGGTGGCGCCGGTGCCCGCCGACACTACCCGCAAGTTTGAAAACCCCGGCGGCGTGCCGGCCGCCGTGAAGCAGCCTTGGTACAAAGGCAAGCTGGTGAAAGCCACGATTGTGCCGGCCGTACTCATCGGCTATGGCGCGTACACCTTCAACGGCGGCGGCTTCTACACCAACCAGCAGGCCAACCGTGACATTCACCGCCTGTTCCCAACCTACCGCACCCGCCTCGATGACCTCTTGATTCTGGCGCCGTACGTGGAGCTGGGCGTAGTGGCGCTGGCCGGGGTGGAGTCGCGCAACGACCGGCTGAACGTGGGGCTGGTGGTGCTCAAGAGCGAGCTGTTCATGCTCGGAACGGTCTTCGCCGTGAAAAACCTCACCCGCGAAACTCGCCCCGATGGCTCCGACAACCTCTCCTTTCCTTCGGGGCACACGGCGCAGGCCTTCCTGGCCGCGAGCATCGTGCACACCGAGTTCCGCGACAAAAGCCAGTGGTACGGGGTGGGCGCCTACACCATTGCCACCAGCGTGGCGGCCCTGCGCATGATCAACAACAAGCACTGGCAGAGCGACGTGGTAGCGGGGGCCGGCTTCGGGATTCTGGCGGCGCACGTGGGCTACCTCACGCACCGTAACCGCTGGGGCCGCAAGCCGGGCCTGCCCAAGGGCATGAGCCTGACGCCAACGTGGCAGCCCGGGGGCGGCATGGGTATGGGCATGGTCTGGAACCTGCAATAGCCCCTAAACGGCCGTTCCGCGCGTCGGGCAGAAATCCGTGCTAGAGCGGCTCTCAGGTCGGTGTACCGCCTCGTTCTCGCGTCACGCCTCACCCCCCGGCCCCCTCTCCGAAAAGGAGAGGGGGAGCCAGCCGACTACTGACGGGACACCGACCTGAGAACCACTATAGATACCTTCCTATTGCTGCCCGAAGCGCCTGCACGAATGGCTGTTGGCCGCGTAGAAAGCTCTGGACTTTCTTTGTTGGCGTCATGTGGTGGATCTATGCGTTACTATCGGCCTTTTTCGCGGCCCTGACGGCTGTGCTGGCCAAAATCGGGATTCGGGGCGTTGACTCCAACCTGGCTACGGCGGTGCGCACGGTGGTGGTGCTGGTGCTGGCCTGGGGCGTGGTGTATTTCCGCGGCGGGCTGGCCGAAGTGCATACGCTCACCCGCACCAATCTGCTGTTTCTGGGGCTGTCGGGGCTGGCTACCGGGCTGTCGTGGATCTTCTACTTCCGGGCGCTGCAGCTTGGCAATGTGTCGCAGGTGGCGCCGGTGGATAAGCTGAGCGTGGCGCTGGCCATCGGGCTGTCGGTACTGTTTCTGGGCGAAAAGCTGACGTGGCAGACCGGGCTGGGAGCGGGCCTGATAGTGGCGGGTACGCTGGTCCTGATTCTGAAGTGAAGCGCCGGGAGCCTGATCCGGCGCGGCCTCCGGCGGAGCTGTCCGGGCTGGGCCGGGTGGGGGCTGCATTTTTTTATCCGGCGATGGATTCGGGTTTGATAATTTAAATAACTGATAGTCTGATAGTAAGCTAGAAAGGGGCGCGGCGGGGGTAAAAAGTGGCGGGTGCTGGCATTGCAGGCTCAAATCCCTACATTTAACTCCAGCGTACAACCCGCTCGACTCTGTTTCCACCCCTTTCGTTTTTATGAAGATTATTGACCTCCGCACCATGCGCGGGCCCAGCTTTTGGTCCGTCAAGCACTACAAGCTGATTGTCCTGAAAGTAGATATGCAGGAATTGGCCGACTCCTGGTCGAACAATTTTCCGGCTCTGGCGGAGCGCCTCCCGCAGCTGCTGCCTGAGCTGGGCCAGCCTCAGCCCAACGAGGCCGGCAAAGCCGCCCACAAGCACCCGCCCCTCACGGCCGAGCAGCTGCAGGACGGTGAGCCGCTGGGCCACGTAATTCAGCACGTGGCGCTGGCGCTGCAGCGCATGGCGGGCATGCCCGTGTACTGGGGCAAGTCGTACCCGGCGCATCAGGAAGGGGTGGAGTTTGTGGTGTTCAGCTACCAAGAAGAGCGCGCCGGCCGCATGGCTGCCGAAGCCGCCGTGCAGCTGGTAGAAGACCTCTGCGAGGGCCGCGACGTGAACGTGAAGGCCATTGTGGATGAGTTGCACGAAATCCGGGAAGAGGAGTTTTTTGGCCCCAGCACATGGAGCATCGTGTCGGAAGCGGCTTCGCGCAACATTCCGTATATCCAGCTCAAGAACAGCAGCATCATTCAGCTCGGCTACGGGGTAAACCAGAAGCGCATCTGGGCCACCACCACCAGCTACACCTCGCACGCCGGGGTGGAGGTGGCCGGTAATAAGAACCGCACTAAGGCTATGCTCAAGGACTCGGGCGTGCCCGTGCCCAACGGCACCACCGTGTACTCGGAGGACGGCCTCCGCGACGCCATAGAAGAACTGGGTTTTCCCATCGTGACCAAGCCGCTCAACGGCAACCACGGCAAGGGTGCTACCATCCGCATCATGAACTGGGACGATGCCGTGGAAGGCTTCAAGGCGGCTCAGCAATACTCCCGCGCCGTCATCGTGGAGCAGTTCATCCAGGGCGACGACTACCGCATGCTGGTGGTAGCGGGCAAGCTGATTGCGGTGGCCAAGCGCACCCCGGCCGCCGTGAAGGGCGACGGCAGCAGCACCATTCAGCAGCTGATCGACAAAGTCAACGAAGACCCGCGCCGCGGCTTCGGCCACGAAAAGGTGCTCACCAGCATCAAAGCCGACCAGCACACCATTGACCTGCTGAAAAACCAGGAGCTGACGCTGGACAGCGTGTTGCCGGCCGGCCAGGAAATGTACCTGAAGAGCACCGCCAACATCAGCACCGGCGGTACCGCCACTGACGTTACGGACCTCGTGCATCCCTACAACCTGCTGCTCGCGGAGCGCGTAGCTGGCATTGTGGGCCTCGACATCTGCGGCATCGACCTGCTGACCTCCGACATTGCCATTCCGCTCAACGAGACGCGCGGTGCCGTAATTGAGGTGAATGCCGCCCCCGGCTTCCGGATGCACATTTCTCCTACGGAAGGGTTGCCGCGCAACGTGGCTGCCCCGGTGGTAGACATGCTGTTTCCGCAGGGCAGCACCGCCCGCGTGCCCATCTTCGCCGTGACTGGCACCAACGGCAAAACCACCACCACGCAGCTGCTGGCGCACATCGTGGCCTCCAAAGGCTACAAAGTGGGCCACACCACCACCAACGGCATCTACATCCAGGGCGTGCAGCTGCAAAGCGGCGACTGCACCGGCGGCCAGAGCGCCGAGTTTGTGCTGAAAGACCCGACCGTAAACTTCGCGGTGCTGGAAACGGCCCGCGGCGGTATGCTCCGCTCGGGCCTGGGCTTCCATACCTGCGACGTGGCCGTGGTGACCAACGTGGCGGCTGACCACCTGGGCATGCGCGACATCTACACGGTAGAGGAAATGGCCGCCGTGAAAGGCGTGTTGCCCCGCACCGTGCGGAAAAACGGCTGGGCTGTGCTCAACGCCGACGACGACCTGGTGTACGCCATGCGCGAGAAGCTGGAGTGCCGGGTGGCCCTGTTCAGCATGAACGAGCATAGCCCCCGCATCCGGGAGCACGCCGAAAACGGCGGATTGGCGGCCGTGTACGAGGAAGGCTACATCACCATCTACAAAAACAGCTACAAGCTGCGCATCGACCGGGCCGCGGAGTTCCCCATCACGCTGGGTGGCCGGGCCACGTTCAACATTGAAAACTCGCTGGCGGCGGCCCTGGCCTGCTACTGCTACGGCTTCGACAAGGACGATATCAAGCTGGCCCTGCGCACGTTTGTGCCGTCGGCTACCAAAACGCCGGGCCGCATGAACGTGTACAAGTTCCCGACCTTCGAGGTGATTGTGGACTATGCCCACAACACCCACGGCATCGAGAAATTTGCTCAGTTCCTGGACGCCACTGAGGCTACTCACAAAGTCGGCGTCATCTCGGGCCTCGGCGACCGGCGCGACGAAGACACGCTGGGTTTCTCGCGCATCGCCGGCCGCATCTTCGATGAGATTGTGCTGCGCCAGGACCGCGACCTGCGCGGCAAGACCGCCGAGCAGCTCCGCGAAATCATGGAGCGCGGCCTGCGCCTCGACGCGCCGGAGGTGCCCATTACGTACATTGAAAACGAGATGGACGCCATCGACCACGTGCTGGCCACCGCCAAGCCCGGCTCGGTAGTCGTGATGTTCACGGAAAATATTGCCGCCACCCTGAAAAAGCTCGACGATTTCGAGGCCTCTTTGGCGCAATAACCTGCCCCGTGCATCCTGCCTCTGGCAGCAGAAAAAAAGAGCGCCGACCTGATGGTCGGCGCTCTTTTCTGTTCATACGAGTAAGGCATTTGATTATAACCAGGTACTTACGAGCTGACTGGATAAGCTGTCCATTCTCTTTTGGTGATTTCAAACACGAAGTTCAGCTTCGCCGGCTCCCCATAGTACGCCACTTCCTGCTCGGCAACTTTGCGGGCCCCCAGGCGCTGGATGGCAATCTGAGAGCGTACGTTTTCAGCCCCTATGTGAAAGCGGACGGTATCCACGAATTGAAACGCGTAGTCCAGAAGCAGCCTTTTCACGGCCAGATTGATGCCCTTGCCCCAGGACTGGGTGCCGTAGAAGGTGTAGCCGATAAGGAGGCTGTTGTCTTCGGTGCTATAGTCGTAGAGGCGGGTGCTGCCCAGAGTGACATTGGTGGCTTTGTCTACCACTTTAAATGCTCCCTGACTCTGGATGGCGCCTTCGAAGAAGTTTCTGAATACCGGCTCCTGCCATCGGTCTTTGTTAGGGTGCTGCTCCCACACCCTGGGGTCGGCGGCAACGGCGTACAACTCGGCAAAATCAGGTTCCTGCAGCGGGAGCAGCCTCAGGGAGTCGGTTTCCAGCGTGGGCTGCAGGGAAAAGGGCGTCGTCATGGGGCAACGGATAGGCATGGGGTGATGGGCGAAGTTTCACGACCGGCCGGTTGCCGGCGGCTGAATACGGACGCTTTCTGAAACGAAAAAGCGCCGGCCCGTAGACCGGCGCTTTTGAAAAAACGCGTGGTAGCTGCTTGTGGCTGCCTATTTCAGCGTGAACGTCGTTTTGCCGATCATCACGCCACCTTCGTACAGCTCGATGGTGTGCAGGCCGACTTTGTAGGCGGCACCCTTGGCATACAGGAATTGCACGGGCTGGCGGGTGTTGTCGTACACGATGTCCTGCTTGGCGGTGTAGAAGGCTTCCGAACCGTCAATCATGAACGTGCCGCCGCCGGTGCTCAGGTTGTAAAGGGCCGCGCCATCGGGCTCAATCAGGCGCAGCATAACCTGCTTGGTTTCCTTTGGCGAAACGTCGTTGCGGCCCAGGTTGAAGCTGATTTTAATCTTCTCGACGCGCTTAGCCTTAAACTCATTGTCGTCGTCGTCTTTCTCCTTGTTGCGGGCATTCACCACGCCCACCCGAATGTTTTCGGCCTGCAGGCGCGAGGCCACGGCCACTTTCTCGGTCAGCTCCTGGTTGGAGCGGGCGATGGTCGTAATGGTGTCCGTGAGCTTATTCTGGCGCTCCTTCAGGGTCGTGGCCTCGGTGTAGAGCGCCTCGTTGTCAGCTTTCAGCTGGGCAATTTCGTCGTCCTTCTTGCGCAACTGCGACTCCAGATTCTGGGCGCGCACCTTGAAGCGGCGCTGCTCGGCCACCGAGAAGCTGCTCGATTTAAAGGAGCGCAGCTTCAGCAGGTCGGCGTTGATGGAGGCAATCTTGGCTTCCAGCGAGTCGTTCGACAGGCCCATGCTTTGCACTTCCTGGCTCTGGCGCTCAAAATCAGCCTTCAGCTTCTCATACTCGGAAATCTGCGTTTTCAGCCGATCATCCTTTTCAGCCACCTGCGTGGTGAGCTGCTCATTTTCCGCGCTTTTCTGCCGGTTCATCCAGTACAATACGCCGTTGATGCCGAGCAATACCAGAAACAGGGCGGCAATGAGCAGGATACGGCTGTTGTTGCGGGGTTCGGGGCTTTGGGTTGGTTCCATTGCGAGCGGGGTTAAATGAAGACCGGCTGGGCCGGTGCGTGCGTTACCTTTACGCACAAACAAACGAAAATTTAAAACAAAACCGGTTTTGCTGCCGGCCAGCAGTGCCTCAAAATGTACGGAGCGCCTATGAAATCTGCCGTTTCCTTCGACGAAAACTACTGGCGCGGCCGCTACGCCACGGGGCGCACTGGCTGGGATGCCGGAGCCGTAACGCCGCCTTTGCGGGATTATTTCAATCAGCTGGACCCCGATTATGCCCGCCGTATCCTCATTCCGGGGGCCGGCAACGCCTACGAGGCTGAGTACCTGCATGGTCTGGGCTTCTCGCAGGTGTTCGTGGCCGATCTGGCGCCGGAGCCGCTGGCGGCCCTGCAGCAGCGCGTACCCGGCTTTCCGGCGGCTCATTTGCTGCAGCAGGACTTTTTTGAGTTGCCGGCCGTGCCGCCCTACGACCTGATAGTGGAGCAAACGTTCTTCTGCGCCCTCGACCCGCACCTGCGCCCCGCCTATGCCCGCCAGTGCGCCCACCTGCTCCGGCCCGGCGGCACGCTGGCCGGCTTACTCTTCGATACCGACTTCGGGCCAGTTACCGAGCCGCCCTTTGGGGGCACGCGCGCGGAGTACCGGGCGTATTTCGAGCCGTACTTTGATTTCGTGCACTTCGACACGGCCACCAACTCGCTGCGGCCCCGGCAGGGGCGGGAGCTGTTCATCAGTTTGCGGCGCAAGCTGGTGCTGTAGCATAGGCTTCAGCCTGTGCCGGATAGGGCGCCGAAAGCGCTTATTGGGTGCGGTCGGTGCGCAACCGGGGCTTCCGTTACCTTTGCGGCTGTTTCACCTGCTTGTGCGCTGCTTGGCACAGGCTAAAGCATATGCTACATGATCAACCAACTTGCCAACGTCCTGCCGCATTTCCGCAACACCAACTCCGGCCAGTTTTTCCTGATGGCCGGGCCCTGCGTGATTGAGGGCGAGGATATGGCCCTGCGCATCGCCGAGAAGGTGAAGCACATGACCGACAAGCTCCAGATTCCCTACATCTTCAAGGGCTCCTACCGCAAGGCCAACCGCAGCCGCCTCGACTCGTTCACCGGCATCGGCGACGAAACGGCGCTGCGCATTCTGCAGAAGGTGGGCCGCGAAATCGGGGTGCCTACCGTGACGGACATTCACGAATCGGACGAGGCGGCGCTGGCGGCCGAGTACGTAGACGTGCTGCAGATTCCGGCGTTCCTGTGCCGCCAGACGGACCTGCTGATTGCGGCCGCCAAAACCGGCAAGGTGGTGAACGTGAAAAAAGGCCAGTTCCTGAACGGCGAGGCCATGCAGTTTGCCGTGGACAAGGTGCGCCAGTCGGGCAACGAAAACGTCATCCTCACGGACCGCGGCAACTCGTTCGGCTACTCCGACCTGGTGGTGGACTTCCGCAACCTGCCCGCCATGCGCGCATTCGGCGTGCCCGTGGTGATGGACGTAACCCATTCGTTGCAGCGCCCCAACCAGAGCAGTGGCGTCACGGGCGGCCAGCCGGCCCTCATCGAAACCATTGCCAAAGCCGCCATTGCCGTCGGCGCCGACGGCCTGTTCATCGAAACCCACCCCACGCCCGCCACCGCCAAATCCGACGGCGCCAACATGCTGGCCCTCGATCAGCTGGAAGACCTGCTCATCAAGCTGACCCGCGTCCGAGAAGCCATTCGGTAATGAGTTGTCAGTTGCTAGTTGTTTCCGGTTGGGCATCCAAAATAACAACTGACAACCACTAAGCCCCTAGGCGGCGGGTGCGTTCCAGCAGCTTGTCCAGGGTGTTATTGAAGCGCAGGCGGAAGTGCTGCCGGGGCTGGTTGCGGCGGAAGAACACGAGACCAATAAAGAACAGGTCGATGGTCAGGCGCACCTCGGGATGTTTGCGGATGACGTTCCAGGCGCGCTCCATGTCCCGGGACCAATGGATATCGTCGAGCACGAACACGCTCCGCTCGGTGCGGTGGGGCAGGCACAGCTCGAAGTAGCGCAGGGTCGGCTCGTAGCGGTGGTTGCCATCGAAGAAGGCAAAATCCAACGGGGCCGGCAGCGCCGCCAAGGCAGGGGCGAGGGTGTCGTCGAGGTTGCCTTCCACCAGTTCGATGTTGCGCAGCTCCAGCTGGGCGAAAGTTTCGCGGGCTACGGTGGCCGTGGCCGGGCAGCCCTCAAACGTGAGCACGCGGCTGCGCGAGTCGGCTGCGGCCAGGTAGGCGGTGGTGAGGCCCAGCGAGGTGCCCAGCTCCAGAATGGTGCGCGGCTGAAAGTGGTTGACCAGCCGGAACAGCAGCTGGGCCAGTGGGCGCGGCTTGGCCGCCGTGCGGGCAATGTCCTGCAGGCGGCGCTGCCGGCCCGCGCCGGTGTGCGAGCCCGCCCCAAAGTCGCGCACCTGAATGGTCTGGGGGCTACGCAGCAGTTGCTGGCGTCGCTGTTCAATGGCTTCAAACGCCGCAAACTGCCCGCTGTGGTTGATAACGTAGGCGTAGAGCCCGAACACGAAGGGCGAGTGCAGGCCGTGGGTATTGCCGGAGCGTGCTAAAAACCGAAGGTAGCT
This sequence comes from Hymenobacter canadensis, assembly GCF_027359925.1. Taxonomy (NCBI): domain Bacteria; kingdom Pseudomonadati; phylum Bacteroidota; class Cytophagia; order Cytophagales; family Hymenobacteraceae; genus Hymenobacter; species Hymenobacter canadensis. The sequence goes on along the minus strand of NZ_CP114767.1, from coordinate 2,287,851 downwards.
GAGAGCCTGAAAGACCAAAACAGAGTGTAGTTGATACCAAAGGCAAAGAACGTCATTCCGAACGGAGTGAGGAATCTCGCTGGTTTAGTAAATGATTCTACCAGACCAGCGAGAGTCCTCACTCCGTTCGGAATGACGTTCTACTTATTCAATCAGCAAGCGCTAGTTCAGGCGGTAGGGCACCACGAGCGTGAATTCGGGAATTTCCACCTCGAAGGTGCTGCCGTCGCCCAGCCGCTCCATGTCATAGGTGCCGCGCATCTTGCCCAACCCCGACTTGAGGTTGCAGCCCGACACGTACTGGTGCGACTCGCCAGGCTCCAAAACGGGCTGCTGGCCCACCACGCCGTCGCCCTCCACTTCGCGCACCACGCCGTTGGCGTCGTAGATATACCAGTGGCGGCGCAGCAGCTTCACGGTGTACTCGCTGTTGTTGCGGATATCAATCTTGTAGGCAAATACGTAATGCTCCTGGCTGGGGCTGGAGTAGTCGGGCAGGTAGTTGGTCGTGACGCTCACGGTGACGCCCTGCGTAGTGGTCGTATTCATGGCTGCTGTGCGGGTGTGGGTGAGACTAACAGACGAGGACAGAAATTGGTTTATTTACGCAGCCGGCCACCAAGATGGCGTACTTAACCCGCAAAATAATTTTTCCAGAGGATGAATGTAAAGATAGAAGACAGCTGGCGCAAAGTATTACAGCCCGAATTTGAGAAACCGTACTTCCCGCACCTTATTGCCTTTGTGCGAGGCGAGTACGCCACGGCCACCGTGTATCCGCCCGGCCCGCAGATCTTCCACGCTTTTGATGCCTGCCCGCTGCCGCAGGTGAAAGTGGTGATTCTGGGCCAGGACCCCTACCACGGCAAGGGCCAGGCCCATGGCCTCAGTTTCTCAGTGGCCGACGGCATCCGGACGCCGCCTTCACTGCAGAACATCTTCAAGGAGCTGCAGGCCGATATTCCGGAGACGCCCCCAGCGCCCAACGGTAACCTCGACCGCTGGGCCGAGCAGGGTGTGCTGCTGCTCAACGCCACGCTCACGGTGCGCGCCGCCGAGCCCGCCAGCCACCAGAAGCGCGGCTGGGAGCAGTTCACCGACGCCGTCATTCAGAAGGTATCCGAGGAAAAGGAACACGTGGTGTTCATTCTGTGGGGCGCCTACGCGCAGAAAAAGGCCGAGCTGATCGACGCCCGCAAACACCTCATCCTCAAATCGGCCCACCCGTCGCCCTACGCCGCCGACCGCGGCTTCTTCGGCTCCCGGCCCTTCAGCAAAACCAACGCCTACCTCAAACAGCACGGCCTGGAGCCGATAGTCTGGTAGGATCACGGATTTCCGCGGATTTTGCACGGATTGCACGGATTTTGTAGACGGTACTACTCCGCCACAAACGAAAAGAGGCTTGCCAACTGGCAAGCCTCTTTTCGTTTGTGGTAAGATGAAATCCCCCTGGATTCGCACCGTCTACAAAATCCGTATAGTCCGTGCAAAATCCGCGAAAATTCGTGATCCTAGTCGATGGTGTTGAACAGGCGGTTCCAGCGGATTTTGTGCAGGAAGTCGCCGTAGGGGTCAACCGACATCCAGATCAGTACGGCTTTGCCCACGATGTGGTCGGCGGGCACGAAGCCCCAGTAGCGCGAGTCCAGCGAGTCGTGGCGGTTGTCGCCCATCATGAAGTAGTAGTCCTGCTTGAAAGTGTAGCTTTTCAGCGGCTGGCCGTTTTGCAGCAGCACGCCGTTGGCCATCGTCACGCCCTCGTTGTGCTCATAGCGCATGATGATCTTCTGGTACATGGGCGTGTTCTGGGGCGTCAGCTGCACGGTCTGGCCGGCTTTGGGCAGCTGCAGCGGGCCGTAGTTATCCTTGTTCCAGAGGTTGAGGGGCTGGGGCGTGCTCTGCGGATAGTCGGGGTTGTTCGGGAAAACGTCGGCTTCGGGCTGGCCGGCTTCGGCTTTGTCCTGAACCACGGCCTTCACGTAGGACTGCTTGCGGAAGAAGTCGGCGGTGGCCGGAGTGGCGTCAATCATGAACGTGGGCTCCTGCGTGCCGAATATCGGCTCCGGCTTGCCATCGGGCCGGTTGAAGTTGGTCACGTGCTGGTCCTGGAAGGCCTTGTACAGGTCGTCGTTGGGCTGGGGCACCTGCAGGAAGTAGCGGTTCTGGCTTTGCGGCGGGTTGGTCATCGGCTTGCCGTTGATGAACACCTGGGTGTCCTTAATCTCCAGCACGTCGCCGGCCACGGCCACGCAGCGCTTGATGTAGTTGGTGCGCAGGTCGGCGGGGTGCTGGCTCTCGAAGGGCACGTTGAACACCACCACGTCGCCGCGCTTCACTTCCGAGAAGCCCGGCAGGCGGTAGCTGGGCAGCTGCAGGGCGTCGGAGTAGCTCTTGATGCCGGAGCCCCACAGCGTTTGGTGCGTGAGCGGAATCTGCAGCGGCGTCTGGGGCGTGCGGGCGCCGTAGTGCAGCTTGCTCACAAACAGGTAGTCGCCCACCAGCAGCGAGTCCTCCATGGAGGGCGTCGGGATGGTGTAGGCTTCGAAGGTAGCCCAGCGGATGAGCGTGGCGGCCACCACCGCAAACAGGATGGCGTCGCCCCACTCCCGGAAAAAGCCTTTCTTCCGGGCGGTGACGGGTTTGCTGGAAGCGGAAGCCGCTTTCATGCGTTCTTCCCAGGACTGTTGTACGGCCATGATGGTAGAGACAAGAAATGTAGCAAAGGCAGCAGCCCGTGCCGGAAAGGTAAATATAGCGGCTTGTCGGCGCTTCGGCAGAAATGCACGGCAGTCCGGCACAGGCTGAAGCCTGTGCTACAGATGCTACAGGCCCAGCAGATCCTTCATCCCGAACACGCCCTGATGGCCCGGCAGCCACTCCGCTGCCAGCAACGCGCCGTCCACGAAACCGTCGCGGGTGTGGGCTTCGTGCTTGAGCTCCAACGTATCAGCCTCCGAGGAGTACGTGACGATGTGGGTGCCCACCACCGAGCCGGTCCGCTCGCTGAGCACGGCCAGCTCCTCAGGCTGCTGGGCGGGCTCGTTGCGCCAAGTGGTTTTGGTGGGGAAGTGGCGCAGAATGGCTTCGGCGGCGGTGAGGGCCGTGCCGCTGGGCTGGTCTACCTTCTGGGTGTGATGGATTTCGCGCACCTGCACGTCGTAGCCACCGAACTGGTGCATTTTGGTGGCGATGTACTCGTTGAAGTGGAAGAACAGGTTCACGCCCACGCTGTAGTTGGAGGCGTAGAACAGCGAGCCGTCGGTTTGCTGGCACAGCTCCACGGCCTCCTGAAAGTGGTGCAGCCAGCCCGTAGAGCCGCATACTACGGGAATACGCTGGCGCAGGCAGGCCTGCACGTTGGTGAAGGCGGCATCCGGGTGCGTAAACTCAATGGCCGCGTCAACGGTGGCGGGGGTGAAGTCGGTGATGCTCAGGCTGGGGTTCGACGGGTCGATGATGCCCACCACCTCGTGGCCGCGTGCCACCGCGCGGGCCTCGATTGCGCGGCCCATTTTGCCGTAGCCGATCAGCAGAAGTTTCATGTGGAAGAGTTGGATTGCTAAATGGCTGGATTGTTACCTGGTTAAGCGGCTGGTCGTCGATATCTGTCAGAACAAGCCGCCACTCAACCAAGCAGCCATTTATTTAAAAGTTAAAGTCAGGCTGACGCCGGGGGCTGCTGCCAGGGTTGGCATGCGCAGCACGGAGGGTTCCCATTGCAGGCTCAGGTCGTCGCTGATGTCGAAGTCGCGCAGGTGGGCATCCACCACGGCATCGAGAATCTGCACGGCGTGGGCCAGCGCAATGTAGGCCAGGAAGGTGTCGCGCTGGCGCCGGTAGATGTTCACCCCGCGCTTCACTTCATCAGTAGAGCGGATCAAACTGGAGCGCGGGCCGGTGTCCACAGTGTTGGGGTCACCGTCGGTACGGGCATTGAAGCCGTCGGAAAACTCGGTATAGCGCTGCTGGTAGAAGATTTCACCATACACAGTGCCGCCCACGGCGCCCACAGCCAGCGGCACTTTCCACCAGCGGCCGTTGTAGAGCTGGCCCGCCCCCGGCAGCAGCGCCGACAGCAACCCGGCTTTCGTAGGCTTGGTCATTTTCAAACCAAACAGCCGCGCCGTGCGCCGCACTGAATCCGGCACCACCACCGTATTCACCCGCGCCGAGTCCGGCCCGGCGGTGACGGTAGTCGGGGCCACATCGGTGCCGGCGGTTTGGGCGCGCGCCTCAGAGGCCAGCAGCGGCAGGGTTAGCGCGGCGGCGGCCAAGGCCAGAGTGCGAAAGCGCGAGGTCATGCCCGTGGGGTTATGCCGGCTGCAGGATGTGCAGAATGCGCTGCATATCCTCTACCGAGTCGAAGGCAATCTTGATTTCGCCGCGCCCCTGGGGGCCGGGCTTCACCATGACGCGGCTGCCGAAACGCTCCGTGAGGTGGCGTTCGGTGCGGCGCAGCTCCGCAACCGGCACCTGCGGCGTGGCATCCTGCTGCTTTTTCGCGTCGGCGTCGTCGGGCTTGGTAGCGGGGTTCAGGCCGGCGCGCACCAGTTGCTCCACCCGCCGCACCGACAGCTCCTCGGCCACGATGCGGTGGAACAGTTCCAGCTGCTGCTCGGGGTTGTCCACGCTGATTAGGGCGCGGGCGTGGCCCATGCTGATGGCCGTGTCGCGCAGCCCGATCTGGATATCGGGCGGTAGCTTGAGCAGGCGCAGGTAGTTGGTCACGGTCGAGCGGTTTTTGCCCACCCGGTCGCCCAGCTCTTCCTGCTTGAGGTTGCACTCGCTCACGAGGCGCTGGTAGCTCAGCGCAATTTCAATGGCGTTGAGGTTTTCGCGCTGGATGTTCTCGATGAGCGCCATTTCCAGCATCTGCTGGTCGTCGGCTTTCCGGATGTAGGCCGGAATGGTATCGAGGCCAGCCAGCTTGGAGGCCTGCAGACGCCGCTCCCCCGAGATGAGCTGGTAGGCGTTGGTGCCGGTCTGGCGCACGGTCACGGGCTGGATGATGCCCTGCACCTTGATGCTTTCGGCCAGCTCCTGCAGCGCGTCCTGGTCGAAGTGCGTGCGGGGCTGGTAGGGGTTGGCCTCAATGTGGCCCAACGGAATTAGCCCGACGGAGTTCACCGGGTGCGGCACCAAACCCAGCCGGTCGCTCTTTTTCTCGTAGCTGCCTTCAATCAGGGCGTTGAGGCCGCGGCCTAAGCCCCCGACTTTGCGCTTTACCGCTGCGGGAAGCGCAGCCGGAACGGATTTCTCTTCTTGCTTCTCTGACATACCTGCAAAGTGCTTCCCGGCACAGGCGCCAGGCAGCGGGATTCAAAAATACACAAACGCGGGGGAAGGCGACAGAAAAATGTTCCACGCCCCACAAAAATCGTGGAACGCTCAGCTGCTCTGCAAAGTATATCTGTAGCGCAAAGCTTTTGGGGCGGGTAACGTGGGGCCGCAAACATTGAACTGGCACGATGCTACTCACTCGACGGTATGCCAGGTAAAAACTACGGGCAACGCGCAAACGGAAACGGAAACGGCCGGTGAAACTCACCGGCCGCTCTCAAAAAATCGTTGTGGCGCTACGCTGCCGCATCTTCCGCCGACTCAGAAGCGCCGGCGGCTTCCACGTTCTTTTCCACGATTTCGCGGGCCAGGTTGAGGTAGCTGATGGAGCCTTTGCTTTCGGCGTCGTGCAGAATAACCGGGATGCCGAAGCTCGGCGACTCGCTCAGCTTCACGTTGCGCGGGATGATGGTATCAAACACCAGCTGCTGGAAGTGCAGCTTCACTTCCTCCACCACCTGGTTGCTGAGGCGCAAACGCACGTCGTACATCGTGAGCAGGATGCCCTCGATTTCCAGGTTTTCGTTGAGGCGGCTCTGGATGATTTTGACGGTGTTGAGCAGCTTGCCCAGGCCTTCGAGGGCGAAGTACTCGCACTGCACCGGGATTATCACGGAGTGCGCGGCCGTGAGGGCATTCACCGTGATGAGGCCCAGCGACGGCGAGCAGTCGATGATGATGAAGTCGTACTGGTCGGCCAGCGGGCGCAGGGCGTCCTTCATCTTCTCCTCCCGGTTGGGCAGGTTGATCATCTCCACCTCGGCACCTACCAGGTCGATGTGGGAGGGCATCAGGTCGAGGTGGGGCAGGATGTTGGTTTGCAGGATGATATCCTGGGCATTGATGCCATCCACCATGCACTCGTAGATGCTGTTCTGGATATCCTTCGGGTCGAAGCCCACGCCGGAAGTGGCGTTGGCCTGCGGGTCGGCATCTACCAGCAGGGTCCGATATTCCAGCGCGGCCAGCGAGGCCGCCAGGTTGATCGAAGAGGTGGTTTTGCCCACCCCGCCCTTCTGGTTGGCTACCGCAATAATTTTACCCATGTGGTTGAGAGAATTATGAAGTATGAGTTATGAATGATGAGTTGAAAACCGGGTGCCTGGGCAGTCCAATTCAGCTCTCATAATTCATAATTCATAATTTTTTAAAAGGAAATGGTTTCGCCCACGGCCAGCAGCAGCAGCTCCTTGCCGGCGGCCGTAGCCTTGGCCTTGGCTTCGTCGTGGTTGACGGCCAGGGGCGGGAAGGTGTCGAAGTGCATGCCGATGACTTTGCGGGCACCGGTCCAGTCGGCGGCCACCAAGGCATCGTCTACGCCCATCGTGAAATGGTCGCCCACGGGCAGAATGGCAAAGTCGAGCGTGTGCCGCTCGCCGATGAGCTTCATGTCGTAGGTCAGGGCGGTGTCGCCGGCGAAGTAGAAGGTTTTGCCTTCGGCTTTCACCACGAAGCCGGCCGCCAGCCCGCCGTAGGAGCCGTCGGGCATGGAGCTGGAGTGGGCCGCGGCCACCATCTGCACCGTGCCGAAGGGCAGCTGCACGGTGCCGCCCAGGTTCATCTTGGTATCGGCCTTCAGGCCTTTGGCTTCAAACCAGGCCAGCACCTCGTACATGCCCACCAGCTCGGCGCCGGTGCGCTTGCCAATCTCCTCCACATCAGCCACATGGTCGCCGTGGCCGTGGCTGAGCAGGATGAAATCGGCTTCGATGCTGTCCACGTCCACGTCTTTGGCCAGCGGGTTGGGCCGGATGAAGGGGTCGAAGAGTACTTTGCTGCCACCGGCTTCGAGCAGGAAGCAGGAATGGCCGTAGTAGGTCAGGTTCATAGGAAGAAATGGCTGGCAAAAACGGCAATAGGGCCGCAAACCCAGGATGGGATACCTTTGCAAATATACACTGTTTCGCCGTTCCCATGTTTCCGTTTTCGCGCCGTGCCGTTGGTTTTGCCCCGCTTCTGCTTAGCCTGCTGAGTTCCTGCGCCGAGCAGGGCCCGCCCACCGATGCGCGCCGCGTCTTCCGCTACAATCAGCCCGAGAGCCTGACCTCGCTGGACCCGGCCTTTGCCCGCAATCAGGCCAACACCTGGGCCGTCACCCAGCTCTACAACGGCCTCGTGGCCCTCGACGACAGCCTGCGGCCCAGCCCCAGCGTGGCCCGCCGCTACGAAATATCCCCCGACGGCAAGACCTACACGTTCTGGCTGCGGCCCGAAGTGCGCTTCCACGACGACGCGGTATTTGCGGGCGGCAAAGGCCGGCGCGTGCTGGCCCAGGATTTCGTGTACAGCTTCAAGCGCCTGCTCGACGGGCCCACGGCCAGCCCCGGCGGCTGGATTTTCCGGGGCAAGGTGCTGGAAACCAGCGCCGGCGAGCCGTCGGATACGGCGTTTGTGGCCGTGAACGACTCCACGCTGCGCATTCACCTGCGGGAGCCGTTCATTCCTTTCCTGGGCATCCTGACGATGCCATACGCCTACGTGGTGCCGCGTGAGGCGGTGCAGAAGTACGGCAAGGACTTCCGGGAGCATCCGGTGGGCACCGGGCCGTTTGTGTTCAAGCAGTGGGACGAGGGCAACGCCATCATCTACCACCGCAACCCCAGCTACTGGAAAAAGGACGCCCAGGGCCAGCCGCTACCCTACCTCGATGCGGTGCAGATCAGCTTCATTCAGGACCGCAAAACCGAATTCCTGACCTTCATGCAGGGCAAGCTGGACTTTCTGAGCGGTATCCGTAGCGGCTCCCGCGACCTAATTATGTACCCCGACGGCACGGTGCGCGAGGATTTCCAGGGCAAATTTCAGCTGCAGAAAGTGCCCTACCTCAATACTGAATACCTGGGCATGCAGCAGGACCCCGCCAACCTGCGCGGCGACAACGCCGAAACCGGCCGCGCCCTGCGCGACAAGCGCGTGCGCCAGGCCCTGAACTACGCCCTCAACAAGCCGGAGTTTCTGGCTTACTTCCTCAACAACGTGGGCAAGCCCGGCAACTCGGGCTTCGTGCCGGCCTCGCTGCCCTCGTTTAGCGCCGCGCTGGTGCCCGGCTACACCTACCAGCCCGAGAAGGCGCGGGCGCTGCTACGCGCCGCCGGCTATGGGCCCGGCATGCCGTTGAAGCTGCGCCTGAGCACCGTGGCCGAAACCAAGGAATACTGCGAGTACTACCAGAAAAAGTGGGCCGAAGTGGGCGTGCAGGTGGAAATCGACGTGAACCAGGGCGCGGCGCACGGCGAGCTGATCGACAACGGCCGCGCCGCCTTCTTCACCCGCAGCTGGCTCGGCGACTACCCCGACGCGGAAAACTACCTGGCCCTGTTCTACAGCAAGAACTTCGCGCCCGCCGGCCCCAACAAAACCCACTTCCGCAGCCCCGCCTACGACCGCCTCTACGAGCAGGCCAAGCTGGAGCAGAACACCGAAAAGCGTTACGAGCTCTACCGCCAGATGGACCGCCTCATTGTGGAGGAATGCCCGGTGGTGGCCGTGTACTACGACGAAGTGGTGCGCCTCACCCAAAACAATGTGCGCGGCCTCACGCCCAACCCCATGAACCAGCTGGTGCTGGAGCGCGTGCGCAAGGAGTAACTGTCATTGCGAGCAGAGCGAAGCAATCCTTCCTCTCATTTGCTGAAAACAACCCTAAGTGAGAAGCCCTCCGGCGCCAGGTCGTAACCTGATGCCGGAGGGCTTTGCTGTAAGGAAAGTGTCTGCCACGAGAGGAAGGATTGCTTCGTACTTCGTCCTCGCAATGACAGTCCTATTCTACTGGTCGGCGGTGACGCCCAGGCCGTCGGTAATTTGCTTTTCCACGTAGCGTAGCAGGTTGGTCAGCTCGGCGGGGGCGCCCGACTCGACGGATACGGCGGTGGCGGGGCCTTCGGCCTGCCGGATGCTGAGGCTGGTGGCGGGCAGGTCGGTGGCCCCGTCGGAGTAGGTTGCGGGCAGCTTGGCGAAGTTCATTTCCCGGGCCTGAAACAGAATGGTGTTCACCGTGGAAACCGAGATTTTGAACTCGCGCTTGCCTTCTAGCGGGGCATGCTGGAACCCTTCGTACTGCACGCGGCCGTCGGGGTAGATGGCGGCGGTGTAGTGCGGGCAGCTGCCCAGACAGGGCGTACGGCTGAATATGATGGCCGGCGCCGCTTCCACCGGCGCGGAAGCTTTGAGCTTCTGCTTTTTAGGTTTTTTGGCGGCCGTGGCCTTTTTGGCAGGCTTGGGAGCTTGCTGGGCCTGGGCAGCACAGCCGCAAAGCGAAGCGGCTAACAGGAGCGTAAGCAAATGGCGCATGGTGGTAGAGAAAAGGGGAGGAGTTGCTGGGGCAAGTTCCAAAAAGCGCACCAATTCGCCGATTAATAACTCTGAACAAACAAAAAGGCCTTCCACACGACGTGAAAGGCCTTTTTGGCTGCCGGTAGACGAAACGACTACGAGCGGCGGGTTGGCTTTTTGGGCTTGGGTTCTACCGTGGCCGAGGTGCCGGCGTCGGAATCGGTGGTGCCGGGGCGGGCGGTGGAGGCGTCGCGCTCCTGGGCGGCGCGCATGGCGTCCTGGAGGCGGGCACCGAAACCGGAGGGCTTCTTGTCCTTGTTTTTTACCTTGTTGGCTTCCAGCTGCGCCCGGATCTTGGTGTCATCCACGAAGCGGCGCGTGAGGGCCTGCTGGCCCAGTGTAGCAAGGTTGGATACCAGGTAGTACCAGGTCAGGCCCGAGGCGAAGCTATTCAGCACGAACATGAACACCACCGGCATCAGGTAGCTGTAGAACTTCATCGGGCCCTGCATGGCGGCCGGGTTCATCTGGTTGCTCTGCCACGTCATGAGCAGCGTGGAAAGCGTCATCAGCACCGTGAACAGGCTGATGTGGTGACCCAGGAACGGCACCTCAAACGGCAGTTTGATCAGGTCGTCGTAGGTGCTCAAGTCTTTGGCCCACAGGAAATGCTCCTGCCGCAGCTCGATGGCGTTAGGGAAGAACTGGAACATGGCAAACAGAATCGGCATCGTAAGCAGCGTAGGTATGCAGCCGCTGAGCGGGTTCACCCCGAAGCTGGAATTCAGCTTCATGGTTTCCTGCTGCACCTTCATCTGGTCGTCGCCGAACTTCTCCTTGATGGCGTCGATTTCCGGCTTCAGCACCTTCATCTTGGCCTGCGACTCATACGTTTTGTAAGTCAGCGGCCAAGTCACAAGCTTAATCAGGACCACGAGCAGCGCAATGATGATGCCGTAGGAACTGATGAATTTCTCCAAGATGTGGAACACGGGCAGCACCACGAACTGGTTTATCCAGCGGAACAAGCCCCAGCCCAGGAACACGTTCCGGTCGAAGCCCGGCGTCACATCCTGCAGGATGGGCAGCGAGTTGGGCCCGAAGTAGTAGCGGAAGCTGGCTTTGCCCTGCTGCGCGTCGGCAGCCGGGATGCTGAGCGTGGTGCTCAGCGTCTTGATGAACGTGGTATCGGCCAGGTCTACCGTGGAGTTGAACTTGCCGTTCGAGAAGGTGGAGTTGGCAATGATGCCGGCCACGAAGAAGTCGTGCTTGTGGGCGGCCCACTTCAGCGGCTCCGCAATGTCCAATTCCTCGGGCTTTTCCGAGGCTTCGGTCAGGGTGCCGTGCTCATCGCCCACGAGGTAGTGGTTGATGGTGGTGTGGTTGCGGTTCTGCTTGATATCCTGCTCGGTCTGGCGCACGCGGTCCACAAACGTGTACGTGAGCGGCTCCTGCGACATGGTCTGCTGCAGGCCCGTAAACCGCAGATCGTAGGCCATTTCATAGGAGTTGTCGAACAGCGTATATACCTGCTCAATCTGGCCGCCGGCCGCGCTGGCCACGAAGCTCAGGCGCTGGCCTTTTTTGTCGCCCTCAGCGAAGGGCTGGGCGGCAGTCGGCTGGAAGTACAGGTCGGAGAGCCGCACGGTCTGGCCCGTGGTGGTGCGAAACTTGGTGTCAATCTGGGCGCTCTGGGCGTCGAGCAAATCCAGCGGCTTGCCAAAGAACGTTTTGTACTTGTTGAGGCGCACGGCCTCCACGCGGCCACCTTTCGAGGAGAAGGTCACGGTGAGGTTGCCGTTCTGCAACTGGGTCTGCTGGGCCGTGCCCATGGCCGCGCCGGCGAAAGCGCCCAGTGTGCGGGCTGCAGCGGCCGAATCCAGCGGGGCGGCTACGGCGGCGGCGGCAGGGGTGCCGGGCCGGGCAGCGGCGGCAGTGGTAGGCTTGTCAGCGGGTACTTCCTTCGGGGTTTCGGGCCGGAAGAAATACAGGTAGACCAGGAGCAAGGCCGCTATCAAAAACAGGCCGGTTGCTGAATTTCTGTCCATTCAGGTAAAAATGAGGGCAAAAAGAGGAATGCGTGAAAGGGCGCCGCCCGCAAAAATCCGGCAACGCTGCCGCAAAGGTCGGACTTGTCAGGTTAATATTTGCCGGTCGGCATTTTTGGCAGGCAGATTAACTGAAAATAGAACGTCATTCCGAGCGGAGGCGGAGCCGAAGTCGAGGAATCTCGCGTGCTGATGTGATGGTGCTCGTATTTACCACACTAGCGAGATTCCTCGGTTACGGCTTCGCCTCCACTCGGAATGACGTTCGTTTAGCTTACGTCGCCCCGGCTTATCCCTTCCGGTACTGAATGGCCGCCTTCACGAAGCGCACAAACAGCGGATGCGGGTTCTGGACGGTGCTTTTCAGCTCGGGGTGAAACTGCCCGGCCACAAACCACGGATGGTTGGCCAGCTCCACCACTTCCACCAGGCCGGTGTCGGGGTTGAGGCCCGACGGAATCATGCCGGCGGCTTCGTACTGCTTCAGGTATTCGTTGTTGAACTCGTAGCGGTGGCGGTGCCGCTCGCTGATGTGGTTGCGGCCGTAGGCTTTGGCCGCTTTCGAGTTGCGGCGCAGTTCGCAGTCGTAGGCGCCCAGGCGCATGGTGCCGCCTTTCAGGGTGATGTTTTTCTGCTCCTCCATCATGGCAATGACCGGGTGCGGCGTTTGCGGGTTCATCTCCGTCGACGAAGCCTCGGGCAAGCCCAGCACGTTGCGGCCGAACTCGACTACCGCCACCTGCATACCCAGGCAGATGCCGAAGAACGGGATGTTGTTTTCGCGCACGTACTGTACGGCCGCAATCTTGCCCTCGAAGCCCCGCTCGCCGAAGCCTGGCGCTACCAGCACGCCATCCACGCCATGCAGCTGCTGGGCCACATTCTCGGCGTTTAGGTGGTCCGACTGGATGCTGCGCACGGTGACTTTGCACTCGTTCTGGGCGCCGGCGTGCACGAAGGCCTCAATGATGGATTTGTAGGCGTCGGGCAGCTCCACATACTTGCCTACCAGCGCAATCGACACTTCTTCGGTAGGGTTTTTCAGCCGGCCCAGGAACTCCTTCCACACGTCCAGGTCGGGCTGGGCCGCGCCGCCCTGCAGCTTCAGCTTCTTGATAACCCGCTCGTCGAGGTGCTCCTTCAGCATCAGCAGCGGCACCGAGTAGATGCTGTCGGCGTCGAGGCTCTCGATAACGGAGTTGATGTTGACGTTGCAGAACAGCGCGATTTTGCGGCGCATTTCGGCCGGAATCGGGTATTCGGAGCGGCACACCAGGATGTCGGGCTGCAGACCGGCGCTGCGCAAGTCACGCACCGAGTGCTGGGTAGGCTTGGTTTTCAGCTCGCCGGCCGCCTTTAGGTAGGGCAGCAGCGTGAGGTGAATCACGAGGGAGCTGTTTTCGGGCAAATCCCAGCGCAGCTGCCGCACCGATTCCACGAAGGGCAGGCTCTCAATGTCGCCAATCGAGCCCCCGATTTCGGTAATCACCACGTCGAACTGCCCGGTCTGGCCCAGCAGCAGCATGCGCCGCTTGATTTCGTCGGTGATGTGGGGCACGACCTGCACGGTTTTGCCGAGGTAAGCACCTTCGCGCTCCTTGGTGATGACGTGGTCGTAGATGCGGCCGGTGGTGACGTTGTTGGCCTGCGAGGTGGGCACGTTCAGGAACCGCTCGTAGTGGCCCAGGTCGAGGTCGGTTTCGGCCCCGTCGTCGGTGACGTAACATTCGCCGTGCTCGTAGGGGTTGAGCGTGCCGGGGTCGATGTTGATGTAGGGGTCGAACTTCTGGATGGTGACCCGGAAGCCGCGGGCCTGCAGCAGCTTGGCCAGGGAGGCCGAGATGATGCCTTTGCCCAGCGAGGAAGTCACTCCACCGGTGACGAAAATGTACTTGGCCGTTGCAGCCGTGGGGGTAGGGGTTCGGTCTGGCATAACGGGAGTCAAAGGTAGGAGATTCGGCCGGGTGAGCGGCGGAAAGTTTTGGCCGTAGTGTCGGCGGGGGATTGCGCGGGCGGCCCGGTGCCGGAAAAAAGCCGCGCCCCCGCAGTCGTTCTGCGGGTTTCCGTGCGCATCTTGCGGTTCTATGTCCGTATCCGTATTTCGCCTTTGGGCCGGGTTGCTGCTGTTGCCGTTGAGTGCCTTGGCGCAGCTTTCTGCCGCACTGCCCGTCGCGCGCCGCGCCCCCAACCCAGCGTGGCTGGAAACACTCGTAACCACTTCGCCGGTATTGCGCCAGCACCATGTGGGCGTGAGTTTGGCCGATGCTGCCACCGGCGAGAAGCTCTACGAGCTGAACGCCGATAAATACTTCACGCCGGCCAGCGTCATGAAGCTGTTCAGTGTGTACGCTGGCCTGCACCTGCTGTCAGACTCGGTGCCCGGCCTACGCTACGTAGTGCGCGGTGACAGCCTCATCTTCTGGGGCACCGGCGACCCGACGCTGCTGCACGGCGACGTGCCCAGTCGCCGCGTCCTCTCGTTTCTGCAAAGCCGCCCCGAAAAGCTGTTCTACGCCGCCATTCCCAGCGTGGCGCCCTACGGCCCCGGCTGGACCTGGGACGATTATAACTACTACTATCAGCCCGAGCGGGGTGCGTTTCCGGTGTACGGCCACACGGTGCGCTTCTACGGCACCGCCGGCCGCACTATGCCCCGCATCTACCCGCGCTTTTTCGGCCCGCTCACCCAAGCGGCCCCAACGGGCACGCCCAATCCCGACGACGACCATGTGCGCCGTACGGAGCTGGAAAACCAGTTCGCTGTATTCCCGGCCACGAAAAACTGGGTGGACGAAACGCCCTTCCGGACCAGCCCGGCCCTGCTGCTGCAACTGCTGCAGGACACGCTGCGGCGGCCTGTCGGGGTAGTGACATTCCGGGTGCTGCCCCAGGACAGTGTGCGCGTAGTGTACGGCCTGCCCGTCGACTCGCTGTACCGCCGCCTGCTGCGGGTGAGCGACAATTTTCTGGCCGAGCAGCTGCTGCTGCTGTGCTCCAGCCGCCTCGGCCCTGATTCGCTGAGCACGCGCCGCCCGATTCGGGTGATGCAGAAGCTGTTTCTGGCCGATCTGCCCGACGTGCCCCGCTGGGTGGACGGCTCCGGCCTCTCGCGCCTCAACCTCATCACGCCCCGCACCATGACCGGCCTGCTGCTCAAGCTGCATCAGGAAGTGCCCGAAGCGCGCCTGTTGAGTTTGCTGGCGGCCGGTGGCGGCCAGGGCACGCTGCGCCGCCGCTACCGGCCGGTGGCGGGCCGTGCGTGGCTGTGGGGCAAAACCGGTACGCTCACCAATAACCACAACCTGGTGGGCTACCTGCGCACGAAATCAGGCCGGCTGATAGCCTTTAGCTTCCTGAATAACAATATGCCCGGTGACGACGCACCCGTGCGCGCCGAAATGGAGCGGATTCTGGGGCAGGTGCGGGAACGGCTGTAGGGGCTGGATGGTGGTTGTACGACTCCGGCTGCTGTACACACTGCAAGCCGTTTGCAGAGAGCAAGCCCTCGTCTGAAATAAGGTGCTTTTGGTAGAGGATTTGTGGCTATTCGTCGGACGGAAGTTTCAAATAGGGAAAAGGCTAAGTAGCTTTGTACAGTACAATAAATGCCGGTCAGGATACTGCCGTGCTGTTTTTCCTTCGCTCTTCTTCGTTGTCTTAAAAATATGAAACACGCTTACTTGTCTCGTATTGGGATTCTTGCCGCTACAGTATTGGCTTTGCCGTTGGGAGTTGCGGCCCAGAGCATCACCGGCTTCTCGCCTACGTTTGCCCGGATTGGTGAAACCTTCACTATTTCAGGAACTGGCTTAGCTACCACATCCGCTGTGACCATCAACGGCGAGACGATGCCCTTCACCTACAACGCAGTCAGCGGGGCCCTAACCGTGACGGTGCCCCGGCTGGCCAGCAGCGGCATTGTCCGCGTGACAACTTCAAGCGGCACGGCCATTACGAGCAAAGGATTCCGGGTAACCCGGCTGTCCACTTCCTTCAGCTTTCCGGCTGCCGCCGCTGCGGTTACGGGGGCCGGTACTGCCGGCGACTATTCCACGCCCTGCCTGGCCGACCTTGACGATGATGGCCTGCTGGATATGATTGTGGGGTTTGGCAGCACGGCTGGCAGCGGTAACCGGGGTACTTTGCAGCGCTACGAACAGGCTAGCAGCACGGATGGAAATTTCACAAGTACTGCCGCTCTTTCCCCACGTGCGCTTACGGTAGGGGCCGCCGCGACGGCGGGTACGCCAGCTGCGCCTGGCAACCCGGCTATTACGGTCACCAATTTCGCCAAGCCCTACATCACTGACCTCGACGGCGACGGGCTGCTGGATCTGCTGATAGGCGAAAATGATGGCCGGGTCTTCCGGTATGAGCAGAACTCACTTGCCAATCCCAATAACTTCGATGCGGCGGTGCTACTGTTCGCCAACCCGGAGGGCACTGCCGCTACCAGCCGCTTATATTGCCGCCCAACCGTAGTCGACCTCAATGGCAACGGGTTGCTGGACGTGCTGGTAGGTGGCAATGACGGCCGTATCCGGCGCTACGAGCAGAATGCGGCCAACACAACTACAACTGCCGGATTTGCTGATTTGGGCTACCTGCAGGACGTTACGGCTGCCACTCCTATCACCCTGGACGGAGGCGACGTATCGAAGGCGCAGGTCCTGGACGTGGACGGCGACGGCCTGCTGGACCTGCTGGTAGGCAATGCTGCGGGCAACCTCATCCAGTATACCCAGTCGGCGGTGGGAGCCGTTACGTTCGTGCGGCCCACTACCAACAGCTTCTCCGCCATTGTCCTGGGTGCTACGCAGTACGCCGCTCCCGTAATAGCTGACATCGACGGCGACGGCCTGCTGGACATGATGCTGGGTAACAATGCAGTAGCTACTAACGTGTCTGGCTCCACCAACACGGCTGGGACTAACGTGCTGCGCTACGAGCAGACTAACAACAGTACGCCTACTCCGCTGCCCGTAGTGCTGAAAGCTTTCAGCGGCCAGGCTACTTCCGATGGATCCGTATTGCGCTGGAGCACGGCGCAGGAGTTGAATAGCGACAAATTCGTGCTGGAGCGCTCTGCTGACGGCAAAAATTTCCGGGAAGTGGCGCAGGTGCGGGCCGCCGGCAACAGCACGGCCACCCAAAATTATCAGTACGCAGACGCCTCTGCCGAGGCGCGGACCATGTCTGTAGGCTACTACCGCCTGCAGCAGCAGGATCTGGATGGCAGCGTAAACGTTTCGCCGGTAGTGGTGGTAAGCCGCTCGGGTAGCGCGCTGGCCGCTGGTACGGTCTCGCCTAATCCGTTCAGCCAGGAGCTGTTCGTGTCCTTGCCCACCGGCACCGAGCCGCAGCCCACGCAGGTAGCGCTGACCACGCTGGCCGGGGCCACGGTGTACTCGGCCAAACTGCCGCTGTCGGCCAACCCGCAGCTGCTGCCGGCCCTGCCGGAGCTGAAAAGCGGCCTGTATCTGCTGCGTCTCACTACGGCTACCAGCAGCAGCGTTCAGCGCGTAGTACGCCGCTAGTCAGCTTCACTCAGGATATAACCAAAACGGCCGCCCCGAACTTATTTCGGGGCGGCCGTTTGGCGTATTCCGGGCGCAGGAAGAATAAGTTGAGAACGTACATCTTGCTACTCTGTAAATGTTCCTGCCAAAGCAGCCGATTGGCCATGCGGCACCAAGACAGACGTTATTCTATCTGGTGCCGCATGGCGCTCAGGCTCTGGTTTCGCAGGAGCAGCCTGGGGGCTCTTTACTACCAGGGATGCTGCAGACAAGTGGTGCGGCCGAGCTGATGCACCACTTGTCTGCCCAGGCTTGCAGTCGCCAGGTAGCAACAGGTCTACGGCCGCTGCTCCGTTACTGGTTCAGGACCGGAGCCGCCTAGCAGCCGCCCTCCGTATTCCAAGTGAATGTGGGTGTAGGAGGAGAAAGCGAAGTTCAACGCCAGCCAGCCCACGTATAGTGCCAGCAGCACCATGCGCTGCAGCGGGCGCAGGGTATGCCGTAGCCGGGCCGGGTGCCAGTCCGCCGGGAAGCCCAGTGTGGCCGCCATACACAGCCCGATATGCAGCGGCAGCAGAAAACGACTCTCCAGGGCCATTGGCAGCGCCCCAAGCGCCGGCAGCAGCAGCGAGGTGGCCAGTAACAGCCGCCGCCCCGGTAGGCGGCGTGCTCGCCAGAGCTGCCGCCCCAGCACCAGAAGCCCTAGGCCGAGCAGGGTGTAGTTGGTGCCGGCCAGCAGCCACGTAGCACGGTACAGCTGCCGCAAAAAAGGACTGGGCTGCTGCAAATCGAGCCCGCTGAACAGGCGCTGGGTGAGCAGCGCGCCGAATTCCAGAGGGTAGCGCAGGGCCAGCTTCAGGTACGCAACGGGAGCAATACCAGCAGGCGAAATGGAGTGCCGACGTGCCAGCGCCTGCCCGATAGGGTCGCGGAGCCAGACGCGCGCCTCGGGGTAATCGGTGCCGATATTCGCTTCGTACCGGAAGTTGCTGATGCCCTGGCCCAGGTGACGTTTCACTAAATCGTTCTGGTTGAGTACGCCGCTGAGGTGCCAGGCACTGCCCGGTGGCGCGTGCTGCCGGGTCATTAGGTACTGTGGTGCCAGCACCAGCGCCCCGCCCAGCAGCAGTGCCGCCACCCGCAGGCCGCTGCCACGCACACCCGCGGCACCCGGCACCGTGGGCCAGGCCGTGGCCAGCAGCACAGGGTATAGGCTGAGGGTATAAATGCCCCGGAAATTGCAGGCCAGTCCCAGCAGGCTGCCGGCTAGCAGCCACCATCCTACGGCTGGCCGTGAGGGCATCGAGCCCTGGAGCAGGCCTCGCGCCACCAGCAGCAAAGCGGCCAGCAACAGGATGAGCGCCGGAAAATCGGTGAGCGCAAAGTTGAAATAGTCGCGCCAGAATACGAAGCCCGTGAGCACGAAGGCCAGCCGTGCCACCGGGCCCGGCAGCTGCCCGGCGCCATGCAGAACCTGCCAGAGGCGCGGCCCCAGCCAGCCGTAGCAGAGCGCCGCCACTAGGCTGCCCAGCACCTGAATATACAGCATTGGGCTGCCGCCGAGCAGCTTCCAGGCCGCACGCCAGGGCGTTAGCACCAGCGGCCAGGCGTAGCCGCGCGTCAGGGAGCTGTAGTGCAACAGCGAGAAATGGCGCTCCGGCGTGATAAAGCGCGAGGGCAACTCCCAATAGTTTTGGGCATCAAAGTATTGCTGCGAGTAGCCCGAGAACGGCAGATACAGCAGATACACCACCGCCACGCCTGCCATCCAGCGCCAGTCGGTTCGCTCCAGCAGAGGAGGAAGCGGTGGGAGGCTGGAGGTCTTGCGCAGTTGCGACATGGCAGGCAGAAAACTATGAAAGCGAGCAGTGCGCCCGGTTCGGACCTAATACAGCACCCGGAACTTGATGGTGTGCTCCACGTCGCGCAGGGCCTGGATGACCTCGGGGGCGTACTGCTTGTCGATGTCGGTAATGACGTAGCCGATGTGCTCGTTGGTTTTCAGGTACTGGCCCAGGATGTTGACGTGGTGCGCGGCCAGCACATTATTGATGCGGGCCAGCACGCCGGGCACGTTGTGGTGAATGTGGATGAGGCGGTGGGCCTGCTGCTCGGGCAGCTGAATGTTGGGGAAATTGACGCTCTGTTGGGTGTTGCCGGTGTTCACGTACTGCATAATCCGCTCGGGCACAAACTCGGCGATGTTGCGCTGGGCCTCGGCCGTGCTGCCCCCGATGTGGGGCGTGAGCAGCACGTTGGGTAGGTCGCGCAGCTCGCTTTCGAAGCTCTCCTGGTTGGTTTTGGGCTCATAGGGGAACACATCCACGGCGGCCCCGCCCAGGTGGCCCGAGCGGAGCACGGCGGCCAGCGCCGGCACGTCCACCACGTGGCCGCGGGCGTTGTTGAGCAGCAGCGCGCCGGGCTTCATCAGGGCCAGCTCGCGGGCCCCGATGAGGTTGGTGTTTTCCTGTCGGCCGTCCACGTGCAGCGTCACGATGTCGGCCTGCTGCAGCAGCTCGTCGAGGGTGCGGCACTTCACGGCGTTGCCCAGCTGCAGCTTCTCGGCCACGTCGTAGTAGAGCACCTGCATCCCGATGGCCTCAGCCACTACCGAGAGCTGACTGCCGATGTTGCCGTAGCCGATGATGCCCAGCTTCTTGCCCCGGATTTCAAACGAGCCCCCGGCCGACTTATCCCACTCGCCGCGGTGCATCTTGGGGTTTTTCTCGGGGATGCGGCGGGCCAGCATGATGATTTCGCCCAACGCCAGCTCCACTACCGAGCGGGTGTTGCTGAACGGCGCGTTGAACACCGGCACGCCTTTTTTCATGCAGCCCACCAGGTCAATCTGGTTGGTGCCGATGCAGAACGCGCCCACGGCCATCAGGCGGTTGGCGGCCTCCAGCACCTTGGCCGTCACCTGCGTTTTGCTCCGGATGCCCAGGATGCTCACGCCCTCGATGCGGGCGGCCAGCTCGTCCTCATCGAGGCTGCCGGGCACGGTGTCCACCTGGTAGCCTTCCTGGCGGAAAAGCTCGGCGGCGCGCGGGTCGGGGTTTTCGAGGAGCAAAACTTTGATGCGGTTCTTCGGATACGAAAGGGTCATCGGGAGCTTGTTCTGGTAGAGAAATTCGTCGAAACTGGGCAGCACTTCATCGGCGCGGGCCACCACGGCGTCGCGGGTCACGTTTTCGGTGAAGGCGTAGAAGCGGTCGGCCAGGCCGGCTTCCCGGATCTGGTAGTCGGTGTAACCGTCGCCGAGGGCGTACACGGGGCCGTGCAGATCGAGCAGCTGCAGCTGCCGGATTTTGCCGCCGTCCTGGCTGAGCGGGTTGGTGGCGTCGAAGCCCGTGATGCGGTCCTCGGTATCGAAGGTGAAGGTGTTGGCCAGCACGAACTCGGGCGTGATGCCGAACTCGGCCACCACCGGCTCAATGAACTCGCGGAAGCCGCTGCTCACAATGTACACCCGGCCGGGAAACTGCTCGAAGAAGCCCCGGTTGCGCCGGATGCTCTCCGACACCTTGCCCTTCAGCCGCTCCACCAGCAGCCCGATATGCTCGCGGCGGGCCGGCAGCAGCGCCAGCCGCTGCCTGAGCGACTCCGAAAACTTCAGCTCCCCGCTCATGCCCCGGTCGGTAAGGGCGCGGATGGCGGCCACTACTTCCTGGCGGTTGGGCTGGCCGGTGAGGGCAATGTCGGCCAGTTCGTCCAGGCCTTCCACCTGGGTAAACGTGCTGTCGAAATCAATGATGAGGTAGGGGAGTGGTGCGGGGTTGTCGGGCATAGCGGGGGCAAGGTAGGGGGCGGCGGTCAATGGGCCACGCGCCGGGGCCCGGCCGTTCTACGATTCCCAACTTGCCGCGGCCCGGTTCAGGCCTCATAAAACTCCAGCGGCAGCCCGTCGGGGTCCTCGGTGAAGGTGAAGCGGCGGCCCGTAAACTCATCTGTCCGGATGGGCTCCGATGGTACGCCGTGGGCCGTGAGGTGGCGCACGGTGGCCTCGATATCCGACACGGCAAAGGCCAGGTGGCGCAGGCCGGCGGCCTCGGGGCGGGTAGGGCGGGGCGGCGGCTCGGGGAAGGAAAACAGCTCGATGACGTACTGCTCGCCCAGCGCCAGGTCCAGCTTCCACGACTGCCGGGCCTCCCGGTACACTTCCCGCAGGACGCGCAGCCCCAGCACCTCGGTATAGAAGCGTTTGGAGCGGGCGTAGTCGGCGCTGATAATGGCAATGTGGTGGATGCGGAGCAGCGGCAGCATGGCAGGAGTGAAGTTATGCGGCGGCACGGGGGCGCGAACCTTGCAGTTCGCGCCCCCGTGCCGTTTGGAAGACTGTTTGAGTTAACGGCAGCTTCCAATACGGTGTAGAGACGCAATATTTTGCGTCTCATCGTTGAACGATACCACTGAACGATTAACGTAACAACATCAGCAACGACGAGACGCAAGATATTGCGCCCCTACATGCCGCTTACGCAATGCGCTTGGCGTCGCAGGCCGGAATCCACTGGTCTTGGTGGCAGACGGTGCAGCGGGCCAGCTCGCCCTTGGCCAGGGGCTGGACGTGGGCGCAGCAGGCGCAGGCGTGCTGGCCGGCCTGCTCGGCGCGGTGGCGTTTATCGTTCTTGCGCTCGGGCAGGATGGGCAGGCCGGGGCGCACGTCGGCATCCTCAACAAAGTACACGCTCACGTCGCCGGTGGCCTCGATGTAGGCGCGACGTATCTGGCCCAGGTGCTCTACCTGCCGCTGCCGCAGCTCCCCGAACAGCTCCTTCTGGGTGAGATTCTGCTTGGTGAAGTTGAGTAAGTTGATTTCACCATTTTCGATGAGCAGCACCGGCGCGCCTTCCAGCCAGTCGGAGAATTTCGGGAATTTTTCGGTGAGCCGATTGAAGAGCAGATACAAGCCCGATATCACCACAAACACTACTGCTGCGTGCAGCAAAGGTGTATCGTGATAGAGCATGGCGTCGCCGGCGGCTGAACCCAGGGCCAGGATGATGCTCAACTCGAAGATGGACAGCTGCCGCACCCCGCGTCGGCCCGTCACGCGCAGGGCGCCAATCACCATCAGGTACGTCAGCACACAGCGCACTACTACTTCCAGCAGAAACAATGGCGGAGCTTCGTCGGAAAGCAGAATTCGGTTCCAGTCGAACGGCTGGATATCGGCGGCAAACAGGGGCATGGCGGCAACGTAACGGTAGCAGGGCAGGAGAACGGCATCCGTCCTAACGCAAGTAGGGCCGCTACAGTTAGGCGCTAGGCGCAGCGGAAGAGGCAGGCAGCAGCGGCAGCATCAGGTGCTGCGTGGTCAGGCCAAAGCCCTGGGCCTGCCAGAAACGCAGCGCCGCCGGGTTCTGCACCGCTACCTGCAGTTCCAGATGGTCGGCCCCTTCTGCAACCAGCCACGCCCGCGCCGCCGCCACAAGCGCCCGCCCGATGCCCTGCCCGCGGAAGTTTTCTGCCACAATGGTTTCGGCGATGTAGCCGCGCCGGAAATAGTGCATGCCGCTGTTGCCGGTCTGGTAGGTGGCCAGCAGCAGCCCCACCACCGTGTCGGGCCCGGCATCGGTCACAAAGATGCGGGTGTGAGTTTCCCGCAGCCGCTCCCGCAATGCCTGCTTCAGCCGAAACGCTGCCGCCGGATGGTAGCCGAACACCGGGTGATAGGCCTGGTGCTGGTCCATGAGCTGGCACCACAGCTGAAAAAGCGGGTCGAGGTCGGCGGGCGTAGCGAGGCGAACGGGCATGCAGGAAGCGGGAAAGAGGCAGAATGCAGTGGCAATAACGGGCGTTGCGCCGGGTTTGCCAGCCGCGGCGCCCACCAATATTTCTTCTGACAACCAGCCAGCTGGCCAATGTTCCCCCGGTGCTACCCGCCCGCGGCGGCGGCTGGGCGCCTACTCGCCGGCCCGGAATGGCGGAGCCGGTAAACCCTGGGCGTTGAAGAGCGTGGCCGGCCGGCTGTTGCCCCAGGCGTAGCGCACTGCCACCGGATTGGGTACGCCGGCGGCCCGCAGCACTATAGTAGTGCCCTGCACTTCGGCTTTGGCCCACACAAAGCGCCGGTCGGGCCCGGCAATGGCGAAACTGCTGCGGCCGGCTCCGGCAGCCGCCGCTGGCTTCAGCACCAAACCGCTACCGGCGTTGCCGAAGCGCACAGTGAGGCTGCCGCGGCCCGGCGTGACGCCCGCCACAGTGGGTCCAGAGGCGACCAGCGTGGTTTCGCTGTAGGCCAGGCGTCGGGCGGCCAGGGCCAGGCGGCGCCCGACGTCCAGCTTATTGAGCGGGTGAATATCGTTGACGTTGCCCAGATCCAGGGCGACGGCCATTGCGGTGCGCGGCATCGTGCGGCTGACGTAGCGCTGGGCCTCGCGTAACTCTGCCCAGGCCGAAGTGGCCGGTTCGGCGGGGTCGGGCTGGTAGGCGGCCAGCTGCACAAACAGAAACGGCAGGGCCGGTTGCTGCCAGCGCTGCCGCCAGTCCTGAATCAGGGCCGGAAACAGCGTGCGGTACTGGGTGGCGCGGTCGGCGTTGCTTTCGCCCTGATACCAGATAACACCTTTGAGCGCAAACGGCAGCAGCGGCGCAATCATGCCGTTGAAGAGTGCCGTGGGCGCATTATTGGGGCCGCCGGCCAGCGGGTTGGCGGGCCGGCTGGCAGCATCCTGACCCAGGCGGTAGTGCCAGGTGCCGGCCAGCGGCACTGTGAGGCCACCCACCACGGCCGACATATCGGTGGGCTGGCCCCAGAGGCCGCCGCCACCGCCGTGGTCGGTGACGCGCACGGCCAGCACGTTGCGGCCGGCGCGCACCAGCGCGGCCGGCACCGTGTAGCGCCGCAGCTGGTCATAGCCGCGCGTGCCCCCGATGGCCACGCCGTTGAAGAAGGTGCTGTCCTCATCATCGACTTTGGCCAGGGTGAGCGTGAGGGGCTGGCCGGCCGCCGTGGCGGGCAGCGTCAGGTCGCGCCGTAGCCACACAATGCCGTCGAGGTCGTGCAGGGCCAGTACCCGGCTTTCCCAGTAGCCCGGCAGCGGCATGGTGGGCCAGTCGGTGATGGAGAGAGTAGGGTCGGCCCAGGACGGGCGGCCGGGCAGCAGACCCTGGTCCTGGCCAGCGGGGCTTTGCTGCCAGGCGCTCAGGCGGGTCAGGTAGGCGGCCTGCTGCTCGGCAAATGAGCTGTTTTGCTGCTGCAGCGCGGCCACCGACGCCCGGAAATCGGGCAGCTGCTGCAACGCTTCGGCGCTGACCCAGGCTTCAGCCACCGTGCCGCCCCAGTCGGCCGCAATCAGGCCTACCGGCACGTTGTAGCGCCGCAGCAGGTCGCGCCCGAAGTAGTAGGCCACGGCCGAAAACTCGGCGGCCGACTCCGGGGTGCAGGGCTGCCACTCGCCGCCGGCCAGCTCGGTTTGCGGGCGTAGCTCGGGGCGGTTGGGCACCGCAAACAGCCGCAGGTTGGGGAAGCGGGCGGCGGCGGTTTCGGTGGGGCCGTTGGCGGCGTTGCGCAGCGTCCACTCCATGTTCGACTGCCCCGAGGCCAGCCACACGTCGCCCACCAGCACGTCGGTGAGGCGCAGCGTGTTAGAGGCCTGCACCGTCAGCTCGAACGGCCCGCCCGCAGCCTGCGCCGGCAGCGTCACCTGCCAGCGGCCGTCGGAGCCGGCGGTGGCCTGCGCCTGCGTTGCCCGGAACGCCACGCGCACCACTTCGCCCGGCTCGGCCCAGCCCCAGAGCGGCAGCGGCACGTTGCGCTGCAGCACCATGTGCGAGCCCACCAGCCGCGGCAGGCGCACGGCGGCCCGGGCTGGCATAGTCAGGAAAGCCAGCATCAGGCTGGGAATCAGGAGAGGGAGAAAGCGGTGTAGAAGCATGATGGATGGCTTATAAGACAGGCCTGCCGGGTCGGACGCAGGAGGTATCCGACCGGAAAGTTCAATCTTACCCACATACGCAAACGCTCCGGGCCGGCTGCTTGAGAAGCCGCCAACCCGGAGCGCGTACACTGAAAAATGCGGAAGGGATTATGCCTCTTTGGTTTTGTGGCCCGAAATGCCGTACCACAGAATGTAGGCGTAGCACAGCACCGGCAGGATGAAGGCCCAGCGCAGGGTGCTGGCATCGGCTACCAAACCGAACAGCAGCGGCACCACGGCGCCACCCACAATGGCCACGTTCAGCAGGCCCGAGGCCTCCTGCGTGTGGCGGCCCAGGCCAGCCACGGCCAGCGTAAAGATGGTGGCAAACATGATGGAGTTCATCAGACCCACGGCCAGCAGGCTCCACATGGCTACGTCGCCGGTGGTGCTCACCGAAATCAGGACCAGCAGCACGGCGCCCAGGGCGTTGAAAGCCAACAGGCGGCCGGGGTTGAACTTGTTGAGCAGGTAGGCGCCCAGGAAACGGCCCACCATGGCGCCGCCCCAGTAATACGTCACCATATCACCAGCTGATTTGGGGGACAGACTCATTACGTCGGGCAGATGCAGGTAGCTCACGATATGCGAGCCGATGGCGACTTCGCCGCCCACATAAGCGAAGATGCCCACCATTCCCAGCACAAGGTGGCGGTAGTGCCAGGCGCGGCGGCCGGGCACGTCTTCGGTCTGGGCGTGCGAAATAACCGGCAGCTTCAGCATGCCCAGCAGGATGCTGATTAGAATCAGGACGCCGCCGATGGCCAGGTACGGCATCTGCACGGCGCGAACATCAATGGCAGCGGCAGATGTGGCCGTGTCGAGGTCGGGCAAATTCGACAGGATCAGGGCCGAGCCCAGCAGCGGCGCAATGGTTGTGCCCAGCGAGTTGAAGGCCTGCGTGAGCGTGAGGCGGGCCGGGGCCGACTTGGCCGGGCCCAGGATGGCCACGTAGGGGTTGCCGGCTACCTGCAGCAGCACCACCCCCGTAGCCAGCACGAACAGCGCGCCCAGAAACAGGCCGTAGGAGCGGCTTTCGGCGGCCGGATAAAACAGGAAGCAGCCCAGCGCCGCAATCAGGAAGCCCAGCAGCATGCCGCCCTTATAGCCCAGGCGCTCCACGGCCTTACCCGCCGGAATGCCCATCACGAAGTAGGCCCCGAAAAAGCACAGGTTAATAAAGTTAGCCTGGGTATAGGACAGGTTGAAGATGGCCTTCAGGTACGGAATCAGGATGTCGTTCAGACAGGTAATAAACCCCATCATGAAAAACAGCACCGTGAGCGAGGCCAGCGCCGAGGTATAGCGCGGGGTCGGCTGGCCGGGTGGCGTGTCGGTGGGGGTGGGGAAGGAGGAGGTGATAGGAGCAGCCATAGAAAAACCGGGGAGAGGGGGTGCCGATAGGTGCGAAAACAGCAGTGGAAAGAATAAGAGGGGAAAAATAGGCAATCCTGCGCTACCACTGCAAAAAACTGCCCGCCGGTCCCGGCCCACTCCCCAGCGGCAGCCAGCCGTCTGTCCAGAAACCCCACCAGCAAAACGGCCCGCCGCCTTCGTGGAGGCAGCGGGCCGTTGGTGGAATTGGAAGGGTAGGATTGCAGGCGTTGCTGTTCCCGCATTGCTGCATCAGCAGTCGGGCTGGCAGATGCCAGTAGCGCGAACTTTGTAGTTCGCGCCCCCGCGCCCTTGGAATCGTTTGAACGGCGCGGGGACGCGAACTACAAAGTTCGCGCTACTGCCGTCCACTCAGCTCACACCTGCTCTAACTACTCATTACTGCTATGCGCTGGCTTCGTTCAGGGCGCGCATGTCCTCCGCGCCCAGCTGCAAGGCCGTGGCGCCTAGCAGCTCCTGCACCTGCTCGGCGGTTGTGGCGCTGGCAATGGGCGCCGTGAGGCCGGGGCGGGCCATAATCCAGGCCAGCGCTACCTGGGCGGGGGTGGCGCCGGCATGGCGAGCCACCACGGTGTCGAGGGCGGCCAGGATGCCGCGGCCCCGGTCGTTGAGGTATTTGGGGCCGATGCTGCTGCCGCGGATACTCTTGGAGAGGTCGGCCTCGGTGCGGTACTTGCCCGTGAGGAAGCCCGAAGCCAGCCCGAAGTACGGAATCACGCCCAGGCCGTGCTCCTGGCACAGCGGCAGCACCTCATCTTCGAGTTTGGCACGCTCGTAGAGGTTGTATTCGGGCTGCAGGCTTTCGTAGCGGGGCAGGCCGTGTTGGGTGCTGGCCTCCAGGGCCTCGCGCAGGCGGCCGGCCGAGAAGTTGCTGGCCCCGATGGCGCGCACTTTGCCTTCCTTGATCAACTCGGCGTAGGCTTCCAGCGGCTCCGTGACGGACAGCGTCTCGTCGTCCTGGTGGCTCTGGTACAGGTCGATGTAGTCGGTTTGCAGGCGCTGCAGCGAGGCTTCTACCGAACGGCGGATGTAGTCTTTGGACAACCCTTTCGAGCCGTCGCCCATCTGCATGCCCACCTTCGTGAAGATGAGCACGTCGTCGCGGCGGCCGCGCTGCTGCAGCCACTTGCCGATAACGGTTTCCGACTCGCCGCCCTGGTGGCCGGGCGCCCAAGCCGAATACATGTTGGCCGTGTCGATGGCGTTGCCGCCGCCGGCTACAAAGGCGTCGAGCACGCGGAAGGACGCGGCTTCGTCGGCTGTCCAGCCAAACACGTTGCCGCCCAGCACGAGCGGGGCCAGCTGCAGGCCGGAGCGGCCCAGTTCACGGTGTTGCATGTTTTTTAGGTGATGAGGTGATGAGGTGATGAGGTGATGAGGGGATGAGGTGAAAAGAACGTCATGCTGAGCTTGCCGAAGCATCTCTGCCGCTTCGTGGCAATGCTACCCATAACCGGCCAATTGCGCGGCGCTCGTAGGCTGGTTATGTCATTTTGAAACCTGACATCAGCCGGGCGGGAGTAGCGTTTTGCCCGTTGTGCCGTTACACCTACGCGAAGCCAACGCTTCGGGCTACATTCGCTGCATGCGCCTCGCCTTCCTGCTCCTGCTGCTTGCCCACACCACGCTGGCCCAAACGCCGCCCAAAGCGGACATCCTCATCCGCAACGGCCGCCTCTACGACGGCACCGGCAACACCTGGACGCAGGCCGATGTGGCCGTGCGCAACGGCCGCATCGTGGCCGTGGGGCGCCTGCCAGCCAGCTACCCCGCCGATACCGTGCTGGATGCCCGCGGCCTGGCCGTGGCCCCCGGCTTCATCGACGTGCACACCCACATCGAAGACGACGAAATGCGCCAGCCCACCGCCGACAACTTCCTCTACGACGGCGTAACAACCGTCGTAACCGGCAACTGCGGCTCCTCCCGGCCCGATTTGCGCCGCTACTTTCACTCGCTCGACAGCGCCCGGCTATCCGTGAACGTGGCCTCGCTGATTGGACACGGCACGGTGCGCAAGGCCGTAATGGGCCGGGCGCGGCGGGCGCCGTCGGAGGCGGAGCTGCTGCGCATGGAGGCCTTGGTAGACAGCGCTATGCGGGCCGGTGCGGTGGGCTTGTCATCGGGGCTGATTTACGTGCCCGGCACGTATTCGCGCACGCCGGAGCTGGTGCGGCTGGCGCGGGTGGCGGGCCGGGCCGGCGGCCTCTACGCCACCCACATGCGCAATGAAACCGACAGCGTGACTTTCTCCATCGAAGAAGCCCTGCGCATCGGCCGCGAAGCCAGCCTGCCGGTGCAGATTTCGCACCTCAAGCTGGGCGGGCAGCAGAACTGGGGCCGCACCGCCGGCTTGCTCAGCCTCATCGAAACGGCCCGGCAAGCTGGCCAGGCCGTCACCATCGACCAGTATCCGTACACGGCCAGCTCCACCAGCCTCAGCACCCTGCTGCCCGACGCCGTGCAGGCCGACGGCCGCGACTCGCTGCGCGCCCGCCTGGCCCGGCCGGCTGTGCGTCGCGCCGTGGAGGCCAGTTTGCTGGAGCGCCTGAAACGCCGTCAGCTCCGGCACTTCAGCTACGCCGTAGTGGCCAGCTTTCCGCCCGATACCAGCTACAACGGCCTCAGCATCGAGCAGATCAACCAGCGGCTTGGTCGCCCGCACAAGGCCCGCGCCGAGGCCGCCACCGTGCTGGATCTGGTGCTGCAGTACGATGCCGGCATGGTGTTCCACGGCATGAGCGAAACCGACGTGCAGAACATCATGCGCTACCCGCAGAACATGGTGGCCTCCGACGCCAGCATCCGGGTGTGGCAGGAGGGCGTGCCGCACCCGCGCGGCTACGGCTCCAATGCCCGCGTGCTGGGCCACTACGTGCGCGAGCTGCACGTGCTGACGTTGGAAGAAGCCATCCGGCGCATGACCAGCCTGCCCGCTCAAACCTTCGGTTTCGCGGACCGCGGCCTGCTGCGCCCTGGTTTCGTGGCCGATATCGTGGTGTTCGACCCCGCCACCGTGCAGGACCGCTCCACTTTCGAGCAGCCGCATCAGTATTCGGTGGGCATGAAATACGTGCTGGTAAACGGCCGCCTGACCGTGCGCGACGGCCGCCACACCGGCGCCCGCAGCGGCCAAGTGCTGCGCAAGTAGGGCAGTAACGCGAAATTCCATTTCGCGACGAGCACAGCGAGTATCCGACACCATTGCTACCTGCGCCAACGCGGGGAACTCGCTGTGCTCGTCGCGAAATGGAATTTCGCGTTACACCCGTTCCAGCACGCGCCAGCCGTGGCCTTGCACGGTTAGCGTGGCGCCTTCCTCCAGCGTCAACTGTACCTGGCTGAATACGTCCTGCCAGGTGCCGGCGGCTTCGGCGGGGAGCTGGAGCGGCGCGGGCTCTTCGGAGATATTGATGACGCAGAGCACGGCCGCGCCGTCTTTTTCGCGCAGGAAGCCATAGAGGCTGGCAGGGCCGGGCAGGCGGCGCAGGCGGCTGAGCACGTCGCCGTTGCGCAGGGCCGGGTGGCGGCGCTTGAGCTGCAACAGACGCGTGTAGAAGCTTTCCAGCGGCAGCTCAATCCAGTCGATAGTGTCGCGGTCGAAGAACAGCAGGCGGCGATTGAGGGCGGCTTCCTGGCCGGTGTAGAGCAGCGGCATGCCGGGCAGCAGCACCGTGAGCACCGCAAACGGCAACGCCAGTGGCCCCAACCGCTCGTATTCGGTGCCATCCCAGCTGTTCACGTCGTGGTTGCTGGTGAAGTGCATCAGATACACCGAGGGCGGGTATTTGGCCCGCTCGGCAGCCAGGTACTCGTCGATGTCGGCCAGCGGGGCTTTGCCTTCGGCAATGTGGTCGAGCAGGTAGTGCAGGCGCAGGCCGAAGGTCATGTTAAAGGCCTTCTCCAGCAGCTTGGTGTCGGAGTTGAATTGCTCCCAGGTGAGGCCGCCGCTGGGGTAGAGCTCGTCCCACTCGGCCAGCATGAACAGGGGCTTCACCTCGTCCAGCTCCAGGCGCGCCTCGTCCCAGAAATTGGTGGGCACGAGGCCGGCCACGTCGCAGCGGTAGCCGTCGATGTCGGCCTCGCGCAGCCAATACAGCAGCGCGTCGGTCATGTAGCGGCGCAGGCCGGGCTGGGTGTAGTCGAAGGCTACCACGTCGGTCCAGTCGGGCACGGGCGGCACGAGACGGCCGTGCTCGTCGTGCTGATACCAGTCGGGGTGCTGCTGCACCAGCGGGTTGTCCCAGCTGGTGTGGTTGGCCACCCAGTCGAGCAGCACGCGCAAGCCCAGGGCGTGGGCCGTCTGCACGAGGTAGCGCAGATCATCGAGCGTCCCAAACTCCGGGTTCACCCCGAAATAATCCTGCACGGCGTACTGGCTGCCCAGCGTGCCCTTGCGCTCCACGGCCCCAATCGGGTGAATCGGCATCAGCCACACGATGCTGATGCCCATGGCCGCCAGCCGCGGCAGGTGCTCGGCAAAGGCCCGAAAAGTGCCTTCGGGCGTGAAGTTGCGCAGGTTTACTTCGTAGATGGTGGCATTGGCGGCCCATTCCGGGTGACGAACCTGGAACAAGTGGGCATCGGGATGAACGGCGGAATCGGGCACGGGCTACGGCGGTGGTGGAAAGGCCGTGTACGGAAAAGCCGTTCGGGCGGAGGCCTCACCCCCCGGCCCCCTCTCCCGTGGAGAGGGGGAGCCAGCCGAATATTGCCGCGTTGTGCAGACGGCGCGGGTGCCCCAGGGCTGAAGCCCTGGGCTATGTAGGGTGAAGTAATCTGGTTGTGGAATAGCCGCAAAGCGGCGGCAGATATGTAGTTTAAACAGTGCCCGGAAATATAAAATCCGCATAGCGGCGACAGATTCTGCTGGTGAACCTGCTGCCGCTACGCGGCTACGCCAAAGCACTGGCCGCACAACCGCCCGTTCGAGCCGCTGCCTAGCCCAGGGCTTCAGCCCTGGGAAACGTGCGCGCCGCTTACCACAGCCCGTTGCGGGGCAGGTCGGGGAGGCGCTCATACACGCGGTAGCCGTAGGCGGGCACCAGCAGCTTCGAGCCCGAGCCCAGCTTGAGCACCTGCCCGCTAAACAGTTCCCGGTAGATGCCCGGCCCCAGCGTGGTGGGGCGCACCTCGTGGGGTTGCCGGCCCAGGTTCGCAACGGTCAGCACGGCGGCCTCGCCCCGGCGCCGGATGAAGCTGTAGACCTCGGGGCTGCTGTTTTCTATGCGCTCAAACTCGCTGCACGGGTCGCCGTTGCGTAGGGCGGGGTGGCGTTTTTTCAGCTGTAGCAGCCGGGTATAGAAGTCGCGTAGCGGGTAGCCGTTCCAGGCAATGGTGTCCTTGTCGAAGAAGCGCAGACGCTTTTTCAGGGCGGCTTCCTGGCCCGAATACACCATCGGAATGCCGGGCAGCAGGGCCGTCAGCACGGCCTGGGCCTGGGCGCTTTGGCCCAGCCGCTCATACTCGGTGCCGTCCCAGCTGTTGATGTCGTGGCTGCTAATGAAGTACATCAGGTAGCTGCTGGCCGGGTATTTGGCGCGCTCCGCCTGGAAGTACTTATCGAGGGCGGCGGTGGGCTGCTGCCGGCGGCTGATGCTGTCGAGCAGGTAGCGCAGGCGCAGGCCGTAGGTGGCATCGAAGGCCTTTTCCAGCAGCTTAGTGTTTGGGCTGAACTCGCCTTTTTTGAGGAAGGGCGGGGCGTGCAGTTCGTCCCACTCAGCCAGCATAAACACGGGCTTCACCTGCTCCAGCAGCGGCCGGGTCTGGTTCCAGAAGTCGGTGGGCACGAGGCCGGCCACGTCGCAGCGGAAGCCGTCGAAACCGGCTTCGCGCAGCCAGAACACCATGCTTTGCTGCATGTAGCGGCGCAGCTCCGGCTTACTGTAGTCGAGGTCGATGACGTCCTGCCAGTCGGACACGGGCGGCACGAACTGGCCGCGGGCATCTTTCGTGAACCAGTCGGGGTGCTGCCGGGCCAGCTCACTGTCCCAGCTGGTGTGGTTGGCCACCCAGTCCAGAATGACGTGCATGCCGCGCTTGTGGGCTTCCTCGGTGAGGTGGCGCAGGTCTTCGAGCGTCCCAAATTCGGGGTTGACGGCCCGGTAGTCGCGGATGGAATACTGGCTGCCGAGCGTGCCCTTGCGGTTTTTCTGCCCGATGGGCTGCACCGGCATCAGCCACAATATGCCCACGCCCATGCTGTCGAGGCGCGGCAAGTGCTTTTCAAAAGCCCGAAACGTGCCCTCCGGCGTGTATTGCCGGATATTGACCTCGTAGATGCTGGCCGAGTCGGCCCAGGCGGGGTGGCGGACGGTGTACGCGGCCGGGGCGTCGGGCGCGCAGGCGTTGGGCGTGGTATCGAGGGTGGGTTGCTTGGGTTGGCAGCCGGCCAGCACACTCAGCAGCACCAGCAGGCCAGGGTAAAAGAAACGGAGCATGCCGAAAAGTACCACTTTTCGGCATGCTCCGCTGGGAAAGGCTGGTTTAGCGGGCGTTGGTGCGGGCCTTATCGGGGCGGTACTGGATGCCGCCGAACAGGTACAGCATCAGCGTGCGCGAGTACCGCAACGACAGCGGCGTGAACAGCAACGACACCACCGCCACGCTCACGATGTACACCCAGGTATCGGGGTCGTTGAGCAGGAAATACACCGCAAAGCCAATCACCAGCATAATGCCCGTCGAAAACACGAAGCTGATGTACATGGCGCCCCAGTAGAAGCCTGGCTCGGGCTCGTAAGCCTGGCTGCACACCGGGCACTGGGTGGGCATGCTCATGAACTTGGTGCTGAGGGCCGGATGCGTGAACAGTGGGCCCTGGTGGCAGCGGGGGCAGCGCTGCTGCACCATGGCCAGCAGCGTGGAGTCGTGGTCGGTGTCGGGCGTGGCAGGAGGAGTGGCAGGAGTAGACATGGGAACGTGCGCGGATAAACTTCGGTACAAAGCTACTCTACGCAGGAGCGCCCGCGAAGGCCCATCTGCGGGCAGATCCGGTACAAATCAACGCTGCCCGCCGGGCTGCGCTCAGGCCGGCTGGCGGAAGGCCTCGGGCGTGCAGCCGGTGTGGCGGCGGAAGTAGCGCCCGAAGTACGAGGCATCCTCGAAGCCCAGCGCGTCGGCTACCTGGGCCACGGTGGCGGACGAGTGATGCAACAGGCGGCGCGCTTCCAGCAGCACCCGCTCCTGTACCAGGGCGCTGGCGGTTTTGCCCAAATGGCGCCGGCACAGCGCGTTGAGGTGGTTCGGCGACACGTGCAGCAAATCGGCGTAGTGCTGCACCTCGCGCTGCTGCCGGAAGTGTTGGTTGAGCAGGCTCCCGAACTCGCGCAGCAACTGTTGGGCGTGGCGGGGTTCGTCGGGAATTGGGGCTGCGGGCGCATCCGGCGGGTAGTGGCGGGCGGCCAGCTCCAGACACAGGTGCAGGTAGGAGCGCACCACTTCGTCCTGGTGTGGGGCGGGGGCGGCGGCTTCCTGCCACATGCGCTGCAGCAGCGGCAGCAGCTCGGTTTCGGGGGCTGGCAGCTGCAGGGCGGGGGCGTGGCGGTGGTCGAAGAAGGGGTACTCAAACAGCCGCCCGCCGGGGTAGCGGAACAGGTAGAAGTCGGCTTCAAACAGCACCACGTAGCCCTGCGCATCATCGGAAAGCTGCCAGTGATGCACCTGGCCCGGGGTCATGAAAAACACGCTGCCCGGCGCCAGCGGGTAGCTCACCAGGTCGATGGTGTGGGTGCCCTGGCCCTGCGTGACGTAGAGCAGCAGGTAGAAGTCGTGGGCGTGGGCCTGGCTGACGCCGGGGAAGTTGGCCACATGCCGCTCCAGCCGCTCCAAGTACCACGGCCGCCGGCCCGGCCCCTGCGGAAACGACTGCAGCGTGAGAACGGGCAGAGACATAGGCGGGAAACAGGAGTGTTTTGGAGAAGTTGGAAAGGTACGTCATGCAGAGGCGCAGCCGAAGCATCGCGCGTGCTGACGTTGTTGGGAAAGGCCCATCATTCCGAGTGCAGCGAGGAATCTCGCGTGCTGAAGCAGGGTTACTAACCCAACGTCAGCACGCGAGATTCCTCGCTGCACTCGGAATGACGTTCTCATTCAGCATGATGGGCTTCAATCGCCGCCCACCGCCTACTCGAACCGCCGCAGCCGCTTCTTGCTGAGCTCGTAGCTGATGATGGCCGGGATGTAGAACGTGACGTCAGCCAGCAGCTTGGCCACCACGATGCCCGCCCCGAAGCTGCCCAGCCAGCGCGGCATATAATAGAGCAGCGCCGGCCGGATCAGTAGGCTGTCGAACACCTCGGCCACGCCAAACTCCACGGCCAGCGCCCGCACGTTCTGGCCCAGCGTGCGCCATCTGTACGGCCGGCCGGTGGCCTGCAGCGTGCGGCGCGTTTGCCACACGTCCTGCCCCAGCAGCCAGCCAAAGTACGCCACGTTGCCGGCCCAGGTGCCCGCCAGGGCCGCACTCAGGCCGCTGCCGGTGGCGCGCAATGCCAGGGCCGCCGCCAGTAGCGTGGCCCCCACCGACAGCACCTCGGCGGGCAGATAGCGGTGCAGCCATTCCCGAATCTTCTGTTTCATAAGCCGGACGAAATAAACGGCTATTTTGGCAGCCCGGCCCAACTGCCGGTTTTTTCCTGCCCGTATGCAGATACCGTTTACGCCTTTGGTGGTCGTGCTGCTGGCCGTGGTGGCGCAGGCCGTGTTTGCGGCCGGCCTGCTGTGGCTGGCCCCGGCCAACCGCCTGCCCAACCGCTTTCTGGCCCTGCTCATGCTGGCCATTGCCCTCTGGATGCTCGACGGATTTTTCCGGGAAGCCAACATCTACGGGCAAAACGCCAACTGGTATTTCTCACCGATCTACTACTCGTTTGCGTTCGGGCCGCTGCTGTACTTCTATGTGCGTAGCCTCGTCAACCACGATTTCCGGCTGCAGCGGCGGCAGTTGTGGCACTTTGGGCCGGTGCTGCTGCAGGCCGGGCTCTACTGGTGGCTGCGGCTGCAGCCGTACGGCCCGCGCCTGTGGTTCTGGGAAAACGTGCACGAGCCCTATACCTACCGGGTGGAGTTTATCGGCACCTGGGTTTCGCTCACCATCTATCTGGTGCTGAGTCTGAAGCTGCTGCAGCAGTACCGCCGCTGGCTGCCCGAATATTTTTCGGAGGTGTCGAAGCTGCGGCTGCAATGGCTGCGGGTGCTGCTGGTGCTGGTGGGCGTGGTGAGTGCGCAGTGGCTGCTGGAAGTGGTGCTGCGCGAGTTTTTTGGGCTGTATTATGCCTACGACTACTCCACCGAGCTGCTGGGCGTGGTGGTGTTTCTGGTGGGCGTGGTGGGGCTGCGCCAGGCCGATATGCGCGCCGTCCGTTTCGAGCCGGAGCTAGCCGAGGATGAGCTGGCGGCTCCCGAACTGCTGCCAGCTGCAATGCCGCCGCCGGCTCCCACACTGCCGCCGCAACCCGATGCGGCTCCGGCGGCCACCTTGATTTCAGAAGCTGCTACCGAAACCCTGGCGGCCCCGGCAACGGTTGTGCCAGTGGTAGATGCAGCCGTGGTGGCGCGCATCCGGCGGGCGCTGGAACAGGAACGGCTCTACCTCAACCCCACGCTCACGCTGGCCGAGCTGTCGGCGCACACCGGCCTGGCCCCGCGCCTGATTTCGTTCACGGTCAACAACGGCTTCGGCCAGAGCTTCAACGACCTGGTAAACGGCTACCGCGTGGCCGAGGTGAAGCGCCGCCTCGCCACCCCCGACGCCCAGCGCCTCACGCTGCTGGGCATTGCCTTCGAAAGCGGCTTCAACTCCAAAACGACCTTCAACCGCATCTTCAAGCAGTTCACCGGTGCCGCCCCGCGGGACTATCAAGTAGCTGAGTAATGGAGTAGCTGAGTAGGTGGGCAGTAGCGCGAACTTTGTAGTTCGCGCCTCCGCGCCGTTCAGGTGGTTGCGGGCTGATAGTAGCGCGAACTTTGCAGTTCGCGCCCCTGAGTCATTTCAACGATTACAACGGCGCGGGGACGCGAACTACAAAGTTCGCGCTACTACTCAGTTACTCCACTACTCAGCTACTCGATAGCGCCCACATCATGATTTGGGGCGTCCCGCTGCCGGATTCGGGGCGTTTGGGGTGGAATGAACAGCCACCTTTGGGTCATTCATCAACCCCCGAACGACCCATGAAAACGCTGCTGCTTCTGCTGGCCCTGGTCGCCCCGACTGCCCCGCTGCTGGCCCAGACCACGCCCCCCGCCACCGCCTGGACCGACCACACCCGCGTGCTGCCCGACAAGCTGCGGCAGGTGCCTGTGGGCTTCACGCTCTGGCATACGCCCAACCCCAACTACCCCGAGCCCAATCCCGACAAACCCGGCACCTTTCTCTGGAAGCATAGCACCATGCTGCGCTCTGAGGTGGGCGAGCTGGAAGTGGTGGAGTGCGGCAGCTTCATCTGGTATGATGAAACCGGCTGGAAGCAGAACCTGCGCCAGACGCCCGCCGAGTTTGCCGAGATATTCCAATGCCCCGGCGGCCGCCTGCAGCCCGGCCGTACCTACACCTTCGCCAAAAACTACCGCTACGCCGACAGCGCCCGGCAGCTCTACGGCGGCGACGCCCTCTGGTACATCCTGGCCCGCGACAAGGCCGGCAAGCTCTACAAAGGCCTCGGCCTGCTCGAAACCGAAGCCACCGTGCGCTAGCTCTGTGGTGCCACGAGTTGCCGAAGGCCTCGTGGTACCACTATCGTTGAACGGCGCCGCCGGTGGTCGTTCAACGATAGTGGTACCACGACAGAAAAAAGTCGTGGCACCACTGCCTACCAACTCACCCACACACTCCCTGATACTATGAAACTTCTCCTCGCCTTCCTGACCTTTTGCACGCTGGCTGCTGCCCAGCCCGCCGCCACTTCCTACCAGCTGCTGCCCGCCGCCCTCACCTGGACCGGCTACGCCGAAGTAGGCACCTACGCCCCCAGTGGCACCGTGCAGCTCCGCGGCGGCCGCTTCCTCTACGACGGCCGCACCCTGCGCCAAGCCCGCTTGGAAGTGGATATGCGCACCATCGCGCAGGAGCAGGCCCAACTGGCCGAGCACCTGCGCGGCGCAGATTTCTTTGATGTGGCGAAATACCCAACGGCCATTTTCGTGCTGCAGCAGTTCGGCCAGGGGCAGGCCCGCGGCCAGCTCACGCTGCGTGGCGTCACGCGGCCCGTGCAGTTTCCGCTCACGCTGGAACGCCGCCCCGACGGCCGCCTGCACCTGCGCGGCACCGCCACCCTCGACCGCACCCAGTTCGGCATCAACCACAACTCCAGCAGCTTCTTCCAGAACCTGGGCTCCTACGCCATCCGCAACGAGTTCCAGCTGAAGTTCAACGTGCTGGCCGAAGCGGCGAAGTAGGCGGAAATAAGAAGCGGTTTGAGCACGATGTAGAGACGCAATATTTTGCGTCTCGTCGTTGAACGACCGGCTCTATACACTAGCCAAAACAACATCAGCAACGACGAGACGCAAAATATTGCGTCTCTACATCGTGTTGGCAGCAGTGCACCGTGCCACTTCGCTGGCCGCTCACAACCTGCACTTCCATGTCACTCCGGCACCACCACCAGGCGCTGGCGCTGGCCGGCCAGCTCTGCCAAGTACACGCCGCCGGCCACCGGCTGGTGCTGGTCGTTGTCGGCGGGCCAGACGAGGGCGTGGGCGCCGGGCGTGGTGGCGGCTGGTAGGCTGCGTACAAGCCGGCCCGTGGCGTCGAAAATGCGCAGGGTATCGGGTTGGGTGGCTTGGTGAACGGTGTAGCGCAGCGTGGTGCGGCCCGTGAAGGTGCGGTTTTCGGGGGCTTCCAGCGTCAGCGGCTCGGGTTGGGCGACGGTGGGAGCGGTGTGCAGGCGCAGGCCGCGCACGGATACCGTGGCGGGCTGGCGCGCCAACTCGAAGCGCAGGCGCAGGGTGCTGGTGGCGGCCTCAAACTCCCACGCGGAGGCGGGCAGTGGCTCCTCGTTGAGGAGCACCGCCGCCGGAGCGGCCACCACGCGCGGAATCAGCAGCTCGATGTGGCGGCGGGTGGGAGCCCCGGGGTAGCTCTGGCCGCCGGGCACCACCCGGATATCGGCCTGGGTGGCGGTGGTGAGGCCGCTAAAGGCCAGCAGCGCGTAGGCGCCGGTGTGCGCCACGGTGGCCGTTTTGCCGTCGTCGTCATACACCGTGAAGGTGCTGCGGCCGGCGGCGGGGTCAGCGTAATAGCGCACGCGCAGGCTGTCGGGGTGGTAGCGGGCGGTGGTGGGCACGTAGGGCGTCATCGGCAGGAAAGCGCCGGCGCGCACCAGCAGCGGCAGGCGACTGAGTGGCGCCGCCACACTCACAGTCTGGCTGCCGGCGTAGGTTTGCTGCGTGTCGAAATCAACCCAGCTGCCAGCGGGCAGCACCACGTTGCGGCGGCGCTGGCCGGGCTGCAGCACCGGCGCCACCAGCAGGTTCGGCCCCAGCAGAAATTGGTCGTTGACGTTGGCGAGAGCCGGCGTATTCCCGGCCTCAAATGCTTGTCGCTGCTGCTCCGGTAGAATGTTGTCGCCCCAGCCATCGGGCGTGGCGGTGCGCCAATTCCAGAAAGCAGGGCCTGCGCTCTGGGGCTGGCCAGTGTCTTCAGAGAAGCCGGCCGCAATTTCCTCCGCTGATAAGCCCAACGGCTGATTGGATGCTTCCACAGCCTCCGGCTGCAGATACGTGGCCCCAAAATTCATCGGGCGGGTTAGGGGCGTGCCGGTCTGGCTGTTCTCCCAGGCCAGCGAATACAGGTAGGGCAGCAGCTCGTAGCGCAGATGGGTGTAGCGGCGCACAATGCTCTTGTAGGGCTCCGGCCACCAATAGGGCTCGGGCGGCACGCCTTCGCCGTGGGGGCGCAGGATGGGGCCGAGGCTGGCCATCTGCAGCCAGCGGGTATACAGCTCGGGGTCGGTGGGGCCGGCGCAGAAGCCCCCGGCGTCGGAGTGCATGTAGCCCACGCCGCCCAGGCCCATGCCCAGCATCACGGGCACCTGCGCCTGCAGGCCGGCCCACGAGCGGCTCACGTCGCCGGACCACGGAAACACGGAGTTGCGCTGCATGCCGGCCCAGCCCGAGCGTGCGAGGTTGAACAGCCGTTCCTGCGGAAATTCCCGGCGGTAGTTTTCCTGCAGAATGCCCGCCCAGGCTTGGCCCAGGCCGTTGTGCACCTGCCGGGCGCCTCCCAACAGGTGCTGCATGTCCGCGGGGTGGTTTTCGGGCTCGCCCAGGTCGCTCCACCAGCCGGCGGCGCCTTCGGCTTTGCGGCGGCGGTAGTAGCTCCAAAGCCAGGCGCGGGTTTCTGGGCGGTACATATCCAGGATGGTGGCCGGCCCGGCCCAGAACGACTCCACGGTGTAGGGCGAGCCGTCGGTGTGCGTGCCCACGAGGCCCTGGCGGCGCACGTCGGCGTCGTTGCGGGAGGTGCGCATCACGTAGGGCTCCGAAATCAGGATGGTTTTCACGCCCGCCGAGTCCAGCCGGCGCATCATGCGCACGGGCTGCCGGAAGTTCTGGTAGTCCCAGTCCAGGTCGCCCTGCCGCTTGGTGCCCCCGAACCAGTACAGATCCAGCACCAGCGCATCCAGCGGAAACCCTTCGCGCCGCATGCGGGCCGCCACCTGCTCCATCTCCTGGTCCGACTTATACCCGAACCGGCTCTGAATCAGGCCCAGGCCCCAGCGCGGCGGCAGCGGCTGCCGCCCGGTGAGCAACGTGTAGCGGCTCAGAATCTGGGCGTACGACTCGCCTGTAATCAGGAAGTAGCCGAGGCTACCGGGGCCTTCGTTGCGGTATTCGAGCACGTCGGGGCGGGTGGCGCCCAGGTCGAGGGTGGCGGCGGCCATGTGGTCGAAGAACAGCATGTAGCCGCGGCTGCTCACCACCGTGGGCAAGCTCACGTTAAGCGTTGGCTCGCCGTTCTGGTAGGCGTAGTGGGCTTCGTTGTAGAGGCGCAGGCGGCGGCCCCGGCGGTCGAGGGGCAGGGCGCGCGAGCCGGTGCCGTAGAGGTGTTCGTCGGGCTGCAGCTGAAACGAAACGCCCATACCGCCCGGCGCGGCCGGGCCCGCCGCCGGGTGCCGGAACACGCCCTCGGCGTCGGCCACCACGGTTTCGCCCGGGCGCTGGTAGCGCACACGCAGCGGGTTTTTCTGGATGATGACGGTGGTGGTACGGTCGGTTTTCCATTCGAGCTGCCCAGCCGTGGAGCGCACGTAGCCGTTCTCAAAATCCCGGTAGGCCTGGGCCGGCATGCCGGGCTCGGGCCCCTCATGATGCATGAAGGGCGCAAACCACTCGGCCGGCTCCTGCACTACGCTGATGGACGGAATGTTCTGCACGGCCGTGCCCGCCGGAAAATACTCCACCCGCACCACGCCCGTAGCCCAGGGCCGCACCCGCAGCGTGCCGCCGTCGGTGCTGCGGATGGTGAGCAGGCCGCGCTGGTAGCTGTGCGACTGGTAGGGGCCGAGGGCTACCGGGGCGGCCTCGGGGCGGCGGAACGGGTCCTGGGTGGGTGGGCCGTCGGCGGCGCGCTGGGTGTGGCCGGGAAAGGCAATGGAAAGCAGCAACAGCGGCAGCAATGGCCACCCGCGGCGGAAGGAAACAAGCATGAAGCGCAGGATTTGGCCGCAAGATACGGGCTGCTGTGCCCATCCGGCGGCCGTGGGGCCAGCTTTGCCGGGCCACCCCCAATCAGCCGAACGCCCCGCGCCGCCTTGCGTATCCTGTAGCATCCTTCCACCTCCTAACCTCCCTGCGCCATGAACCACGCGGCCCGCATCGAAGAAACCATCCAGAACATCTACGACACCTTCTCCCACCCCGGCAAGCACCCCGTAGAGGCCGGCCTCGGCGCCATCGACAGCTGGATTCAGGCCCTCGATGGTCTCGGCGGCTCCGCGCTGCTGGGCATCCAGAGCGAACTGCGCGACCTGCGCGGCTACGTGCAAAACGACGACCGCCCGGCCATGGCCGCCACCCTGCAGCGCCTCGGCGAGCATACGGCCCTCACGGCCCGCGACCTGCACGACGGCACCGGCGACCAGCTACGTCACCTCGGCCAGACGCTCATCACTGCCGCCGGCAACCTGAAAATGGCATAATGAGCCATTGTTAATTTTTTGATAATAAAATAGACGTGTGTAAGATTAGGGCCGACCTTGCTCCTGTGGGAGTGAGGTCGGCCTTACCTTTTGAGGGCCAATACTAACTCAAGGCCTGTTTCAGGCCGCACCATTGGGGAGCAGATATGTTTCAGTAGGGGTTGTTTAAATAATTGATAATCAACTTTGAAGCCTTGGATAGGTAATAGAGCTGTTCAGTCTCACCAACCAAACCCCTACTACCATGGATTCTACCTCATCAACCGGCACTACCCAACTCGACGCTACCCTGGAGGCCCTCGGCGGCGGCCTTAGTGCTGCAGCTCCGGCCGCTGGCGGCAACATCGACAGCTGGATTTCCACCCTGAATGGCGCCGGCAGCCCCGCGCTAAGCGCCATTTCCTCGGAACTGGAAAACCTGAAAAGTGCCATCAGCAGCGGCGACGGCGGCCAGATCGGCAAGTCGCTGCAGACGCTGGGCGAGCACACCACCAAAGCCGCGGCCAGCGCCACGCCCGACGCCCAAGCCAAGCTCCAGCAGCTCGGCCAGACCCTGAGCTCAGCTGCTACGTCGCTGAAAGGCTAAGCGCCAGCGTTCCAAAGTAAAAAAGGCTGCTCCAATTGCTGGAGCAGCCTTTTTTTCGTTTTCAGAAAATCCCGAAATGGCGCTTCGGTCCCGTGGTTCGTCCCCACCTGATACCGCGTTATCAGGCCGAAGCGCCGCTTCGGGTTTCAGGCTAATACCCGGCCGCCGAATCGTCGCCGCGGGGGTCGGCGCCGCCTTCCAGCTTGCCGCCGGGCAGCACCCGAATCACCTCTACGCGGCCCCAGGCACTGCGCGGTTTCAGCACGTAGCCGCGGGCACGCAGGGTGTCTTCGGCGGCGGGCAGCAGGGCGCCGGCTTCCACGTCAATCTGGTCGGGCAGCCACTGGTGGTGCAGGCGCGGCGCGGCCACAGCCTGCTGGGCATTCATGCCGTAGTCGAGCACGTTGAGGCTAGCCTGCAACACGCTGGTGATGATGGTGCTGCCGCCCGGCGTGCCCACTACCAGGGCTAGATTGCCGTTTTTGGTGAAGATGGCCGGCGTCATCGAGGACAGCATGCGCTTGCCGGGCGC
This sequence comes from Hymenobacter canadensis, assembly GCF_027359925.1. Classification (NCBI taxonomy): domain Bacteria; kingdom Pseudomonadati; phylum Bacteroidota; class Cytophagia; order Cytophagales; family Hymenobacteraceae; genus Hymenobacter; species Hymenobacter canadensis. Next base: position 2,245,091 of record NZ_CP114767.1, on the reverse strand, counting down.
AATGGCGTTGGCGCTGCCGCCCACCAGCCCGTAGGCGTTCGGTACGCCGGGCTTGCTGCTGAAATCGTCCATTTCGTTGTTCAGGATAAAGCCCGCCCCGGCCACCACCACTTTGCTGCCGTAGGCCCCGTTGAGCGTAGTCGTGCAGCTCACAGCGTTGCCCTGCGCGTCCACGATGTTGTAGTGAGTGGTCTGGTCCGACTCGTAGGCTGGAAGGCCGGAGCCAGCCGCTACCTGGGCGCTGGGCGTGGCGCGGCGCGGCTGGGCGGTGCGCATCCGCTCCTGGTTGTACTTTTTGTCGAGCAGCTGGGCCACCGGAACCTTGCCGAAATCCGGGTCGCCGAGGTAGGTGGCGCGGTCGGCGTACACGCGGCGCTCAGCCTCCGTAATCCAGTGCGTGGCCTGCGGCGAATGCCAGCCCAGCCCGCGCAGATTGACGTCCTGCTCCAGCATCTGCAGCATTTGCAGCAGTGCCACGCCGCCCGAGCTGGGTGGCGGAAACGTCAGCACGTCGTGGCCGCGGTACTGGCCGTGCAGCGGCGTGCGCCACTTGGGCTGGTAGCCGGCCAGGTCGGCTTTGCTGATGATGCCCTGGCCGCGCTGCATCTCGGCCACGATGAGGTCGGCGGTGGTGCCTTCGTAGAAGCCGGTGCGGCCCTGGTCGCGGATGCGGCCCAGCGTGGCGGCCAGGTCGGGGTGCCGGATCAGGTCGCCGGCCGTCCAGGGCGTGAGCCTGAGGTACGAGCTGCCGGGCGTAAACCGGGCGAAGTCGGCGCGGGTACGGTTCAGGCCGGCGGCTTCTTTTTCCGTCAGCTTCACACCGTTGGCGGCCAGGTCGACGGCGGGCTGCACTACTTGCGCCCAAGTTAGCTTGCCCAGCTTTTTGTGCAGCTCCACCATGCCCGCCACAGTGCCCGGCACGCCGGCGGCGCGGTGGCCCAGGGTGCTCAGGTTCGGGATGATGTTACCCTGCGCGTCGAGGTACATGTCGCGGGTGGCGGCGGCGGGGGCGGTTTCGCGGAAATCCAGCGCGCCTTCCTGGCCGTCGGCGCCGCGGTAGAGCAGGAAGCCGCCGCCCCCGATGTTGCCGGCCACGGGCAGCACCACGGCCAGCGCAAACTGCACCGCCACGGCCGCATCGTAGGCATTACCACCTTGGCGCATGATGTCCACGCCCACCCGCGTGGCCTCCGGGTGCGCCGACACCACCATGGCTTTGTCGGCCACCACGGGCGTGCCGGCCGGAATGGGGGCGGCCAGCGTGGCAATGCTGGGGATAGTCTGGGGCGGATTGGTAGAGCAGGCAACGAGGGCCAACAGCGCCAGCGAGTGGAAAATACGCTTCATAAGCGGCAAGGTAAAGCAGTTTAACCGGGGTTTGGCCAGTATAGCGCGAACCCGAAGGTGCGGGTTGCCCGGCGGCCGGCCCGGCCACAAAGTTCGCCCAGCATTGGCCGGATCCCACAACTTCGCGTTACATCAGTAGATTTGACCGAAATAAACTACCGCGCTATGGCTCCTGAAATGCTTGTTCCGGCCCTGAAAACGCCGCATCTGCCGCTGGTGCAGCAAGATGCCTGGCTGGCGCCCTACGAACCCGTACTGCGCCAGCGCCTGCAGCGCCTCGACGACCGGCTGCAGGAAATCCAAAGTGAATATGGCTCGCTGAGCAAGTTCGCCACCGCTCATCAGCAGCTGGGCCTCAACTACGACGCCCGCCGCCGCGGCTACTGGTTCCGCGAGTGGGCGCCTGCTGCTGAGGCTCTGTTCCTCATCGGCGACTTCAACCACTGGGACCGGGAGGACACGCCCCTGCAGCGCCAGACCGATGGCGTGTGGGAGATTTTCCTGGCCGACAAGGAATATAAGGAGCGTCTCACACACGGCAGCCGCTACAAGGTGCACGTGCGCAGCGCCCACGGCGCCAAGGACCGCCTGCCCGCCACCCTGCGCCGCGCCGTGCAGGACGAGCACAGCCACGACTTCGCGGCCCAGGTCTGGCGGCCGGAAGCGCCGTTCGTCTGGACCGACCAGAAGTTTCGGGTGCACAACCACGTCAAGGAGCCGCTGATTTATGAGGCCCACGTGGGGATGGCCACCGAGGAAGGCCGGGTAGGTACCTACCGCGAGTTTGCCGACCACATTCTGCCCCGCATCCAGGCCGGTGGCTACAACTGCGTGCAGCTGATGGCCGTGATGGAGCACCCGTACTACGGCTCGTTCGGTTACCACGTGGCCAATTTCTTCGCCGTGTCGTCGCGCTTCGGCACGCCCGAAGACCTGAAGTACCTCATCAACGAAGCCCACAAGCGCGGCCTGGCGGTGCTGCTGGACGTGGTGCACTCGCACGCCGTGAAAAACGAGGCCGAAGGCCTGGCTGACTTCGACGGCTCCGGCGGCCAGTATTTCCATGAGGGCCCGCGCGGCGACCATCCCGGCTGGGACTCCAAGCTGTTCGACTACGCCAAGCCCGAGGTGCAGCGCTTCCTGCTCAGCAACCTGCGCTACTGGCTGGAGGAGTTCCACTTCGACGGCTTCCGCTTCGACGGCATCACCAGCATGCTCTACCACCACCACGGCGAAGGCGTGGCGTTCAGCTCCTACGACCAGTATTTCGGGCCCGAGGCGGATGAGGACGCCATTCTGTATCTGCAGCTGGCCACCACGCTGGTGCACGAGCTGAAGAAGGGTGCTCTGCTGATTGCCGAGGACATGAGCGGCCTGCCCGGCCTGTGCCGGCCCATCCGCGAGGGCGGCATCGGCTTCGACTACCGCCTGGGCATGGGCATTCCCGACTACTGGATCAAGCTGCTCAAGCACACCCGCGACGAAAACTGGAACCTGCACGAGCTCTGGCACACGCTCGCCAACCGCCGCGCCGGCGAGAAAACTGTGGCCTACGCCGAAAGCCACGACCAGGCGCTGGTCGGCGATAAAACGTTGGCCCACTGGCTGCTGGACAAGGCCATCTACGAGCACATGCACAAAGACGACCCCGACCCCATCACGGACCGGGGCGTGGCGCTGCACAAGCTGATCCGGCTGCTCACGCTGGCGCTGGGCGGCGAGGCCTACCTGAACTTCATCGGTAACGAGTTTGGCCACCCCGAGTGGGTGGACTTCCCGCGCGAAGGCAACGACTGGAGCTACCATTTCGCCCGCCGCCAGTGGAGCCTCGCCGATAATCCTGACCTGAAGTTCCGGCAGCTGGCCGCCTTCGACCACGCCCAGCTGCACCTGGCCCGCAAGCAGCATCTGCTGGCGCACCCCGCCGCCCACCAGCTCAACATCGACACCGATAACCAGGTGCTGGTGTTTGAACGCGGCCCGCTGCTGTTCGTGTTCAACTTCCACGTGAGCACCAGCATCCCCGACTACCACTTCTTCGTGCCGCACTCCGGCCACTACCGCATCCTGCTCAGCACCGACGCCCCCGAGTTCGGCGGTCACAACCGCGTCGACACGTCCCTGACCTACGAAACCTTCGTGGAAGACGGCATCGACAAGCTCAGCCTCTACGTCACGAGCCGCACCGCGCTGGTGCTGACACGGGTGGGGTAGAATAGAGGAGTAAAATAGAACGTCATGCAGAGGCGCAGCCGAAGCAGCTCGCTAGTGTGGTAAATCAACCAGATTACTTCACTAGCTAGATGTTTTGGCTGCGCCTCTGCATGACGTTCTTATATGTTCAGCTAACCTCCTACTTCAGCTTTTTGCCGGTTTCGGCGCCTTCCAGCACGTCCTGGATGCGGCGCTGGCGGGCTTCGGGCTTTTTGGCGCGCTCCACCCACTGCACGTACTCGCGGCGGTGAGGGTAGGCCAGCAGGTCGAAGGCGGCGCGCAGGCCGGTGCGCTCCAGGGCCCGGTCCAGGTCCTCGGGTACCATAAAGCCGGGCTCGTCGGTGTCGGGCATCATCGTGACGTGCACGGGCAGGCCCCAGGTTTTGCCGATGGTGTTGCGCAGCTGCTTGTTCACGGCCAGAATGTGGTGGCCGTCCTCGTCGAGGGTGAGGGGCAGCCGGAACGGAAAGCCGTCCAGGGTGCCGCGCACGTGCACCTGGCCCCGCTGCCCGAACACCTCGGGTACGCTGAACGGCACGAAGAGAAACACGCCGCCATCGGTCGGATGCAGCTCTAAATTGGTATCAAAAACCTGTTCCTGCGAATCAGACATAGAGAAGAAGGGAAGATGCGGCGGCCAGCCCGAAAAACAGCCGCCGGCCTGTGTGGCCGGCCAGTGGCCGCAAAGGTAACGCTCCGGGCACTAGTGCCGGCTACCTGCGGCCCTAACCTTCCAGCGTTGTTACGCCGGGGCCACTTCCTGCAGGGCCACCAGAATGGCTTCGGCGAGGCGGGCCGGGTCCTGCGCGGCGGCAGCCGACAGGCGCCGGACCCGCTGCGGCGGCAGATCGTGCAGCTCCAGCACCCGCAGCGCCAGCGCCGAGGAAGCCGCCAGCACCAGGTCGGCGCGGCGCAAAGCCAGGCGCTCCAGCTCCAGCACCCAGCCCCGGTCGGCGGCCGTGTCGCGGTCCTGGGCCAGGCTGTGTAAGTGCAGCACTAGCGGCTTGCCGGTCAGCTGCCGCAACTCCATGCCAGCCAGCCACGCCTGCCAGTCGGCGGCATAAATCACCGCAAACTCCTGGCTGGCGGCCAGCCGCGTGGCAAACCGGGCGTACTGAATCACGCGGAAGTTCAGGTCGGCATCGGAAACAGCGGGCGTGCGCAGGGCCTCCAGCGCAATAGTCAGCACCGACTGGGGGCCGGCCGGCGCGGGCGCAGCAGCGTCCGGCATAACTTGCTGGGTGGCTACTGCGGGAGTGGTGACAGCCGGAGCTGTTTCGGCGGCTGTATCTGCCACCGGGGCAGTGGCTTGGAGTTCCGTAATGTCGAGGTCGGCGGCTTCCTGCGCATCTGGCTCGGCCTCATCGGCCGCAAAGGCATCGGCGTTGAGCAGCGTAGCTATTTTCGCCTCCTGCTGCGTAGCGGCCGAAAAAGGCCCGGGCGTGGCAGCCTGGGCGGCCTCACTGCTGCCAATGTAGGGCGCCGCCGGAGTAGCAGCGCCGCCAGCCTCAGCCCATACCGTAGCACCCAGGTAAGGTGCCGCCGGCGACTGCCAGGTTTCCGGATGGATGGCGTTGAAATGCGTGTCGGCGAGGGCCAGCTCTTCGGCGGTGAGGTTGCCCAGGCCAGTGGCGGTGGCGGGGGCCGGCAGGTGCATGGGCTCGGCCAGATGCGGCAGCAGCAGCGTGAGCGCCGCGTGCGGGGCCAGCGCCGAAACCAGCGCCGCCGTGGCGGCCGGAGTCGGTTCCGCTTCGGTGGGCGCGTCCCAGCCCAGCATCAGTACCTTAAGCGGAGCAATAGTCATGAGCAATCAGGCAGAAAACGGAATAATAGGAAAACCGGTTTATTGGGGCTATAAAGGCGGTTTTTGCGAATCAATAGCCAATGTTAGGCAAAATTCGTGGGATTCGTTTTTACCTTCGCAAGCTTAACGCAGGCTTCTCCGGCACCGCCGGATTTTTTTTTACCTCCCTGCTTTTACCCGTCTGCCCCTCCTCATGAACGAGCCTAACATTCAGGACAACAACTACATGCTGAACGACCTGGCCGCGAAAGCGAAGCAGGAGTTCTTTCCCGGCAAGGTAGTGGCCAGCCAGCAGGAGGGCCCCGATTTTGTTTTTCGCTGCGACAATGGAGCCCTGCTCCGCCTGGAGGTCATCACCGATAAAGTCCTGCGTTTCCGCTACGCCTCGGAGGTGGGGTTTGCGCCCGATTTCAGCTACGCCTTCCCCAGTGGCGTGCCCGCCCGGCAGGCGCCCGAGTTTCTGGAGTTCCGGGAGCGGCCCGACCACTACCGCATCACCACCGACCGCCTGATCTGCACCGTAGCCAAGGACGGCCTCCGGACCCGCGTGCTCGACCGGTCCGGCAACACGCTGGTGCAGGACGAAAAAGGCTTCCACTGGGAGTACGACTACGACACCGGCAACGACATCGTGAAGATGAGCAAGGCCGTGCAGAGCGGCGTGCACTACTACGGCCTCGGCGACAAGCCCGACAACATGAACCTGCGCGGCAAGCGCTTCACCAACTGGGGCTCCGATACCTACGGCTACGTGAAGGGCTCCGACCCGCTCTACAAGAACATTCCGCTGTACCTGGAGCTGCAGCAGAAGATTGCCCACGGCATCTTCTTCGACAACACCTTCAAGGCCAGCTTCGACTTCGCGGCCGAGCGCGCCGACGTGACCAGCTTCTGGGCCCAGGGCGGCGAGATGAACTATTACTTCATCTACGGCCCCAGCCTGCTGGAAGTGACCGAGGAATACACCCGCCTGACCTGCCCGCCCGAGCTGCCGCCGCTGTGGGCGCTGGGCTACCACCAGTGCAAGTGGAGCTACTTCCCCGAAAGCAACGTCAAGGAAATTGCCAAGGGCTTCCGCGACCGGCAGATTCCCTGCGACGCCCTGTACCTCGACATCGACTACATGGATGGGTACCGTTGCTTCACCTGGAGCCCCACGCACTTCCCCGAGCCCAAGCGCATGGTGCAGGAGCTGGCCCAGGATGGCTTCAAAACCATCGTCATCATCGACCCCGGCATCAAGATTGACCCCAACTACCGGGTGTTTGCCGATGGGCTAGAAAAAGACGTGTACTGCCGCCGTGCCGACGGCCCCCTGATGAAGGGCTCGGTGTGGCCCGGCCTCTGCAACTTCCCCGACTACACCCGCCCCGACGTGCGCGAGTGGTGGGCCGGCCTGTTTAAGGGCCTGATTGAGGAAACCGGGGTGCGTGGCGTCTGGAACGACATGAACGAGCCGGCCGTGTTCGAGAAGGGCACCTTCCCCGACGATGTGCGCTTCGACTACGACGGCCACCCGGCCTCGCACAAAAAGGCCCACAACATCTACGGCATGCAGATGGCCCGCGCCACCAACGAGGGCGTGAAGCAGTTCAGCTACCCTAACCGGCCGTTCACCATCACGCGCAGCACCTACGCCGGCGGCCAGCGCTACTCCTCCGGCTGGACCGGCGACAACATTGCCTCCTGGGAGCACCTATGGCTGGCCAATATCCAGTGCCAGCGCCTGAGCATCAGCGGCTTCAGTTTTATTGGTTCCGATATCGGGGGCTTTATTGATACGCCCGACGGCGAGCTGTACGTGCGCTGGGTGGCGCTGGGCGCCTTCCACCCGTTCTTCCGCACCCACTCCAGCGGCGACCACGGTGACCAGGAGCCCTGGAGCTTCGGCGAGAACTTCATGGAGCTGGCCCGGGGCTTCATTGAGCTGCGCTACCGCCTGCTGCCCTACATGTACAGCACGTTCTGGCAGTACGTGAGCCAGGGCACGCCCATGCTGCGCCCGCTGGCCTTCCTCGACCAGACCGACACCGACACCTACCTGCGCATGGCCGAGTTCAGCCTCGGCGACCACCTGCTGGTGTGCCCCATCACGCAGGCCGGCGCCGACGGCCGCTGGATGTACCTGCCCCGCGGCGACTGGTTCTACTACTACACCGACGAAGCCAAGAGCGGCGGCGCCGAAGTGTGGGCCGCCGCCGGCCTCGACCGGATTCCGCTGTTCGTGCGTGCCGGCGCCGTCATTCCGATGTATCCGGTGCAGCAGTACGTGGGCGAAAAGGTGATTGACGAGGTGACGCTGCATGTCTACTACAAAGCCGGCCAGGAAAGCAGCGTACTCTACGACGACGGCGGCGAAGGCTACGGCTACCAGAGTGGCCAGAGCACCACCCGCCGCTTCACCGTGACCGGCACCGAAAGCGGCCTGCTGCTGCAGCAAGCCACCGAAGGCGACTACCAGCCCAGCTTCACGCGCTACCGCGTGGTGCTGCACGGCCTGCCCTTCCAGCCCGCCGCCTACAGCACCGACGGCCAGCCCGCCGAAGCCGTAGCCGTCACCCTCGAAACCGGCCTCACCCTGCCCGGCGTAGTGGTTGACGCCACGTTCACGGAGCTGGTGGTTGGGTAGAAAAGCAAGCTGTTAGTCATGCAGAGGAGGAGCAATTAGGACGCCCTCAGCTAACTTCAGAAGCTGTCAGTACGGTGTAGAGACGCAATATTTTGCGTCTCGTCGTTGCTGATGTTGTTTAAACTACGCTTTACCGCGTCGTTCAACGACGAGACGCAAAATATTGCGTCTCTACACCGCCTGCTACTAACTCAAGTAGCCTTTAAGCAGTGCTGAAGTACCAGCTGCACCGTAGCACAGTAGCGCGAACTTTGTAGTTCGCGTCCCCGCGCCGTTTTAATCATTCGAACGGCGTGGAGATGCGAACTACAAAGTTCGCGCTACTGATTACTGCACCAGCAGCCGCTGCGCCTGGCCGCCGCTGCGCACCAGGTACACGCCCGGTGCCAGGCCGGCGGGCAGCTGCAGCTCCAGCGGCCCGGCCGGCGCGGTGGCCGTCAGCAGCACCCGGCCCGAGAGGTCGAGCAGCTGCACGGGCTGGCCGGCGGTGAGGCCGGCTACGGTCAGCCGGTCGTGGGCAGGGTTGGGCCACACCTGCAGGGTGGCTGCCAGGTTGGTGGGTGCTGACAGTACTCGCACCGGCGAGAAGGTTTCGGTGCCGTCGAGGTCGGTCTGGCGCAGGCGGTAGTAGACGGTGCTGCTGCCGTAGGCCGGCAGGCGCGGGTCCGCGAAACGGTAGGTGGTGGGGGCGGCACTGCTGCCCCGGCCGGCCACCCAGCCAATCTGCCGGAAATCGGTGCTGTTGGTCGACGCTTCCACCGCAAAGCCTCGGTTGTTCTGTTCCGAGGCCGTGGTCCAGGTCAGCTCGGCGGCGTTGGCCCGGGCCTCAGCCGTGAAGCTGCTCAGCACCACCGGCAGCGGCGCCACGGGGCCCGAAAGGGTGAGGTTGGCGTCGCTGACATCAAAAAACACGTTGCCGATGGCCTCAATCTTCAGGCGGCCCTGGGTGGTGGTGCCGGTGGGCAGCCGCACGGTGGCAGTACCGTTGTTGGGCGTGTTGGCCAGCAGCTCAGTCGGAAACGTCTGGCCGCCGTCGTTGGAGAACAGGATGCGCACGGCCGCGCAGCTCACTGGCGCCTGGTCGGTGCCGAGCACGTCCCAGGTGATGGTGTAGAGGCTGCCCGGCGCCACCGTCGCGGCCGTGTTGGCGGCCGTCACCCGGAAGGGCCCCGCATCGGCTACGTTCATCGAAAAATTGGCCGCCGCCACGCCGCCGCGGTTGTCGCGGGCCGTGAGGCGGAAGTTGAGCGTGCGGGCCACCAGCGGCAGTATCTCGCCCAAGGAGGCCGAGTTGCTGAGCACGGCCGAGAGCGTCGGGAACGTGCGGGCGGGGCTGGCCACGGGCGCGAAGCTGCGGAACAGGGGTGGGCCGCTGGCATCGGTGGCGGCGCTGGCCAGGCTGCTGCTCGTGCCCCGGTCGAGCTGCTCCCAGGAATAGGCCAGGGCGTCGCCGTCGGGGTCGGTGCCGGTGCCCGCCAGCGTGAAGGGCGTGCCCAGCGGGATGGTATAGGCGGCCGGCGGCACGCTCACGGCGGGCGGCCGGTTGCCGGTGGCGCTCAGCGTGCCGCAGGTCAGCCGGGGCAGAATGGCGCTGAGGCTGCCCGCGTGAAAAAACCGGATGGCGCCGCCCACGTTGTCGGGGGCGCAGCGCGAGTCATACGACATGATGGTGTTGCCGGCGCCGGGCTCATAGGCCAGGGTAGCGCTGCGGTTGCCGCCGCCGCAGTTGCCCTGGTCGCCGTTGAAAGTGTGGCCTGAGCCGAGCTGGTGCCCGATTTCGTGGGTTGTGACGGTGGCGATGCTGCTGGCCGAGCTGCCAGTGGAAGAGCCGCCGGCCTTGTAGCCTTCAGAGCTTAGGCACACCACGCCCACGTAGGCCACGCCCGAGTAGCCGTTGCTGCGGTAGCCCAGCACGTGGCCCAGGTCGTAGCTGGCCGAGCCGATGGCATTGTCGACTACGGTGCGGTTGGTGTCCATCAGCGCCCTGGGGCTGGCGTTGTCGTAGGGGTCGGTGGCGGCGTCCAGGAAAATCAGCTGGTCGGTGTTGGCCACCAGCTGCAGACGCAGGGCCAGGTCGCGCTCATACACGGCGTTCATCGAGCTGACCAGCGTCACCATCGAAGCCAAAGTGGCCTGCACGGTGCCGCCGCCCAGGCGCTGCACATACTCGCCGGTGGCGGCCATGGCCACGCGCAGCGTGCGGAGCTGCCCGCCGTAGGGCGCCGGCGCGGCGGGCGGGGTGCCGCCGGCCGGCCGCTGTGCTTCGCCCGGCACCGGCAGGGCCCGGCAGTCGAATTCCGGAATCTCATCGGGGCGGCTCTGGTAGCGGCCGGGCGTATCGGCATCAGCCAGCACGCTGACTGTGCCGGCCGGCCCGAGTACCTGCGCGTGCAGGCCGACCGGCGTCCATTCCAGGCGGGCCGTGGTGCCGGGGTCGTCGAGGCTGCGGGCGGCGTAGGTGCGGATGCGCGGGTAGCGGGCGGCCAGGGCCGGGGCCATCACCGGCACCTGCGTCACGGCAAAGCGGTGCAGCTGGCCGTCGGGGTAGGGGATTTCCAGCGTGACGGCCTGCTCGGGCCGGGTTTCCGGCGGGGCCAGGGCCAGCCGCCGGGCCAGCCGGGCGGTATCGAGGCTGTACCAGCGGGCCGGCGCGGCGAGCGGGCCCCGGGCGGGCGGCGCGGCCACTTCCTGCCACAGCGGATCAGTAGCAGACTGCGCCTGAGCGGCACTGGCCGGAAACAGGAAAGCAAGCAACAGAGAGGCACTCCAATAGCGGTATTTCATGTTGAGCGAGTTGAGTACAGAAAGCCGGATTCAGCATGCCTACAGCTTTGGAAGGCTGCTGAATGGCAATTACACAACGCGAAATAATCATGAAAAATTTAAACAGGTGGGTGATAGGTGATTTTATAACTGATTGTGCATTAGAGCTTATATCGTATATTTCTATTTGCACTTGATTTTATCATGCAATATTCTTGCAATGTTGACGGCTGATTATTGGCTTAGTGCTATAGCTTTTTACTGGGTAGTGCTGATTTGTATTGTGCCGGGATAGGCAAAGTTGCCTTAAACGCCAACGGCCCCGGTGCCAGCCTCCATGGAAGCTGGCACCGGGGCCGTTGAGATACTTATTGAAGCGCTTGCTAGAAGTTGTACGCCACACCGGCCGATACGCCGGTAGACTTGCCCAGATTGCGGCCAGCCACGTACGTAGCCGCCCCCACGGTCAGGCCGAAGCCCTTGGCCAGCGGCCGGAACGCGCTGACGCCCAGGCGCACAAAGTCGACGCGGGTAGCGGGGAAGAAGTCGTTGAAATTCGGCTGCAGAATATCGGTGCCGCTCTTGTCCGACTTCTGGAAAGAGGCCAGAGCGTCGATGTACAGCTTCGGGCCGGCGTAGCCTACCTTGGTTTCAGCCACGAAGGCATTAGGGGCGCTATTGTCGCGCACGCTGTAGCCGGCCTGACCGGTCACGAACACACCCGACAGCGTTTTGAGGTGCACCACGCCTTGGCCCGACACCTTGCGCGCACCGTTGCCGATGGCAATAATGTAGCCCAGCCCGGACTCCGACTTGTAGTCGCTCACGGGCGTGCTGCCGCTCACCACGCCCAGCACGTCCAGCACGTTGGTCCCGATTTCGGTGGAAAACAGCTTGGCTTTCAGCAGCAGCGTAATGTCCTGCAGGCCGGCGCGCTTGTTCACGTAGCCCAGCTCGCGCAGCACCCGCTCATCGGCAAAGCCCTTCGACTGAATGTAGGGCAGACTCACCACGGCTTCCAGCTTGTCGGTGATGCCGTAGCTGCCATATAGGTTCACGGAGCTGACCTCGACCCGGTCGAAGATGGGCACCCGATCAATCTTTTCCGGTGCCAGATATACGCTTTGGTAGCGCTCCAGCGTGCCCGAAACGACCACGGAGCCGTGGCCTTTGCCAGGCAGAAAGCCGCTGACCAGACTCTGGGCACGCCCCACGGAGGCAGTGGCCAGACTCAGAAGAGAAAAAGCAAGTAAAAAACGGTAAGTGTGTTGCATAAAAGCGCGGTGTTAAAGGGCAAAACTACGGAAACTCTTCAGGAAATTATTCCAGACAGCTACCTTTGAGGATTGTCTCAAAACAGGAACTGTGTTGGTACATCATAATGTCCTGCTTTACGTACTTGGTACCCGCAACGGATTTAGGACGAAGTAAATCCGGTTGTATTTTTTTTTCGTTACTGGGAGGCCTTCGGGTTTCATCTGCACCAATAAACCTTATTTACACCGCATTACTCATGAAAAGAATCGTACCTACCTGGTTTGCCGGCTTAGCCCTGAGCGCCCTGGTTTTGGCAGGCTGCCAGAAAAACGACGAGCTCGACCCCACCATCGCTGGGGTAGCCGTAAC